>JAJDNX010000100.1 GCA_022340485.1 Gammaproteobacteria bacterium | reverse complement strand
TTCATGATGTTTCTGCCGCGGCGCTGGCGCTTTGCTGCTGCCTGGATCACCATCTTCTGGCAGTTACTCATCATTCTTACCAGCAACCATAACTGGATCAATCTCCTGACCATTATCCTGTGCCTGTTCCTGTTCGACGACAAGGCACTACGCCATGTCCTGCCCGCACGACTGCAGGCCCTGCTGGACTGGCGGGGAAAAGCCACGGTGCGCTTCAAGCGCTACAAGCAGTACGGCGTCGCAGTACTGGCGGCCTTCATCTTCACCATTGGCAGCCTGAAGATCTATGAACTGGCCACCAACCAACGCCTGTCCGGCTGGGTCGGCAGCGTGATGAATACGGCAGCCGTCTACAGCATCGTCCAGTCCTACCATGTCTTCCCAACCATGACGACACGCAGGATAGAACTGGAGATACTGGGCTCACAGGACGGTCTCTACTGGCAACCGTATCATTTCAAATACAAGCCCGACCGGCTGGACCAGCGTCCGCAGTTCATCATGCCTCACCAGCCGCGTCTTGACTGGCAAATGTGGTTCGTCACCCTGCACCCGCGCCATGTTCCCTGGTTTGGTTATTTTCTTGAAGCCTTGCTGAGAAACTCACCCACCGTTACCGATCTGCTGCAGGAAAACCCCTTTTCGGAGGAAGCACCACGGTTCTTGCGGGTGGAGGCCTGGGAATACCACTTCACCAACCGTGAAGAACGCGCGCAAAGCGGCAACTGGTGGCGACGTGAATTCCTGGGTCCCTTTACCCCCTTGCCAGGCTTGACGCGCGACGAGATCACGGTAAATGAATGAACCATTTGCTGACATTTTGTTCATATTCATGCAATCCGAGAATGTATAAACTATACGTATGATTGAAGCACTGAAAGATGCCATTCACCACCAGCGTGTTGCACTGGCCGGGATGCTCTCCCCTCCACTGGCCGAACTGGCCCAGCAGTGCGCGAAGGTGTGGGGCTCGCGCGAAGAACTGGATATCGTCCTCAACGACGGTTTCCGCTCCGTGCCCCATTGCCTGTTCCTGTATGCACTGGACCCCAACGGGGTACAGATCACCGACAATGTCAGTATTGGCGGACTACTCCCTGAACACTTTGGCCGTGACCGATCCAGCCGCCCATACATGCGCGAGGCCGTGCCACCGTGGGGTTTCCTGCTCTCCGATGCCTACCTGAGCCAGCGCGTGAACCGGCCATCGTTAACGGCCCTGCAAGTCGTGCGCCGCGACCACGAGATGCTCGGCTATATCGGCGCCGATTTTGACTTGCGCGACCTGCCCGCCACAGCCGAACTCTATGAAGAGTCTGTTGACTGGCGCCAGATCAAGGGAGATCCCTCGATCCGCGGCACGGTCTTCCAGCAGCGTCGCACCGAGAGCCTGATGGACCGTAACATGGAACCGGCCTGTGCCATCCTCGAGGACCTGATTACCGAGCGTGGCCTGTTCCAGGCGGTGATTCACTTTTCCAGCAGCCGGGCGACGGTCTGGTTCGTGGATGACCCGTATCGTTATCGCATCCTTGATCACGAGGCACTGGGTGACCCGGATATCTGCCTCTTGTACCAGCAACACGCCTATCCTGAGGACGCAGTGATCCCGCATGAGGATATTGTCAAGGTGTTGAATGGCATGCGGCAATTGCGCATGGCCGATGAAACGCTGTACCTGCGATCCTCGTCGATCAATATCTTCAATGGTCTGATCAGCCTGACATTCTCCTGCGACGGTACCCATTACATGTCCTGGCGGGAGTTTCTCGACAAGGACATGACCTTCTGGGTAGGTTGCGCGGCATAAGTCGGCAGCAACCGGGTATAGCGCGCACTCACCGGCTGGAACGATCGGCAGCGGTGTGATGGGTATTCGAGACAGCCGCAAGCGCTGCCATCATTCTGCTGGTGTAATTGCCAGCCACTTCGTCCAGGCGGCAAACAACGACGGGTCCACCGCCGCAACGGAAGAGCGCGGCGTCAATGTGTGCGTAAAAATAGCCTCAGCATCGAGGGTCGATGAATAACCGCCGGCAGCATGGAAGATGTAGTTGCCGGCTGCATAGTCCCAGATATTCGAGCGCCCATGCAGGTATACATGGCAGCGCCCGGCAGCCAGCCAGCACCAGTCCAGCGCCACCGAACCAAAACTACGCTGCGAGGCATACGGCTGCTCGGTTACGAGACGCGTCGCAAGGTCCTTCTCGAGGCGCTTGAAATCAATCAGGGCAGTGGTTTGCCGGAGTTCAAGCCCGCTAGGCTTTATCCGCAAAGGCTCGCCATTCAAGCGGGCACCCTGTTCATGACTGGCAGTAAAGCATTCCTCCCGCAGTGGGTCGTAGACGATCCCGAGCCGCACCTCCCCCTGCTGCAGCAAGGCCAACGATACACAGAAATAAGGGATGCCCGCTGCAAAGTTGCTGGTGCCATCGAGCGGGTCGAGGCACCATAGCGGCTGCCCACCGGCCAGCAAGGCTGACTGCTCTTTGGCCGTCATCTCTTCACCCAGGAACACCGTCTCCGGCCACTGCTGCTGCAGGTGTGCAGCAATACGGGACTGCACCGCAAGGTCCGCCTCGGTCAGCACGCTGCCATCACGTTTGTGCTGACGCTCCACCCGCGCAAAACGCGGCAACAACTCCTGCTGTGCGGCAGGGATGATGATGTCCTCCAGGACGGTCAATGAACGGCTCAAAATCTCTCTCCCAGAATCTGGTTGATAGGCTGGTGCAGGTGATTTCAGAAGCTGCATACTATAACAACTGCAACATCTGTTCCTCATTCCACGAATGATTCCCGAGGAAACATGCCTGCCGTCACTACACCTGCGTAGTTCCGCAACCCCGTTTGCCATCAATCAGGCATGGATACACACTGCAACACATGCTATAAAACCGGCATGAAAGCCATCCACATGACAGCCGCTGGTCCAGCACAGGAAGTACTCAAACTCGTCGACATCCCTGAACCCCCGATCGTGGCACCCGGCCAGATCAAGGTCAGGCTCAAGGCAGCGGGGATCAACCCCGTCGATACCAAGCTGCGCAGCCGCGGCGTCCTGTATCCCGAGGCCCTGCCGGCTATCCTTGGCTGTGACGGTGCCGGGATCGTTTCAGAGACCGGAGACAGCGTCACCCGGCTCCAGCCGGGCGATGCCGTCTGGTTCTGTCACGGTGGACTCGGGGGTGCTGCGGGGAACTACGCGGAATATACCGTGCTGGATGAAGCCGAGGCCGAGATCAAACCTGCCTCACTCAATTTCGAGGAGGCCGCGGCCCTCCCACTGGTACTGATTACCGCCTGGGAGGCCCTGTTCGACCGCGCCGGACTGGCTGAAGGACAGACCGTCTTGATTCACGGCGGTGCCGGTGGTGTTGGTCATGTTGCAATCCAGCTGGCCAAATCGGCTGGAGCACGGGTCGCAACCACGGTGAGCACCACGGAGAAGGCTGACTTTGCCAGACAACTCGGTGCAGACAAGACCATTCTCTACCACGATGCAGACGTTACCGCGGAGGTAATGGAATGGACCTCAGGACGTGGTGTGAACGTGGTGCTGGACACCGTGGGCGGTCACACCTTCCGCAACAGTCTCGACCTGGCATGCGTATACGGCCAGGTTGTCACCCTGCTGGACCCGGGCAACGATGTTAGCTGGGGAACGGCAAGGAACAAAAACCTCGGCATCCACTTCACCCTGATGCTGACACCGATGTTGCAGGACCTGCCCGACGCACGCAAACACCAGGGTGACATCCTGAACCGCTGTGCAGAATTGATTGGCGAGGGAAAACTCAAGCCCGTGATATCCACAGTCCTGCCGCTAGCAGACGCCGCCAGGGCGCATGCCTTAATCGAGGCAGGTCATGTACAGGGAAAGATTGTATTAACGATGTGAATCGAGCAGCGGGTGTGCCGCGCTGAGTAACCGCAGTAAGAAAAATCCCCTGACGATGGTTATTTTCGTTGTTCGAGTGTCTCTGCCAGGGCATTCAGCTCATCTGCCATTTCCTGGAAACAGTCATGGCGGCGAAGTTTTACCCGGTGGCTGTAGAAGCCATCTTGTAACGCCCTGATGTGACGCATGAGTGGCATGGCAGGCCCGATGATGCGATGCGTATATACGGTAACCAGCACCACCATCAGCACTGTATACACCACCAGCAATAGCAGCGACAGGGACTTGAACTCGTGTACCTGCTGGGTGACGATGGCCTGAATGTACTCGGACTGGGTAGTATTCTCGACCAGGGTGATATAGGTTTGCTCGAAATACAACTTGCCAAACAACAGCGCAAACAAGATAAAAATCAGTGACAGTATCAGGGCATACAGGGCCAGCTTCAGTTGCAGCGCTGGCTTCAGCAGCAAGTTCCTTGCCTTGCGGTCCTCGTTTATCCCCAGACGCCTGAGCAGGCAATGATAGTAATTCATGGCTGTGTAACCCCCCGCAGCGAACCGCCCGCCCATCGCTACGGGCCGGCCTGTTAAAGATGTATACAGGATATCGCGGGGCTTCGGGATAGCTTTAGGGTAAGCACGATAATGATCGCTAGAAAAACCGGCCAGCACCCTGGGCAGACTGCAATCCCAGCAATGCGGACACGACCATGGCCGCACTCCACAGCAGGAAGACGGCGGATATGACAATCAGTGCCTCTGCCATGGTGACTCCGAACAGCAGTTCCGGCGTATAACCACATGAGGTCTGCACCTGGAACATCGCCGGAAACCAGTTGTCGAGGGCAAACCATGAGGGCAAGCCGAGATCCAGTCCACAATCACTGAAGATAAAACCGCGCTCGGTACCCAGCAACTGGTAGGAACGCTCCAGCAAGCCAATTGCGATGACCACGGTGAGCATGTGTGCCAACAGATTCATGAACGCATTTCGCCGCACCACGATGGCGAGCAGCGACACGAGTATCAGGGTCATCACCCAAATGCGTACCTGTATGCATAACACGCATGGCTGCAGCTCCACCACATATTGATAGTAGAGTGCAACACATTCAAAGCACAGGCCGGTCAATACCAGCAACACCCAGTACCAGGCGCTGTTACCGATTGTTGAGAGCTTGCCCATCACCCCGTCGTTCATGGTTACCATCCTGTCATAAAGTATCCGTAATACTGCATGGCTGTCGACTGAATAGTAATGCAGATATTTTTTCCTGCATAGACAGTCCGAAAGCATCGCTACAGACAGTAACTAACTGTCGTTTCAGTCGGCACCCACAGGACACTATACGCGTGTGCTGCACGGATAACAGCGCAAGCCACCGCGTCATCGCTGTGGTCAGGCGTTCCCTGCAGCGACTGCAGCACCCAGGTACTGTAATGATGTGCCACTGGTGAAAACACGCGCACCCCCCTATGATTGTGTTATGGGGCAAGCAGCGTTTGTCTTTATCGACAGGACCGATGCACAGGCGGCAGTCGAGTTTGTGACCGACAAATTATCCGGCTACGACCTGCAGTTGCTCGACTGGGTACGTCTCTACCCCATGACAGCAGCACAGCACCAGTCGCAACTCAGCGGCGAATGCCAGCCCGTCACACTGAGTACCTGCTGGAAGCCACGCGACACGGTCACGGTCAGCGAACCACCTCTGCCACAGCACAAATACCGTATCAAGGTGAATGTCTGGCAGGGTAATGACTACCCGGCAGAAGAGAGTAACTGGGGGCGCATCCCGCCACGCCCCATCCGGCGACGCAGCATACCGGATCGCTATACTACACGGGGACTGTGCAGGTGGCGCTATCCTGACAGGCTGGTCGCCACGGTACATGCTCTCGCGCGTCCACTGTTTCTCTATCTCGCCAGTACCGGGCAGCTTGCGCACAACCCGAGTGACAGTAATGCCAGTGCCTGGGGACATCGATGGGCAGTTGACTGGCTAAGACAGCAACACCGGGAAGCCGATGCAGAAGAGATGATCGCCCAGTTGATGCAATGGACACTCATTCAAAGCCAGGGGCTCCCGGGCTAATGACCGGTGTTGCCGTGAGCTTTCACTCGACCTCTGGAAACAGCAACAGCGCTACAAATTTTCGAGATTCTGCCGACTAAACTACACGTTGCATTAAAAACACGGATCGGTCTAAAGTACGCTCCCATATCGGCCAGAGGTGATGTGGACCATGAAAAGATTTCTCCTTCCCTGCTATCTATCACTAACCCTGTTCGCCGGCACTGCTTTCGCTGCAGAAACAGCCACACAGCTGGCAAAGCTGGAGACCAGCTCAGGCACTGCTGCATCAGCGGCACAATCACCCTGGCAATCGCTGAATCCCAAAAAACTGCAACTCAAATCGAGTGCCGTACTGATACTGGATCAGAGCGGTGATGCAGTCTACGCAAAGCAGGTCAGCACACCACAACCGATCGCCTCGATCACCAAGCTGATGACGGCCATGGTTATCCTTGACAGTGGCCTCGACCTGCAGGAGAAGATCACCATTACCAAGGATGATCGCGACCTGATACAACTGACCGGGTCACGCCTGAAATACGGTGCCACGCTGACACGTGAACAGTTGTTGCAGCTGGCGTTAATGTCCTCTGAAAACAGGGCGGCGGCCGCCCTCGCCCGCACCTGGCCGCAGGGAAAAGCAGCGTTTGTCGAGGCCATGAACAAAAAGGCCAGTGCACTGGGCATGAATTCCAGCCACTTTAGCGATCCCGCTGGTCTGGATCCCGGCAATGTCGCCTCTGCCAGGGATGTAGCGAAGATGGTACGTGCCGCCATGAGCTATCCTATGATACGCAAGGCAACCACCACCCGCACAGCCAGTGTCTACCCCTACAAGGGACGCGGTGAACTGCGCTACAACAACACCAACCGCCTGCTGAAAAACAAGTCCTGGGACATCCAGCTGAGCAAAACCGGCTATATTAACGAGGCCGGACGCTGCCTCGTGATGCAAACAGAGATTGCCGACCAGCCACTGACCATCGTGCTGCTCAACTCCTTCGGTAAACTGACACCCTTTGGCGATTCCAACCGTATCCGCGACTGGATAGAAAGCGGTACCTAGACGGCCTCCATTTTCCATACCCTGCCCTAGCGACAGGTAGCGGATTTCCTGCGGCCTGTTTTAGCAGGCAACCGCATGCTGACTGCGCAGCTACTTGCCCTGCAGGTACCAGCGATCGTGGAAGGTCGCAATCCAGCGGGGTTTATAGGCCACCACCAGCGAGATCACCGCACCATTCAGGAAGGCCTCGCCGAACATTAACATTGGCAGGATCAGCAGGAAATTATTGCGGATGCTGTCCACGGGCTGCACACCGGCCTGATGCTGGATAAAGGCACTGAGGAGACTGGCCAGCAATACCGAAACAGCGCCCGCGAGAAAGGCATTCACAAAGATGTAGATAAAAAAGTTATGCGGCAGCTTGCGCTGACACACATACAGCAAAACACGGGTGAACAGAATCGGCACAATGCCCATGACCAGTGCATTCACAGCGAAGGCCTCCCAGCCAGCCGGACCCTGCCAGGTAGTGACGAGCAGCACGAGGCTGACGGCAAACAGCGCGAACTGCCATTCGAACATGAGACAAAGGAAGGTTACCCCCAGCAAATGATAGTCGAGCCCGCGCTGGATCCCACCATGCAAGAGCCACAGCAGGATGACCATGGCAGTGGCCCCGAAATACACATGCGACGCCTCGTTGTCGATGATTCTCGACCAGGGAGCCGTCAACAGGGCCGCAGCCAGGAACAGTGCATAGATGACGGCCGCGATCCAAAGGTAACTGTCTGGCAACAGGCTGGCTGGGATATCCATGGTGTTTCTTGCGAGGAACTCTTGGTAACGGCCTGACTGGAAAGTTTATCGTGCCCGGGCATCTGCAAGACCTGCGCCCATTAACGGCCTCAAGGTGCTCAGCAGTGACTTGAAAAGCAATTTGTTCTGCATCTCTTCAGCGGCCAGCAAGGACTTCATATGCTGGCGCTGCGTTGGCTTGGAAAAGCAGGCGGGGCAGGAATCGGCGACCACCGGCAGGCAGTTATGGTCTGCAAAGTCTCGCGTCTGCCGTTCACGCACATAGACCAGCGGCCGGATGATGCGCAGGTCACCGTCATCATTCAGATAATGCGCCTTCATGGTCTGGAGCCTGCCACCGTGAAAGGCCGACATCAGGAAGCTTTCGGCCAGGTCATCGAGGTGCTGCGCCAGCGCAATCACGTTGCAGCCGTGCTGACGAGCTGTCTGGTACATAAAACCGCGCTTGAGACGTGAACAGAAGCTGCAATAGGACTTTCTGCCCATGTGCTGCTTCGCCATGTCCATGATCGGTTTGCGCACGTAGTGGTATTCAACACCGAGAGCCTGCAGATACGGGACCATCGATGATGGATCAAAGTCCCCCGCTAGCGGGTCTACGGTCATGGCCGCCAGCTCAAATTTGACCGGAGCGCGCTGTTGCAGGTAATGCAGGATATGCAACAGGGAAAGTGAATCCTTGCCGCCAGACAGCCCGAGCAGGACACGGTCGCCGTCGCGGATCATGCCGAAATCCGCAATTGCGCGCCCGGCAAGCGATGCCAGCGTCCTGGACGGTTTGATAAAGTCAGCCATGGAGGGTACATGATGCCAGAAATGCAGGATACCCGGTAAAGGGATTTCCGGCACCGTCGTGGCATTGATCAGGCCGTACCTGCGGCTTCCCGGCGAAACACTTTATTCCCCCACCTCTTCCAAGTATTGTTTGGCCATGAATCGTGCTGATGAACTTCTCAAGCTATGGATGTCGCAGGGACTCGCGCGCGATTCGCTGGACCCGGACCCGATCAGGCAATTTGAACTCTGGTATACCCAGGCCATTAACTCGGGAATACCCGAACCCAATGCCATGAGTCTTGCCACCGTAGACCAAGACGGTCAGCCCTGGATACGCACCGTGTTGCTGAAACTGTTCGACGAGGCCGGCTTCGTGTTCTTCACCAACTACGAGAGTGACAAGGCACAGCAGATCGCCCTCAACCACCGAGTCGGACTGCTGTTTCCGTGGGTGGCCCTGGGCCGGCAGGTCAAGATCAGCGGCACGGCTGAAAAGATCCCGACCACGGAATCGATGAAATACTTCGCCTCGCGACCACGTGGCAGTCAGATTGGCGCATGGGCCTCGTCACAAAGCCGGGTGATTTCATCGCGCTCATTGCTGGACGCCAAGGTTGACGAGATCAAGCGCAAGTTTGCAAAAGGCGAGGTCCCTCTACCCTCCTTCTGGGGCGGTTACCGTGTCACGCCGTTTGCCATCGAGTTCTGGCAGGCCCGCGAATGCCGGCTGCACGACCGCTTTGTATATATGAAAAATGCCGACGAATGGACGATCGAACGCCGGGCGCCCTGAACATCCCTGCAAGTGAATCACACCTGTCAGACGCCTCCGGACACAAACCCTTCAGGCCTCACTGGGCGGGTGCGAAGGCACTTCCTCGGGCTGCCCGGGCGGGACTTCCAGCGGGGGTTCCGGGGTCGATTCCGGCGGTCCTCCCGGAGGGATGCCGGGTGGCAACTCCGTAGGTGGTGCCTCGGGCGGGTTATCAGGTGGTATTTCCGGGTCGCCTGCACGAGCAGGGAGATTCGCGTACATCGACATGACCGACCTCCTCCTTTCCATGTATTCGTCTAGTGGCTGTGTATCAAGGCAAGCATTACTCGAAGGACCTATAGGCGTCAGGAAAAAATCGTAATCTGTATGCATGAGCCTGATGTAAACCTTTGCAACCCTTGCGTCCTGGCGAGCGCTTTTTTTGGATGGCGCTTGCCTAGTGTAAACCCAATCATGATTCGGTTTCATCACCACCCACTGCTGCAGACGGCTAAAGTATGAAACAGGTGCAATTGCGCTTTTACGAGGAGCTGAATGATTTTCTGCCGCCAGCACTTCGCAAGGCCGACATCTCGCATCGCTGCGACAGGCGTGCCTCGGTCAAGGATATGATCGAGGCCTTTGGCGTACCGCACACCGAAGTGGATGTCATCCTGGTCAATGGCCGTTCGGTGGATTTCTCCTACATCGTGCAGGATGGCGACCGCATCAGTGTTTACCCTGTATTCGAGAGCTTCGATATCAGCCCGCTGCTGCGCCTGCACCCGAAGCCCCTGCGCACACCCGCCTTCGTACTCGATAGCAACCTTGGCCGACTGGCACGTTACCTGCGGCTGCTGGGGTTTGATTGCCTCTACCAGAACGACTATGACGACGATGCCGTGGCTACGATTGCGCACAGTGAACCACGCATCGTGCTGACACGGGATCGGGCCCTGTTGCAGCGCAAGATCATTACGCGTGGCTATTTTGTCCGTGCCGTACAGCCACGCCAGCAGGTACGGGAGGTACTGGCCCGGTTTGACCTGTACCGGCTGGTTAACCCGTTCAGGCGCTGCATTCGATGCAATGGCCTGTTGCGGGCGGTTGACAAGCAGACGATCAAGGACCGCCTGGAACCAAAGACCAGGCAATATATCGATTCATTTCGAATCTGCTCGTCATGCGGCCAAATCTACTGGCAAGGCAGTCACCATGTACGTTCGCTGCGTTTGATCGAAGAACTGACGAAGACATAGGAGACGCTGCAAGCAGGGAAATATCCTTGCCTGTTTGCGGCGCATGCGTTGAATCCGCCCCTGGTAATCGTCCACGCGGCTGTACAACTGCTAGACTTCTGCACAATGATGCAAACACCTGTTAACCAGCAGATCGCCATGAAACTTGCACAGGCCGCAGACCTGCTTGAACAGCAGGGTGCCAGTCCGTTTCGGGTATCGGCCTATCGCCGTGCCAGCGAGACCCTCGCAAGGCTTGCACAGGATATCCGCGAGCTGGCCGCGGCAGAAGGAACAGCAGGCTTGATAAAACTGCCGAATATCGGCAAGGGGATTGCCCGCGCCATTCAGGAGTTGCTGACAACCGGCAGCTGGGCCCAGCTGGAGCGTTTGCGCGGCACACTCGACCCGGTCAAGCTGTTCCAGACAGTCCCCGGCATCGGGCCGAAGTCGGCAGAGATCATCCATGAAACCCTGCATATCGATAGCCTCGAGGCGCTGGAGGCAGCCGCCTGGGACGGACAACTGGAGACAGTGCGCGGCATGGGGAGCCGTCGTATCGCCGGCATACGCAATGCACTGGCCGCGCTACTGGGCAAGACCCGTCGCCGGCCGCGGCTGGAGACAGCTACCGGGCCAACGGTCAGCACCCTGCTTGAAGTAGACCGGGACTACCGCCGCAGGGCGGAGCAAGGGTCCCTGCCACTGATCGCACCGCGGCGCTTCAACCCGCAAGGCAAGGCCTGGTTGCCAATACTGCACAGCGGCCGCGATGGCTGGCACTTCACCGTGCTGTACTCCAATACCGCACTCGCACATGAACTGAAGCGCACCCATGACTGGGTGATTGTATATTACTACGACGACCATCATCAGGAGGGACAGTGCACGGTGGTGACCGAGACCCGCGGCCCCCTGACAGGACAGCGTGTTGTCCGGGGACGGGAATCCGAATGTCGGGATTACTACCATGCTGAAGTCAGGCACAATCCTGTGCCACCTGCCGCTGGATGACAGCCGCCGGACGTTCAGTACAAGCGGTGACGAAATAGCCATCCCGCCAGTGACAGCGTCACCACGGCAATAATCGCCATCGGCCAGTACTGGTTGAACAGCAGCGTGTACGAGTCCCCTTCCAGGAACACACCGCGCAGGATCACCATGAAGTAGCGCATCGGGTTCACCAGGGTCAGGTACTGCACCACTTCCGGCATGTTGGCAATGGGTGTGGCAAAGCCCGACAGAATGACGGCAGGCACCAGAAACAGGAAGGCACCAAGGATACCCTGCTGCTGGGTAACGGCAAGGGAGGATATCATCAGTCCGATACCGACGGCGGAGAGCAGGAACAGGAACACCCCGAGATACAGCGCACCAAGACTGCCGCGCAACGGCACCTCGAACCAGTAGACCACCAACAACAGAATAAAGCTGCCCTCAACCAGGCCAATGAGAATACCGGGAATGGACTTGCCGAGCAGGATCTCAACCGGCCGCAGCGGCGTTACCAGCAACTGGTCGAAGGTCCCCGCCTCGCGTTCGCGGGCCACCGACAAACCGGTCACGACCGTGGTGATCACCAGCATCAGCAAGCCGACGATCCCCGGCACGATAAACCAGCGTGATAACAGGTTTTCGTTATACCAGGGACGTATCTGCAGCGCCGCGGGCGGGCCTGCCCGACCGTTCTCCCGTGACCACTGCAGGTTGAAGTCGGTAAAAATGGTACGCAGGTAGCCCAGCGCCAGCAGTGCCGTGTTGGAGTTGCGTCCATCGATGATCAGCTGTACCTGTGCGGAGTTGCCGCGTTTCAGGTCGGCACTGAAGCGCGGCCCCAGGTGCAGCACCATCAAGGCCTGCTTGTTATCGATCATGGGAGCGATCTGCGCATCGTGATCGAGCTGCGCAACCAGGTCAAAGTGCACCGAGCCGATCACGCGCGCGACCAGCTCACGGGACGGCGTGCTGCGGTCCTCGTTGTAGACAGCCACCGGGATATGATTCAGATCGAAGCTCGCGGCATAGCCGAATACCACCAACTGGGCAAGCGGCGGGGCAATCAGCACAATGCGGCTCTTCCTGTCCTTGAGGATGGCGAACAGCTCCTTGATGGCGAGCGCCACGATACGTCGCAGTGTATTCATGCATCCAGCCGCTTGTAGGTCTTGCGACGCGCCAGGCCAAGGAACAGGACCATCATCACTGCCAGCGCGGCACTGTTGGCCAGCACGATCGGCCAGATGTCACCGGCCAGGAACAGCGTCTGCAGGATCGCGACAAAATAGCGTGCCGGAATGATATGGGTAACCATCTGGATCACGACAGGCATGGAGCTGATCTGGAAAATGAAGCCGGAGAGGATAAACGCTGGCAGAAAGGTGACGAGGATCGAGATCTGACCGGCCACGAACTGGTTCCTGGCAACCACCGAAATCAGCAGCCCCATACCCAACGCCACCATCATGAACAGTGCCGATGCCGCGGTCAGTGCCCAGAAAGAACCGCGCAGCGGTACATCGAACAGCCACAGCGCCATGGCCACACTCAGCAACATGCCACCCATTCCCAGAATGAAGTACGGCGCCAGCTTGCCGACCATCAGTTCGCCAATGCGGATTGGCGTTACCATCAGGGCCTCCATGGTGCCCCGTTCCCATTCGCGCGCCACCACCATGGAGGTCAGCATGGCCCCGATCAGAGTCATGATCACGGCGATCAGCCCGGGCACCAGGAAATCACGGCTGCGCACCGCGGCATTGAACCAGATGCGTGGTTCCAGCACCACCGGCTGCGCCAGTTCAACACCCCGTGAATGTGCATAGCTCTCCAGCCAGACCTGCCATACACCCTGGATATAGCCTTCTGTGATACGTGCCTGGTTGGCATCGACACCGTTGACGATCACGCCTATCGGTGCCCCGCCCCGTGACAGCAAGCGCGCGGTGAAATCATTGCGCAGCCACACTATGCCATACACCTCGCGCAGATCCAGGGCCTGTTGCGCAGCATGGATATTGCCATAGGTCTGCGGCACAAAATAATTCGAACGCTGGAAGGCACCGATGAGGCTGGCACTGTTGGCATCCGGCTGCTCCACCACCATCGCCAGCGGGATGTGTCGCGCATCCAGTGACACGCCATAACCAAACAGCAGCAACAGCACCAGCGGCATAACGAAGGCAATGGCGATGCTGGAGGGATCGCGCAGGATCTGCAGGCTTTCCTTGCGGATCATGCCGGCGAGGCGCATACGGGCAGCCGCGGCAGGCGTCACGCCACGGCCTCCCTGCCGGCCTCATGGGCCTCGATCAGGCCGATGAAGGCGTCCTCCATGGTGGGGTCCGGGTGCGAGTCACTGCGAAAGCGTGCCTTCATGTCGGCCGGCGTCCCCTCCGCCAGCACCTCCCCTTCGGCCATGATTACCAGCCGGTCACAGTAGTTCGCCTCATCCATAAAGTGGGTCGTCACCAGCACCGTTACGCCCGATTCGGCAAGCGCATTGATGCGCTGCCAGAACTCACGCCGTGCCAGCGGGTCCACGCCCGAGGTCGGCTCGTCCAGGAACAGGATGTCCGGCTCGTGCAGGAGTGCAGCCGCCATCGCCAGGCGTTGTTTGAAGCCCAGTGGCAGGTCCCGGCTACTGGCATTGGCATAGTTTTCCAGCTCAAAGGCCTCCAGCGCCCAGGCAATGCGCTGTTTGCTGTGCGCCCGATCGAGACCGTAGGCACTGGAGAAAAAGCGCAGGTTCTGCAGCACGGTAAGATCCGCATACAGGGAAAAGCGCTGTGCCATGTAGCCAAGACGCGCACGGGCGGATGCAGCAGCGCGGCGCAGATCGAGGCCGGCCACCTGTACCTCACCGGCCGATACCGGCAGCAGGCCGCACAGCATGCGAAAGGTGGTGGACTTGCCGGCGCCGTTGGCGCCCAGCAGACCGAAGACCTCCCCCTGTCGCACGTTGAAACTGACCCCCTTGACGGCATAGAAATCGCCGAAGCGACGTTGCAGGGCATGGACCTCGATCACGATGTCGTCTGCCGCTGCCACTGGCACTGCGGGCAGTTGTTCAGCCGTGAGCGGTTCATACCCGGCACCCGGCTCGTGCTTCAGCCTGGCGATAAAGGCATCTTCAAAAAGCGGTTCCGCCGGCTGGGTATGCAGTATGCCCGTGCCCGTCGCAATGGCAGACAGGTCCGGCAGCCCGGTGGTTGCGGTCACGATGCGCACCTGCTCGCCTTCGATGATGGCGTCGATAATGCCCGGCACGAGGCTGAGGCGCGACTGCAGGCTACGCTTGCCCAGCCCCTGCGCACTGACGTGGAAGGTGCGCCCGCGCATCGGTGCGCTGAAACTTGCCGGACGGCCCTGTCCGAGTGGTCTGCCTGCATGCATCAGGATCACCTCGTCACAGCGCTCCGCTTCATCCAGATAGGCCGTGCTCAACAATACACTCATACCCTGCTGCCGCACCTGCCGGTAGACGATCGACCACAATTCGCGCCGTGATACCGGGTCAACACCCACGGTCGGCTCATCCAGCAACAGCAGACGCGGTGGACGTACCAGCGTGCAAGCCAGTCCGAGTTTCTGCTTCATACCGCCCGACAGGCGGCTGGCCAGGCGGCCCGTGAACGGAGCCAGGCCCGTCATATGCATCAACTCCTGGTAGCGTGCGGAACGCTCGGACCTGGCAACTCCTTGCAGATCGGCATACAGATCGAGGTTTTCCTGCACACTCAGGTCTTCATAGAGACCGAAGCGCTGCGGCATGTAACCAACGCTCGACTGTACCTCGAGTGGCTTCTCGACTACATCGATGCCCAGCGCGTGGATCGTCCCTGCATCGGGTAACAGCAGCCCCACCGCCAGCCGCATGAGCGTGGTCTTGCCGGCGCCGTCGGGTCCGATGAGACCGGTTACCTTGCCGGCCTGGATACTGATATCAACAGACTGCAGTGCCTTGCTGGTCTGGCCGACGGCGTTGAAGGCCTTGCTGACACCCTCAAAAACCAGGGCCGCGGCAGCCATTTCAGTCCATCACCGCCGTGGCACAGTCGGGCACGGTGTGCCCGGGTTGCGGCTTTGGCTGGTCAAGCGGAATCGTAACCGTTGCCGGCATCCCCAGGCGCAACTCATCCTGTGGATTGCACACGTAGACCCTCACCTGATAGACGAGACGCGTGCGCAGTTCCGGGGTTTCCACGTTCTTGGGCGTGAACTCGGCTGTTGGTGAAACATAACCAATCCAGCCCGGGTAGGTCTTGTCCGGATAGCTGTCCGTAGAAACGTCGGCCAGCATCCCGGGCACCAGTTTGCCGAGATAACCTTCCGGGGCATAGCTCCGCACCCACACGGGGTTGATCATCGCCAGGGTGAGTACCGGCTTTTGCGGGCTCACCATGTCACCCGGTTCGAGGATGCGGTTACGAATGATGCCGGCCACCGGGGCAAACAGTTCTGTGTCCTTCAATACTTCCCGGGCCAGCTGTAACTGTGCCTCCTCTGCCTTCAACAGGGCCCTGGCCTCTTCGATATCCTCCAGCCTCGGCCCCTGGACGGCCAGTGCCAGTGCTTCCTGCGCCACATCCAGATCGGCACGCGTGGTGTTGAGATTCGCCTTTGCGTCATCCACTGTCTGCTGTGGGACCACCTGATCCTTTAGCAGCACCCGGATCCGATCGTAGGTCACTTGGGCGTCAGACAGCCTCGCCCGGGCCGCAGCAACATTCGCCCTTGCCTGACGCACCTCTTCAGGCCGGCTGCCGGTTTCCAGGCGGGCAAGTGCCGCTTTTCGTGCCGCCACCCGGGCCTCTGCAGCAGCGACTTCGGCCTGGATACGCTCGCGGTGCAACGTAGCCAGCAATTGCCCCTTGAGCACCCGATCGCCTTCCTGCACCAGCAACTCATCGATATGCTCGCTGTTATTAAAGACCAGGTCGATTTCGCGGATGTCGACGTTTCCGTACAACTGCAAGTGCCTGGCATCCTGCCCGTCAGGCCGGCCGAAATACCACCAGCTACCGGCACCAAGCGCCAGCAGCAAAACCACGGCAAGGCGCAGCCCCTTTTTCAATTTCATTCTCCTCTTCGGCATCAGCGCCAACCCCCTCTATCCGATTGGGTGG
>JAJDNX010000099.1 GCA_022340485.1 Gammaproteobacteria bacterium | reverse complement strand
GCATGCCGCCAGCGTTCAATCTGAGCCAGGATCAAACTCTTCACTTTAAGTTGAAGCTTGATTGGTTGCTTTGAGGAGCAACCGGATCCTTGCTCGATGATTACTGTCATGAATTGACATCCGTTTTCGGATATCTGACGCTCTCATCGAAATTTGTTGCATACACAACATCGACGTAAGCGCCCACACAAATTACCTGATCGAATTTTTAAAGAACTTTGCCAGGAACAGTGCCCGACAAGGAGCGCAAATTGTACGCAGCTTTCTCTTCCTGTCAACACCTAAAAACACAATTGATTACAATTAATTTCAACCGGCGGATGACAAGAACAGCTGAGACATAAAGCTGATCTACCTCTTGGTCTCACTGTCTTTGCTATTATAGCTCAGCCCTTGGCTTTAGGCAGCAGACATTTGCTCAATTGCACAATGCACCGTCGGCTTCTTGCTACCGGAACTTGCTGATGCATTCTGAATATTTATTTGAATACATATAGTTATATTTCCACCTGACGAGTAACCGCCCAATTCAGTCAACTGTCACCCGTGCAAACCGGTGCTTACCCACCTGAAACACATGGGTACTGCCCGACGTTATCATCAACCCCTTGTCGCTAATGCGCTCTCCATCGATGCGAACCGCACCCTGCTTGATCATCCGAAACGCTTCCGAGGTACTCCCGACAAGCGCTGCCTCCCGGAGCAGACTGGCAATACCGAGCCTGCCGCCATCCGCCGCGACATTCAGTTCCTGCATCTCATCCGGCATGGCGCCCTTCTGGAAACGGGCGATAAAATTGAGCTGAGCTGCTTCAGCCGCCCGCTCATCATGAAAACGGGACACGATCTCCTGTCCCAGCTGGAATTTGATATCACGGGGGTTTGCCCCCTGGCTGACCTCGTCTTGCAGTTGTTCTATTTCGCGCAATGGACGAAAACTCAACAATTCGAAATAGCGCCACATCAGCTCATCCGAGATCGACATCAGCTTGCCAAACATATCATCGGGCGGCTCGTTAATGCCGATATAGTTATTGAGTGACTTGGACATTTTCTGGACACCGTCCAGTCCTTCCAGTATTGGCATGGTCAGAATCACCTGGGGCTTTTGTCCATAGTGTTTCTGTAGCTCACGTCCAACCAGCAAGTTAAATTTCTGGTCTGTGCCACCCAGCTCGACGTCCGCCTTCATGGCAACCGAGTCATAGCCCTGTATCAGGGGATAGAGAAATTCGTGAATGGCAATTGGCTGATTTGCCGCATAACGCTTGCTAAAATCGTCCCGCTCCAGCATGCGTGCAACGGTATGCTTGGCTGCAATCTGGACAAGGTCGGCAGCATTCATTTCACCCATCCACTGGGAATTGAACATTACCGTCGTCATTTCCGGGTTCAGTATTTTGAAGATCTGATGCTCATAGGTAGCCGCATTCACCAGCACCTCCTCACGCGTCAGGGGTTTACGTGTCACGTTTTTTCCTGTCGGGTCACCGATCATGCCGGTGAAATCACCGATCAAAAACAGGACCTCGTGACCAAGATCCTGGAACTGTCGCAGTTTGTTGATGAGGACCGTGTGCCCCAGATGCAGATCCGGCGCAGTCGGATCAAAACCGGCCTTCACACGCAGCTTTTTACCGGACCTCAGACGCTCAACCAGCTCGGCCTCGACCAGTATCTCGTCTGTGCCGCGCTTGATCTGCGCCAGTTCATCATAGCTCGTCATTGCTGTTGTGCTCCCACACGTTTGTTGTCGAGAAAGGTTAACACACCGTCCAGGCGATGGATGACCCGGTTGCCGGCCCGGCGAGGACTCAAGCCCTACCCGCACAGTGACGTTATAGGAAAGAGAAATGGTTGACCAACTGCGCGCTAGTCGTTAACTTATGCCAAACCTAAACAAGGGCTTACCGTGAATCATTCGTCTTTCATTAACTACGATATCAAGTCACATGCACAGGCTCCCGGTACGCGTCCAAAAAGCCTGCGTTTCGGGTATCTGTTACTTGCAGGCCTAACCACCCTTGCAGCTGTAGCGCTGCTGACGGGTAATTCCGAGCCTGCGAGAGCTATCCAGACATCCAGCATGCCGCTGGACGAGAAAGAAAGCATTGTCCAGGACCTCGCATTACCGCAGGACCCGGTCCCAGTAACAGTCGCTGTACCCACTCTTTTGCCCGAAGCCTCCACGACCAGCATTGCAGTACCAGACGATGCGGTAGACCACACAGAAACGACAACCAAGACTGAGACCAGCGGGATATGGCACAACATTACCATCAAATCTGGCGACAATCTGGCAACCATCTTTTCGAAAGCAGGCATTCCACCACAACAACTTCACAGCTTGCTGCAACAGGGTGGCGCTGCGCATAACCTGAAAAAGATCTACCCGGGACAGACCCTGAGCCTGTTAACAGACAAGCAGCAGGGACTCGTCAAGCTGGTCTATCCGATCGACAAACTGAGCACACTGGAGGTGAATCGCAACGGTGACGACTTTGATATCGGCACCATACACCGCACACCCGAGCATCGCGAAGTCAGTGCCAGTGGCACCATCACAAGTTCCCTGTTTATGGCCGCGCATAACGCAGGCCTTTCAGACAAGCTCACCATGGAACTGGCGAATATATTCGGTTGGGACATCGACTTTGCACTCGACATACGTAAAGGTGATCGCTTTACTGTGCTGTATCAAGATATCTACCTTGACGGTGAGCGTATCGATAGCGGTGACATCCTGGCAGCAGAGTTCGTGAATCAGGGCAAGCAGTACCGGGCCGTGCGTTACACGGATGCAGGCGGCAGAACCGACTACTACGCTCTCGATGGCACCAGCATGCGCAAGACCTTCCTGCGCACACCGGTTGAGTTCAGCCGCATAAGCTCCGGCTTCAGCACCGGACGCAAACATCCCATCCTGAATAAAATTCGTGCCCACCAGGGCGTTGACTATGCAGCGTCCACTGGCACACCGATCAAGACAACCGCCAATGGTAAAATCGTACACCTTGGAAAGAAAGGTGGTTACGGCAATACCATCGTTATCCAGCATGGTAGCCGCTACAGCACCCTGTATGCGCACATGTCAAAATTCCGTAGCGGTCTCAAGGTTGGCAGCACTGTGCAGCAGGGGCAAACGATTGGTTATGTGGGCAGCTCGGGACTGGCCACAGGTCCACATCTGCATTATGAGTTGCGCGTAGACGGTACGCACCGTGATCCTCTGCGAGTGAAATTGCCAGGCGCCGACCCATTGAATCAAAAGTACATGGCTGATTTCAGATCAAAAGCAGAAGCCCTGATGGCAGAGATAGAGCTGGCCAGTGATGTACGAGTAGCCAGCACCAATTAGGCCACGCTGCAGCAAAGATAAATGCCAATCGGTGAGTTGGCCTCGTGGTTATCCTGTTTAATAGAGCCAATCCCAGTTAATAGCACAGGGGCATACAAACCCGATCCTGATCGTATTGAAGCCGCTGCCTTTACCGGGCTGGCAAAACAGAGACTGGAACCAGTTGCAGGAAATATCCAGGCAGCCGCCGTCGCAAGCAAGGCGGTTTTACTTACCGAAGTCTATAGTCACTGAATACCCCTGTTGCCGTACACGGCCGCGAATAAATTCACACACGATCCGTTCCCGGCACATAATCACGCGGGGCATAACCGGTATATAGCTGTGTCGGCCTGAATATCCTATTTTCAGAAACCTGTTCACGCCAGTGCGCCAGCCAACCTGCAGTGCGCGCTATGGCAAATACTGGGGTGAACTGGTCAGACGGGATACCAATCTCGCGATAAAGGATACCCGAATAAAAATCGACGTTGGGATAAATACCCTTGGGTGCCAGTGAATCCTCACAGGCCTCTTCAAGCGCAAGTGCAGTCTCGAACAACGGGCTGATGGTACCTCGCGATTCAGCCAGTTCACGCATCAGTTTCTGCAACAGGGTTGCCCGTGGATCTTTTACCTTGTATTCGCGGTGCCCCATTCCCCAGATGGTCACCTTGTCAGCGAGCTTCTTTTCCAACCAGCTTTTTGCATTCTCCGGCTTGCCAATCTCCTCCAGCATGGTGATCACTCGCTCGTTTGCGCCTCCATGCAATGGCCCAGCAAGGGTACCAATTGCCGCTGCAATCACGTAGGACGGCATGGCCAGCGTTGAACCGGTGACCATGGCGGAGAATGTCGAGGCATTAATCGTATGTTCAGCATGCAGGATGAAACAAACATCCATAATCCGCGCCACCAGCGGATCCGGTTCATCGCCGTTGAACATATACAGGAAGTTTGCCGCATAACTCAGGTCACTGCTTGGCCGCACCGGGTAGTTTCCCAGGCGCAACTGCTGCCACATGGCGACCAGCGTTGCCATGCGAGCCAGTATTCGAATCGACTGGCCGTAGACATACTGTTCGCTTTCATCACCCGGACTGCGGATCTGTATGGGGACATTATTCGGATAGAACATGCCAAGGCTGGCAACCGCAGTTTGCAGCATTTCCATCGGATGGCCGGTAATGGGCAAAGATTTCATGATGTCATGAATGTTGTACTTCACCCGTCGATGTTCACGCAGCTGAGTATCAAACCGCTCAAGTTGTGCAGTGGTTGGCAGTTCACCGTCCAGCAACAGATAAGCCGTTTCCTCAAAGGTGCTGTGCTCGGCAAGGTCGACAATGCGGTAGCCACGATAGGTCAGGATGCCCTGCTTGCCATCCAGGTAGGAAATACTGGATCTGGTTGCAGGTACACCTTCCAGCCCTGGTTGATAGTCAGTCATATCACACCCTCTGAAAATCTAATGTGTCAGGCAACATGGTTAGTAGTCTACCGTGGATTTCTAGTAATCGTGCCAAATCAAAATAACAAGGGGGCAATTAAGCCCCCTTGTTGCATACAAAACTTAGCCTTGTCAGACGGAGAACGAGGAACCGCACCCGCATGTCGTGGTGGCATTTGGGTTGTGAACCACGAACTGCGCCCCTTCCAGCCCCTCTGTGTAATCGATCTCGGCACCGATAAGGTATTGATAACTCATGGGATCTATAACCAGCGATACCCCATCGTTGTCAACAGTCACGTCGCCATCTCCTACCTTTTCATCGAATGAGAAACCATACTGGAAACCGGAGCATCCACCACCGGAGATATAAATCCGCAACTTGAGGTTGGGATTATTTTCCTCTTCAATCAATCGCTTGACCTTTTGTGCGGCCGCGTTGCTAAAGGTAACATCAACGCTCGCCTGGGTTGCTGCTTCACTCATGAATGTACTGCCTCTTGCCTTGAAGATTTACTCGTGCGGAAAATTATGTCATTTCCCGAGTAAAATGGTCAAGTATTAGTCCCGGGCGCCGCCTGATTCAGCTGTCTCGCGGTCAAAAGAAAGCACCGATGCTTCCGCCTCCGGACGGTGAACGAGGTTGCCATTGACTGCCGCACCCATCGCCATCTCAATCAGCTTGTAATAAACATTACCATCTACCCTTGCCTTGGCGGCAAGCTCAACACGCTCATCAGAATGCACATCACCACTGACCGTACCGTTCAACATGATAGTCGGCACCCGTAGATCGCCCTCGATATGCCCATTTTCACTGACGGTGAGTACCGAGGCCGAACCTGCCTCGGCAATGACAGCACCCTTTATTTTTCCATCCACATGCAGCCCACCGCTAAAATGAACATCACCCTCGATTCGTGTTTGCTGCCCGATAATGGTGTCCACCCGGTTACTCGCCACTTTTGGTTTCTTACCTTGACCCAACATATTCTATCTCCTGTAGCTAGGAACCCGATGCATACCAGTCAAAGGCTTGCCTGACTGACGGCAATTTACTCTTACCATCGGGTATCACCTCCAAGATTACCTTTTCAGGTACAAAGCCCTCCGGCAAGGTAATGCTGCCTGCTAGCTCCTGAAAATACCGGAAGCGAAACTTCAGCTGTTTGACCGCCGGGTGGGTAATACCAGCCAGTGCCAGTTCGCCCGGTTCTCCGAGCATCAGGCCAGCAACCTTCCAGTCCACCACACCGGTGACATATCGGTCATTGCGTTTCAACTGCGTCAACACCAGATCATAGTGGTACTCTCCTACCCCGGTACCGCTTTCGAGGCTGAAGCGGTGAATGCGCAGGCCTGATTGCACATCACCAGGTGCCACGATGCCACGATAGAACTCTATTTCCTCGCGTGCGGCCTGCAATTCCATTTCCAGCTGCCCCAGATCGTCCTTCACATCCTGTGCCGCCTTCCGATCAATTTGACTGGAGCGTTCCAGAATCGCAAGCTGCTCACGCAATACCTTGTTGTCCTTCGCGAGTTTCCTGTTCCGCTTTTCCTGCACTGCCTGCTGCGTCCGCAATGACTTCAGCTCGATGACACCACGCACCTTTCCAATATCATAGAGCCACCAACCGGCAAGTAGCGCGACACCAGCCACAGCAACCAGCGTTGCAGACGTCACCACCTTATGCCACATGACAGTTTCCAAATGCAGTATGACCCCTTTTTACGCACAGGACCGTATACAGATCACAAAACAGCCATGAGCTTGTTGTATCAGGGCAGGAGTGCAATGTTCTTCAGCCCAGTGAGTTCATTCAGACCAAACATGACATTCATATTCTGCAACGCCTGTCCGGCAGCACCCTTGACCAGGTTGTCGATAACCGAGAGTACCACTACGGTATTGCCTTGCTGCGGACGATGAACAGCAATTCGGCAGTGATTCGCACCGCGCACGCTTCGGGTTTCCGGATGGGAACCTGCAGGCAAGACATCAACGAAAGGCTCACCGCTGTAGCGAGTCTCGAATACCTCCTGCAGGTCACAGTCTGTATCCAGCAACTGCGCATACAGCGTGGCATGAATCCCACGAATCATGGGGGTTAAATGCGGCACGAAGGTCAAGCCGACCGGTTTCCCCGCTACCATCTCCAGTCCCTGGCGTATTTCCGGCAGATGCCGGTGACCGCCGACCGCATAGGCCTTGAAATTTTCACTGGCCTCGCACAACAACATGGCGGTTGTCGCCTTTCTGCCTGCACCACTGACACCCGACTTGGCATCCGCGACCAGCTGACCACATTCAACCAGTCCTTCCTCCAGCAGCGGCAGGAACCCCAGCTGTACTGCGGTTGGATAACAGCCGGGATTGGCCACCAGGTTCGCCTGGGCAATAGCCGAGCGGTAGATCTCGGGTAGTCCATACACCGCCTGCTGCAGGTATTCCGGACATGCGTGCTGCATGCCGTACCATTGCTGCCATTCATCTGCCTGCCGCAGGCGGAAGTCAGCCGCAAGATCGATTACCCGAACACCGGCATCGAGCAACTGTGGCACCATGGACATCGCCGTGCCATTGGGTGTGGCAAAGAATACCAGGTCACACGCAGACAACCGTGCGGTGTCCGGTTCCGAAAAGGCCAGATCAACACTACCGCGCAAATTCGGGAACAAATCCGCCACCGCGTGGCCGGCTTCCGAACGAGACGTGATGACAGCCAGTTCAGCTTCCGGATGTCCTGCAAGCAAGCGCAGTAATTCGACACCGGTATAGCCGGTTCCACCTACAACACCTACCTTGATCATGTGTTACTCACCTGTTACTGGGGGTTTTCATACCGCGTTTTGTACCTTAAATGTGACTGATACGCAAAACAGCCACCGCGAGGGCTGCTTGCACTCTTGTCAGCAGCTACTTACTATTGCCGCCGGTTTACTCCTGATTTCCAGCCGGATAGCCGCAGAGTACACAATGTACTGCATCACGGCATTGCTTACTGACAAACAAACCCGTATCCATGCACAAACGAATCTACTCGGCCGGACGTGACCTTCTTTCTCCGGATGCATGGAAGGTCCGCATCATCTTCTGGACAGGGGCTGTTCTGGTTGGCCTGCTTGCGACCGGTTTTGCAATTGCAACTGAATTTGCCAATGACAGTTTTCGTGCACTGATTCATCAATGGCCTTATGCACCATTGATCATATGCCCGGCGGGTCTTACCCTCGCCAGCTACCTGACACGACGATTCTTTCCGGGTGCTCAGGGCAGCGGCATACCACAGGCAATCGCTACACTGGGAATGTCAGAGCATAATGCCCGCAAGAGAATCCTGTCGATACGTATTGTTGTTGGCAAAATTCTGCTCACCCTGGTTGGCCTGTTTTCAGGGGCATCCATCGGACGGGAGGGACCGACCGTCCACATTGGTGCAGCCATCATGTTCTCTCTGGGTCACATCGCGAAATTCCCGATGCAATACATGGATCGCGGCCTGATACTGGCTGGCGGTGCCGCCGGCATTGCCGCTGCTTTCAACACACCACTTGCCGGCATCCTGTTTGCAATCGAAGAGCTGGATAGGAGTTTTGAATCACACAACAGTGGCACACTGCTGACGGCCGTTTTTCTGGCCGGCATCACGGTGGTAGCCATGGAAGGGAATTATGTCTATTTCGGAACAACCGACGCCACACTGGACCTGAGCAGCGCCTTCAAGCCTATTTTTCTGTGCGGCATTCTTGGCGGTCTACTGGGTGGCCTGTTCAGCCAATGCATAGTTTGGGCAACGGGCAGGCTGGCACCCTTTGCACGACAAAGACCCGTCCTGCTGGCCACACTCTGCGGGCTGGTAATAGCCGTTACCGGACTATTGAGTGGAGGCCTGACCTTTGGGACCGGCTACGAGGAGGCAAAAATGATTATTACAGGCACTGGTGAACTGCCTGTGTATTACCCGCTGGTCAAGATGCTGGCAACGCTTGGTTCCTACCTGAGCGGCATACCCGGCGGGATATTTTCCCCGTCACTGGCTACAGGAGCCGGCCTCGGTGCCTCGCTGTCGGAATTCATGCCGGTAGCACCTGCCGGCACACTCATTATCCTTGCCATGGTGGGTTACTTTACCGGTGTCGTCCAGACCCCGATCACTGCGTTCGTCATCGTGATGGAAATGACCGACGATACCGATATGGTGCTCCCATTGATGGCAACCGCATTTATCGCCTACGCCACGTCAAAGGTTATCTGTCCGGATTCCATCTACCGGGTTCTTGCCGAGTCCTTCATACCTGCAAGAAAAACCCACTAGAACCTGACAAGCCGCAGAAACTCGGAACGGGTACGGTCATGGTCCCGAAAGGTACCCAGCATCATAGATGTCGTCATCTGCGAGTTTTGCTTTTCAACACCGCGCATCATCATGCACAGGTGCCGGGCCTCGACAATCACACCAACACCGGCCGGCTGGATTATGTGCATCAGGGTATCCGCTATCTGCTTGGTCAGGTTTTCCTGGATCTGCAGGCGTCGCGCAAACATGTCCACAATACGGGCAATCTTGGACAGTCCAATAACCTTGCCCGTGGGGATATAGGCAACATGACATTTTCCGATAAACGGCAGCAAGTGATGTTCGCACAGTGAATACACCTCAATATCCTTCACCAGGATCATCTCGTCGTTGTCGGATTCGAAGATGGCATTATTGACCACCTCATCAATGCTCTGCTGGTAACCGCGCGTCAGATACATCATTGCCTTCGAGGCACGTTCCGGCGTATCCAATAAACCCTCGCGCGCGGGGTCTTCACCGATACCCTGTATGATGTGCCGGTACAAATCATCGAGCTTTTCATCCATCTTGGTTACCTATATCCGCTGCAGGCGCCATCACCATGCCCTCGACTTCAAGGGTAACATGATATACACGTGGCAAACGCATCCTGATGGCCTGAGATAGTTCATCAATAATCATTTCAATTCTCTCCAGCGTAGCCATTGCCGATGCACGTGTATGGCAATAATCACGCAAACGTCTCTCCTCTAGCTTGTTGCCCGGCAGCATGGACAGGAAATTATCTTCGAATGCTGTCATGCGTTCCCGCAGGCCGGCAATAACTGCCTCTTCACGTAATTCAATTTCAGCCACCAGGACTGTATGCTGATCATCGATAATGATCGAGCGCAGGTCATGGTATCGTTCAACCTCCGAATGTTTTTCAACGATCTCTATAAATGCAGCTTCCGCTTCCTTGTCGCGCACATCTGCAAGGAAGCGCATATTAACCGCCCCCAGGAAAAAGGCCGTTAAACCGAGCAGTACCGCGATTACCATCGAAAAACCGATATCCCAGTAAGGATTGCCGCTGACCGAACTGAGCACGATACCTGCTGCTGCCAGTAACACGCCCAGTGTTGCCACCGTATCCTCAAGCACTACAGCGACCAGCGTAGGATCGTCAGAGCGCAGCAGCGAGCGCAAAAAACCTTTCTCAACCTGCTGACGCTTCCGCCTGGTAAATTCGTTCAGTGCCACAAACAGCGAATAGCCATCCAGCAGCAACGCAAACAGCAGCACGACTGCGGCTATCCACAGCGGTGGGATACTGAAACCGAGCAGCTCAACCACCGCTGGCGCTTGTGTTGTTCCCACCTTTGCCAGCGAGTGCCAGGCATGTGACAGCCCCAGCCCGCAGCCGATGGAAAACAGGCCGATGGCACTCCACAGATTCCACAGGTATTTCTTTTGTCCGTGACCAAATGCATATTCGGCATCAGCCGGCCCCTCCGCGACCTTCAGTCCGACCAGTAAAAAAACCTGGTTGAGACTGTCCATCATGCTGTGAATGGCTTCGTTCATCATTGAGGCGGAATGCGTCAGAAATGCCGCAATAAACTTCAGGGCAGTCAATGCCACGTTGGCAACCAGGGCGGTAATGACAGCCTTGCTTGATTCGTGTGCCATCGTCAGGACTCCCCTACACAAAGACCGGCGCAAGACATCAAGGCCAGCAAATGAACACTACTCATAGCGGGTTCCTTGGATGCTGATCCAGCCACCTGGCTCCCGCCCATCCGGATCATGATGCGTCCAGTGAATCACACCACCGCGGTTGTTCCACTCGTAACGACCACGCACCCCAAGGAATAATCCCTGATGCACCGGGATGCGCCTGGCGAGATCGATATTATGGGCCACCAGCACAGTGTGTCCGCCATCCAGTACAAGCACAAACCGCTGATGCCGTGCACCGTCATTATCATCGGGCAACACACGCTGTATACGCCCGCTGGTCTCGATCCACAGCCCGGATTGTTGTGCGGCGTAGGCCGCCTGTACAGAATTCCGGGAACTGTCGGTACCGCTTACAACCGGGGCGCGTTCAAACTGGTAGTACTGGTAAATTGCCAGCCCCAGTATCAGCAGAACTGCGAACAGCCGGTTACGAATTCGGAGTCGACGCTTGTTCACAGGCAGCAGCAACTTGTACGCCTTATGCCGGATTCAGCCTTTCAGGATCGAGCCCAGTACACCCCGGGAAAGTTCACGCCCGATGGATGTCCCCAGGGAGCGAACGATGCTCTTCAACATGGTTTCAACAATGCCCTGGCGACTGCTACTGCGGGCAGCTGGCTTGTTCTTGCCTGGTGCTGCAGCTGCGGTCTTAGAATCGGCACGCTCCTTGAGCATCTCGTAGGCCGAGTGCCGATCAACTGATTGATCATAGCGGCCGTTGAAAGGGCTCTTGTCCAAGATGGCCTGTCGTTCTGCTCGTGTTGCCGGCCCCAGTCGTGAGGATGGCGGTCGAATCAGGGTGCGTTCAACAATGCCTGGGATGCCTTTGCCACCCAGTGTTGACACCAGCGCCTCACCAACACCGAGCTCCTTGATGGCCTCTGCGGCATTGAACGCCGGATTTGCGCGGAAGGTTTCAGCTGCCGCACGCAGCGCCTTTTGCTCACGTGGTGTATACGCACGCAAGGCATGCTGAATACGATTGCCCAGCTGTCCGAGTATAGTGTCCGGGATGTCGAGCGGGTTCTGGGTAACGAAATAGACAGCAACCCCTTTGGAGCGGATCAGACGCACTACCTGTTCGATCTTTTCGATCAGTGCCCGGGGTGCATCGCTAAACAGCAGGTGGGCCTCGTCAAAGAAAAACACCAGACGCGGCTTGTCCGGATCACCGACTTCCGGCAATTCTTCGAACAGTTCCGACAGCAGCCACAGGAGGAAGGTGGCATACAGTTTCGGGGTCTGCATCAGTTTGTCTGCGGCCAGGATATTGACATTGCCATAACCGTTCATGTCCGTGCGCATGAAGTCGAACAAATCCAGTGCGGGTTCGCCCATGAACTGTCTGGCGCCTTCCTGTTCCAGCACCAGCAGACGCCGTTGTATAGCGCCAATAGACGCCGCAGACAGATTGCCGTATTCGAGCCTCAGTTGTTTTGCGTTCTCCCCGGCAAAGGTAAGCAATGCCCGCAGATCCTTCAGATCCAGCAACAGCATGCCCTGATCGTCGGCAATCTTGAACACTGCATAAAGCACGCCCTCCTGGGTGTCATTCAGATCCAGCATACGCGCCAGCAGCAGTGGCCCCATTTCAGACACCGTGGCGCGCAGCCGGTGACCCTGTTCCCCAAACAGGTCCCAGAAAATCACCGGAAAGGCCTCGTAGCCATAGTCCGCAAGACCGATCTCATCGGCCCGTGCCTGCAGCTTCGGATTGGGCACGCCTGCCTGACTGATACCGGAGAGATCTCCTTTCACATCAGCCAGGAAGACCGGCACGCCGCGACGTGAAAAATCTTCAGCCAGCACCTGCAGCGAGACGGTTTTTCCGGTACCGGTTGCGCCGGCGATGAGACCGTGGCGATTGGCGAGTCGAGGTAGTAAATAAACTGCTTGTTCACCCTTGCCAAGAAAAATACCCAAGTCCTCTTGCATGACAATAATGGCTCCTGTTTTACCCTGAGTCCTGCGATGTATCCCCTGGCGAGACAAACAGGCTATCGACAATGCGTGCGTATTCTCTTCCCAGATCTTTTAATTCCTGCAGTTCGAACATGGAGGCCGGTTGACGGGATGACTTGATCGCACGCTGGATTGCCTGCATCCGTGCAATAACCCGTTCCAGTTCCTCCTCTGACTCACTCATAGCGCCCCCTGTTGAGCAAACAACATTCCCTTACCCGTACGAAAATGGCACCCACCCTGCTCGAGCCCAAATCATATCGCAAGCCACCGAGAAGCGCAGGCTGGCCCAATGGTAGCGTTGTTTGACCATTGTGCAGTTACTCATCTCCCGAAGTAGAGGGCCGTTCCGGTGCGTTATCCTTCCGGTCACTCCCTCGTGCAACCGGCGCAGGCGGCAGGATGCGCCTGCGCATGCGTCGCCGCGACAGGGCATCGGACACTGAGCCAATGCTGACCGCCAGCAATGCCCCGCCCAACAACGACAGCAGCAGGTAATGCGCATTCCAGATGTACACAAATGCCACCTCCGGGTAACCTGCCTTGAGCATATTGAAAGCGACCTGAAAATTCTCTACCAGGCTGTCACTTACCTCTGGCAGGTGTTGCTGTTCCGGTGGCGGTTTGTCAATCCAAAACCATGTTGCCCAGCCCAGCAGGAAAACAATAAAGGCATTGCGTAACATCGCGTCGTCTCGTCCGGGGTGTTGCAAATCTGCTGCACAGCACAGGATTCGCAACCGTAATGACCGTGCTATTAGACCCGGACATCGCTCCAATGTAAACTCATTAGCGTTCCCCAGAGCGCGTCATTTATAATAACAATCAACGCGTTGCATTATATAGTCGCGATATCACCAGCCTTCCGCAAGCGGAATTTGGACCTGGGCATCCATGGAATTGATAGAATGAGTACCCGTCAGGCCTACAGGTATCGACTGAAAACACAGATGCTATGGATATTGCACAAACGATAGCGCTCACCATGGGCGTGGCCTGGGCCAGCGGTATTAACCTCTATGCCGCAATCCTGATGCTGGGCGTGATGGGAATAAGCGGCAACCTGGCATTGCCAGCCGAGCTGCAGATCCTCTCCGATCCCATGGTCATCGCGGCTGCGGGCTTCATGTACGTCATCGAGTTCTTCACCGACAAGGTCCCTGGCATCGATACCGGCTGGGACAGCCTGTCAACCTTCATCCGGATCCCGGCAGGTGCCATCCTCGCCGCAGGTGCGATTGGTGATGTCGGCCCGGCCGCGCAACTGGCCGCCGCCATTGCCGGTGGAACCCTGACAGCAGGCACGCACGCAACCAAGGCGGGCACACGGGTACTGATCAACACCTCACCCGAGCCGGTCTCCAACTGGTTTGCGTCGCTGGGCGAGGATGTTGCGGTTATTGCAGGACTCTGGACAGCGCTCTATCACCCGATCGTGTTTATCGTGTTACTGGTCCTGTTTATCCTGTTCATGATCTGGGCATTGCCGAAACTCTGGCGCGGCATCAAGAAGGCATTTGGATTTCTCGGACGGAAACTGGGCAGTAGCAGGACCACAGTACCCCTGGAGAAGACACAAGCCGATTCTTCAGCCACCGAAAGCAGACCATGAAATTCAGGCAAACACTGGCCACCCTGTTTGCCGTTATGCTGCTTGGCATGCTTGCTTATCTCTGGCTGGCACCTGCCGCTCCGGGAGCCAGTCCTGACATCAGTCTGATGACCCTTGACGGTGAAGAATTGCAGCTCAGCAGCCTGCGTGGCAGGCCACTGCTGGTAACCTTCTGGGCAACCACCTGTAGCAGCTGTGTCAGGGAGATGCCACACCTGATCAAGCTTTATGACGAGCTTGCCCCGCAAGGGCTGGAGATCATCGCCATCGCCATGGACTATGACCCGCCAAACCGGGTACTGGCGATGCGCAAGGCACACAATATACCCTACCCTATTGCACTCGATCTTGATGCTGCTGCTGCAAATGCCTTTGGCAATGTCCGCCTGACACCGACGTCCTTTCTGGTTGCACCGGACGGCCGGATTGCTTACCGGAAAACCGGCACCCTGGATATGGCCAACCTGCGCGAGGATATCCTTGGCATGCTGGGGGCAAGCTGAGCGAGACAATGATGTCATTCGCAATGAAATAACCGTCAACCACAAGGAAACAATCCCATGCTCTGGATAAAAGCACTACATATCATTTTCATGGTGACCTGGTTTGCTGGACTGTTTTACTTGCCGCGACTGTTTGTCTACCATGCCGACTGCCGTGATGAGACCAGCCATAACCGCTTCCTGGTCATGGAGCGCAAACTGTTTGCCATCATGACGATCGGCGCTGTTGTAACCGCTGTTTTCGGTATCTGGATGCTGGTCGACTATGCCTGGAGCACCTACCGGAACATGCTGTGGCTTGATCTGAAACTGCTGCTGGTGGTGGCATTGATTGCATTTCACATCTACTGCGGCGTGCTGCTGCGCGAGTTCCGTAATGGCACCGCCCATCACAGCCATGTCTTTTACCGATGGATTAATGAAATACCGGCCCTGCTGCTGATTGCAATTGTGCTGCTGGCCGTTGTCAAACCGTTCTGATCACGCGAAACCGGATAGATCAAACAGGAATCCCGCGGGGATAATAGGTACAATAGGCAATTGGAAATATTTTTGACGAGGGATCCCTGAATGAGCCGTATGGTTAACTGTGTAGTCCTCAAGCGTGAAGCCGAGGGCCTGGAGTACCCCCCTCATCCGGGGTCACTGGGTCAACGCATCTACGAAAATGTGTCTGCTGAGGGCTGGAAAAAGTGGCTGGAACGCCTGACCATGATCATCAACGAGAACGGCCTGAATACCGCCGACCCCTCCAGTGTGGAGCTCATTGAAAAGCACATGCTGGGGTTTCTGTTCAGTGAAGGTGATTTTGGTTCAGTCCCGGAAGGCTTCAAGCCACCGGGCGCAAAGAAATAGCGCAACCAGCAGCAGTCGCCGAGCCGACCACAACCTGACTAGCCTGCAGCGATACGGGACAGCAACAGGGCGCGGCAGCTTGCCGGCCACCTTCGAGGCCACAGAAGAGTTATACGCACCTGCATAGGTGTGGCTGCACCCACATACTGGACTCAAGCCGGTCCTGAGCGTCTGTCCTCGATCCTCAGCAATGGTCCGACCACAATCTTCAGTTCCTCATGCGCGGCACGCAGCGCTGCCTCAACCTGATCCGCTGTCTCTGCACAGGCAAACATGAATCCCAGGTAGCTACCGCCTTCGGGTAACGGCAGCAGCTCGTAGCCATCCCGAATAGTGACCAGGATATCCTCAATAAAGGGTACCGCCCGTGCCGCGGTAATCCCCTCGATGCGGCGCAGGATGCCAGCCTCTGGTATCGGAATCATCAAAACCCCGGCCGCGCCCGCAGGAGGCTCTATGGCCAACGGCTTCCCGACGGCATGGCCAATGACCAACGCCTCCAGGCTGTGGCCGGTACCAAAAGACAGCAATCGCGCACACTCGCCACCAATCGTCCGACTGGCAACCTCGATAATGACGCAGCCACTGTCAGCCAGCCGCACTTCAGCGTGTACCGGTCCCTCACGCAAGCCCATGCCTGCACAGGCAGCCTTTACCGTGTCCATGATTTGCTGCTGGAGGGCAACGGGATGGCGTGAGGGGGTAACGTAATAGCTCTCTTCAAAATACGGTCCCTCCAGCGGGTCCGGCTTATCAAAAATTGCCAGCACCGTCAGTTCACCCTGTTGCAACAGTCCTTCTACAGCAACTTCCGGCCCGCTAACAAAGGCCTCCACCAGTAGATGATCGCGGATACAGGCATCCCCCTCTTCGGAGGAGACAATGGCCCGCGCACGTGCGCAGGCAGACAGCAATTCCTCACGATTGTCCGCACGTATCACTCCGCGACTCGCTGAAAGCGACAGCGGTTTCACCACACACGGAAATCCGATACCTGCACACTGACCGACAATATCTGCAGACAGACTGACAACGCGAAAGGCTGGCACCGGGACAGTGGCAGCTGCCAGCGCCTGTCGTGACAGATCCTTGCAACGCGAGATACGTGCTGCCTGCGGCTCGTTGTGCGGCAGGTCCAGTGCCTGCGCCACACGACTCCCCAGCTCTACGGTGGCATCATCCGTCGCAACAACACCGCTGAAGGGCTGATCCCGGGAAGCCTCCAGCAGTTTCGCGAGTGCATCGGGTGCCGACAGGTCTACATGCAGACCAGCAGCAATCTCTCCAACCAGTGAATATTTCCCTTCGGAGGCAACCAGCACGTCTACCCCCTGTCGGCGGGCAGCCTCAAGATAGGCAACAGTGCGGTAACTGTTAGGGGGCGCAATCAGCAGAAGGCGCGGATGCGCCTTCCGGGAAGGATGGCTAGCCACAACCTCCGCCAGCAGCACCACAGGCACCACAGGTGCCGGAACCGCCGGTGATGGCGAAGGCATTGTTGAAAACGAAGCTGGCACCCGTCGGCTTCTCCACGTAGTCAATTTCGACACCGCGGAGAAAATTCAATGCAACGGCATCCACATAGACATCGAAACCGTCTTCTTTACGGATGCAATCGTATTCGGTTTGGGTATCGGTAAACGTCATGCCATAGCCCATGCCGCCGCAACCGCCACCGGAAACAAACACACGTATGGCCTTGAGATCATCATCCTCAACCTGTTTGAATAATTCCAGCATCTTCTCGCGTGCTGCGGCTGTCAGCGCCAGCTCGTTTGCAGTGAGTTCCATGGAAAAACTGTTCGCTGTCTGTGACATATCAAACTCCGTTATTTAGGTGATCACGTATAAATCTAAAGTAATTAGAAAGAATATAAGTCCTGAAAGTTCCGGATACCAGCTTCCTGAGAAGAGGATACCGGCAACCACGCCCGTAGAATGGTTAATTACTCGTTATTTCAGCATCTTACTCGAACACACCGCTACCGGCAGCTGGCCAGGGCTGTTCCGCGTGCCTCCCGCAGCGCGGACATCCAACAGACCGTGACCAGACATATGCCTGGTCACGGTATTCCTGTACCTGACGATCCCTGTTGTTAGCCTGGTGCTGCCTGATCTGACGGTTTATTTGATAATCGAGCGACCCGGTGTCGGCGGCAGGTGAGGCATCGACTGTTCCGGAAATTCCCCGGTCAACGCATACAGAAAGGCAACGATATCAGCCACCTGCACATCAGTCAGGTCCTGATTTAGCTGTACCTTGGCCATGACACGTACGGCTTCATCCAGGGTTGCAACGGAACCATTGTGAAAATACGGGGCAGTCACGGCAATATTGCGCAGCGTTGGTACCTTCCACATATGCTTGTCCGCTTCCTTGCCGGTGACCGTGAAACGACCAGTATCCTCGGAGAGTTTATATTGCTCAACGTAGTCGTTATCTGTGAAGGTCGGAAACTTCATAAAGAAGCCGGTACCGGGTGCCATTGCCGGACCATTAAAGGCCGCACCGGAGTGACAGGCATTACAACCGAGGCTCGCGAAACTCTCCATTCCGCGCAGCTGCTGCTCAGTCAGCGCCTTCTTGTCTCCCTTGACATAACGATCGTAGGCACTGTTAGGGGTAATCAGGGTGCGTTCATAGGCAGCAACCGCCTTCGCAGCATTATCGACGGTCATCGGGTTATCCGTACCAAAAGCCTTTTCGAAATAGGGTTTGTACCCAGGGATATCACGTACCCTGTTCATGGCCTCTTCGATTTCACTCATACCCATCTCAATGGGGTTGATGACCGGTCCCTTTGCCTGGTCTTCAAGGGTTGCCGCACGACCATCCCAGAACTGGGAGGAATTGAATGCGGAGTTCCATACGGTTGGCGAACTGCGTCCCCCGGTTTGAGCGTGTACGCCCATGGAGACGGGTCGGTTATCTTCGCCACCCAGCATCACGTTGTGGCAGGAATTACAGGATACCGTACCGGTTAGCGAAAAGCGGGGATCCATAAAGAGCATTTGACCGAGCTCGACCTTCTCTGCGGTGGTCGGATTGTCCGCCGGAGCAGGCGCTACTTCTGGCAGTGCCTGCCAATCTGCAGCCTGCGTGGAAAACGAAATAATACCAGCTAATACAAGTGGATACTTACGGAAAGACACCATCAGATTCTCCTTACGACGCTAATATTTTTAAATTAGAATAATGCTATATCACGATTAGCTAATTAACAAGCTTTCATATACCCGCTTCAGTTGCCGGGACGAATCAGGCCACCCAGGCCACCCTGCTCCAGCACGCCGTTATAGAGTTCCCGAATTGCGCGTGGCTCCTCCAGCATCCAGGCCTGCTTCAGCAAGTCCCTGGCCTCATCCACGGTGAAGCTGCGGATTACCCATTTTACCCGTGGCAGATTACTTGCACTCATACTCAGACTATTGACGCCCAAACCCATCAGGGCGAGCACGGCGGCCGGGTCCCCCGCCATTTCGCCACAAATACTCACCGGTTTACCCAGTACATGTGCCTGCTCAATGACCTGCCGGATAGCACCGAGTACGGCCGGGTGCAGTGTCTGGTAGAGACTGGCAACGCGTGCATTGTTGCGGTCCACAGCTAGCAAGTATTGTGTCAAGTCGTTGGTGCCAATGGAAAAGAAATCCACCCGTTTTGCCATGGCACTGACCTGATACACGGCGGAGGGAACCTCGATCATAATCCCAACGGGTGGCCGCACCACTAACGCTCCTTCTTCCAATAATTCGCCATGCGCCTGCTTTATCAGCAACAGGGCGTGATCCAGCTCGGTTACCGTGGATATCATTGGCAACAGAATGGTCAGGTTGTTCAACCCCACACTGGCACGCAACATGGCGCGTATCTGGGTCAGAAAGATCTCGGGGTGATCCAGGGAAATGCGAATTCCACGCCAGCCCAGAAAGGGGTTGTCTTCCTTTACCGGAAAATAGGAAAGCAGCTTGTCACCACCCACGTCGAGGGTGCGCAAGGATACCGGCCGTGGCGCAAAGACCTCAAGCGCCTTGCGATAGATACGCAGCTGCACCTCCTCCCCGGGGAATCGATCCTGCATCAGGAACGGTATCTCGGTACGATACAGGCCGACACCATCACCAATATCATGCACCTCGTTTTCGACACTCGATACCAGGCCGATATTCAGGTAGAGCGGAATATTCACGCCATCCGGCGTGACGGATGGCTGGGCGGCAACATCCTTCAGGACTTCTGTGAGTTCGGTTTCCTCCGACTGTAACCGCAGGTATTCACGGCATACCAACTCCGACGGGTTGATGAAAACATCGCCGCGATAACCATCGGCAATAATCGTCTGCCCTTCCAGGCGACCGACGGGCATATCTGCGGCACCCATGACTGCAGGTACCCCCATTGCATGCGCCAGGATCGCAACATGTGAGGAACTTGAACCACTCGCAGAGACGATACCGGCGAGATTCTCAACCGGTATCTCTGCAAGCTGCCCGACACTGATTTCTTCCCCGACCAGTATGGTCTGCGGATAGAACGCAATAACGGCCGGGACCTCACTCTGTATTCGGGTCAGAATCCTGCGGCCGAGGTCACGAATATCGCTGGCACGTTCACGCATATAGGAATCCTCCATGGACTCGAATACCCGTACGTGCTGCGCGATGGTTTCCCGCAATGCCCCTGGCGCCCAGTTACCAGCACGGATGCGCTCTACTGTCTCGCCGATGAGGCTGTCACCGCCCAGCATCATCAACAGCGCATCAAACAGTGCCAGCTCTTCTGCCGGCAAGATGGAGGACATGCGGTTGGCATAGTCACTCATGTCATCCTTTACAGAGTTTACGGCATCCCGAAAACTTCCAATCTCTGCCTCAATATCGGTCACTTGACGGTCCGGTATCGCCTCCAGATTTGCCGGCGGGTAGGCAACCATTGCCTTTCCAATCGCAATACCCGGCGCACCCGGTAATCCTTTCAGGACCGCGGAAACACCTTCGCTCGCCTGCAACATCTGAGCAACCTCGCCGCTGGCGCCCGCGTGCGTAATGGCGCCGGCCAGCTGTGCGGCTAGGGTCACCAGGAAGGACTCTTCATCTTCTGCAAACAGGCGGTACTCCCGCTGCCTTGCAACCAGCACCCCGAGCACGGTTCCGTGCTGGATAATCGGAACCCCGAGGAAGGCGTGATAGGGGTTTTCGCCGGTCTCGCTGGCAAACATATAACGCGGATGGCTGGGTGCATCTTCGATATTGACCGGTTCTTCACGCTCACTAACCATGCCAACCAGTCCCTCACCCGGGTTGAAACGCACATGACCGATGGCACTCTTCCTGAGTCCTTCGGTGGCACTCAGAACATACTGTCCGGTATCAATGTCTTTCAGATACACCGACGCAACATCCACACCCACGGATTCACGCACTCGCCGAACTATGATATCCAGCGCCTGGTCGAGGTCTGGTGCGGTATTTACTTCCTGAATGATACGTCGCAGGGTATCCAGCATAGAATCAAGGTCCGTGTTAAGCGGCAGGGAACGGCATCAGGCAGTCACCAGCAGGTGACGCAGGCACGATCAGTCGCGCCCGGGTATGGCTATTCTTTTTCAGGCTGTGGTACGCCATCGGGAAATAACAACGGCGCCAGCTCGTTTAACGCTTTCTTGTAGACATTCCGCTTGAAGGCCACCACTTCATTGAGTGGTTCCCAGTAATCCACCCAGCGCCAGCTGTCAAATTCGGGATTCTCAGAGCGGTTCAAGCACACGGCCTTGTCTGCACATAACATGCGCAACAGGAACCAGACCTGCTTTTGTCCAATACAGACAGGGTGACTCTTGCGGCGAATAAACTGCCTTGGAAGACGATAGCGTAACCAGCCACGGGTGGCGCCTATCAACTCGACATGCTCGGATTGCAGACCCACTTCTTCTGCCAGCTCTCGATACATGGCCTCGGCCGGTGTTTCGTCCGAGCGCATGCCGCCCTGCGGGAATTGCCAGGCGTTCTGACCAATACGTCTTGCCCATAGCAACTGTCCCTTCGGGTTCGAGAGGATAATGCCTACATTTGGTCTGAATCCATCCGGATCAATCACCTAAACAACCCTGACTGTATTTGATTTCAGTTAAAATCATTTTCCCATAGCTGCGCGCCGGGGGCAATCAGCTGACCGCTGCGGTTACCGCTATGGTTGCGCCTTTCGTGTAGACTGGATGGCAATTGAATGACAGGAGTTACTCCGTTGGGCCTTGCACTTTTTGACCTCGACAACACCCTGATTGCCGGTGACAGCGATTACCTCTGGGGCTGCTTCCTGGTTGAGCAGGGAATTGTCGACGGCGAACTCTATCAACGTGAAAACCAGCGCTTCTATGATCAATACAAGGCAGGCGAACTGGACATCTATGAATTTCTTGATTTTCAGCTGCGGCCATTATCCGAGCACAATCTCGACACACTGCGGCAGTGGCGCCAGCAATACGTGGAAGAAAAAATCACCCCGATCCTTTTGCCCAAGGCACGGACATTAATTGACCGGCATCGACAGCAGGGAGATACACTGGTCGTGATTACCGCGACCAATCGATTTATTACCGGACCGATCGTCGAGTTGTATGACATACCCCATCTGCTCGCGACCGAGCCCGAGATCGTTGACCATCAATACACCGGCAAGGTATCGGGCGTTCCCTGTTTCCAGGGCGGCAAAGTGGAACGACTCTCCGGCTGGCTAGTGGATAATCAGCTATCACTCCAAGACAGCTGGTTTTACAGTGACTCACACAATGACCTGCCCTTGCTCAACCAGGTTAGCCACCCGGTGGCCGTCGACCCTGATGAGATTCTGGAACATCATGCCCGCGACATGGACTGGCCCGTTATCAGCCTGCGATGAACGGCTGCCTTCCCTCTGCAAGCGCCTGTAACACCCTTTCAGTAACCACGCTGCAGGCAGCATGCGCACACTGATACTGCTTGCCCTGCTGCTTCTCGCCCTAGCCAGCCTGTTGACCAGCCTGGCCAGTGGCAGTGTGTCAGTCAGCTGGCAGGAGCTGCAGTCGGTGCTATCAGGCGAGGGCAGCGAACTGGCCAGACAGGTCATCCTGGAACTGCGCTGGCCACGTGCCGTCGCCGCGTTTACCACCGGCGCCCTGCTCTCCGTGGCAGGTACATTAATGCAGGTGCTGGTGCGCAACCCCCTGGCAGACCCTTACGTGCTGGGTATCTCCGGCGGTGCCGCCACTGGCGCCCTGCTTGCCCTGCTGCTGGGCCTTGGCAGCCTCGGATTGCACAGTGCAGCCTTCTGCGGTGCGCTGTTTTCCATGCTGCTGGTATTCAGCCTCTCTCATGGCAGCGGCAACTGGACCACCAGCCGCCTGTTGCTCACCGGTGTGGTGATTGCATCCGGCTGGGGAGCTGTCATCGGATTCCTGCTGGCACTCGGCCCCGAGCAGGGGCTGCGCGGCATGCTCTTCTGGTTAATGGGTGATCTTTCCTATGCGTCGTTCCCGGCCTTCGGACTGCTGGTGCTGGCAACGGGGCTATTGCTGGCAATCGCCTTTGGCCGCTCACTGAACGTTCTCACGCAGGGCGAGCAGGCTGCCAGCGCTCTGGGTGTCAGCGTCACCGCACTGCACCGCGGTATCTATGTGCTGGCCTCACTGCTGGCGGCAACCGCCGTAACCCTGGCGGGCAGCATTGGCTTCGTCGGGCTCATCGTGCCACACATGCTACGCCTTGCCGGGGTACGTGATCATCGCCTGCTGCTACCGGCAGCAGCCTTGCTGGGTGGCAGCCTGCTCGTCAGCGCAGACACGCTGGCACGCACACTGCTTGCACCACACCAGTTACCGGTGGGCGTTCTCACTGCACTGGTCGGCGTACCCTTGTTCCTGGCACTGCTGCACCACAGTCACAACGTGCTTGGTGAAGCACGCTAGACCAGCATGCACTTGCTTGAAACCGGCAAACTGTGCGTCACGATTGGCAACACCCGGGTCTGCGACGCGCTGGACGTTTCCATCGATGCCGGCGACCGCTGGTGCATACTGGGGCGCAATGGCACCGGCAAGACCACACTGTTGCATACATTGGCCGGGCTTCGATCTGCGTTGTCAGGCGCTATCACTCTGCAGGGACAATCACTGCAACAACTGCCTCGAAAGAGCATCGCCCGGCGCATCGGCCTGCTATTTCAGGATCATAACGATGCCTTTCCCGCCAGCGTGATGGAAACGGTACTCAGTGGCCGCCACCCCTGGATGGGACCATTGCAGTGGGAAGGCGAGCAGGATTTTGCCATTGCACAGGCTGCGCTGCGGGCTGTTGAACTGGATGGCATGGAACAGCGCATCGTCACCACCTTGTCTGGTGGCGAGCGGCGACGTCTGGGAATTGCCTGTCTGTTGACACAGAATCCACAACTGCAATTACTGGATGAGCCTACCAACCACCTCGATCTTCATCACCAGATCAGCATGCTTGAGTTGTTACAGCGACAGACACAGCGGGACAACAAGGCACTGGTATTTGTCATGCATGATATCAACCTTGCCACACGCTACTGCAACCGCTTCCTGCTGTTGTTCGGTGACGGTGAAACGGCACAGGGTGCTGCCAGCGAGGTCCTGACGCATACCCACCTGGAACGACTCTACCGGCACCCGCTGCAAGCTGTGCAGGGGCCACAGGGAACACTGTGGCTGCCGCGATAGACGCTGCACGGGACTATTGCGGATGAACATTTTCATTGAAGGCCCTTTCTGGACCGGGCAGTGGACAGAGATCAGCGCAGATGCCCTGCGCAACAATGGACACCATGTCGATTACTGTTATCACAACCGCAAGAACCTGCGTGACCGGATAGCACTTGCAGGACAGGTATTGTCCACAGGGAAAGACCGTAACAGCGCCTGGAGAAGCAGACACCGGCAGCGGCTGATAGATAAAATGCTACCCGGCCGCTGGGACATCCTGCTGAGCATCCAGGGAACCCTTGACCATCACACCATCATGCAACTGCGACAGACGTCACCGCAGTTGAGGGTCATCTACTGGTGGGGAGACATCCTCAGCGAACAGGCACTGGCACGTATCGAAATGGCCGCCGGCTTTGCGGACAAGCTGCTGCTGTCCTACCTGGGCAGTTACCATACCCTCAAGCCGCTCTATCAGGACCGGCTGGTGTATTTCCCGTTCGGGGTCTCGAGGAAATTTCATACAACTGGTGCGCTCTCCGCGCGCGACCGTGAACGCTTCACGGCAGACGTATCCTTTGTCGGGACCTGCTACCCGGAGCGCTGTGCACTGATCCGTTATCTGAACGCGCAACTCGACACCCCGATCGCCGTGTGGGGACGCGGCTGGCGCAAGTGCCGGGGTATCAGGCACCATGGCGCACTGTCGCTCGCCGATAGCCTCAAGGTGCACCGCTGCTCCAGGATTTCCCTGAACCTGCACCACGTCAACACGCCGAATGGCTTCAACATGAAGTATTTCGAAATACCCGCCGCGGGTGGTTTCCAGATCTGTGACTGGCAACCAGTGATGGCAGCGAGCGACCCTGGCGGGCATACTGTCGCCTGCCGCTCCCTTGAGGAATTTGCACAGCAGGTCAAATACTACCTGGCACATGAACAGCAACGACAGAAAATAATGAGCGCCAACTCGCGGCTTATCCTCGCCACGGCAGACTATCAGGCGCGACTTGAAGATCTTGTTGTCAAGACAAGTGCTTGTAAAAGCATTTAGAAAGCCTGTAAATACAGTCTTTTCTTGACATCCGCCGGCCCGCGCCGTAGAGTCCTGTCCGCTTAGTTTCAGGTGTCCCGAGGATGTTCGTCCAGAGGATGAAACGGGAAGCCGGTGCGTCAAGCAATGACAATTCCGGCGCTGCCCCCGCAACGGTAAACGAGACCAGGTGAATCAACAGGCCACTGCGCTAGTGCGTGGGAAGGCGATTTGCCAGGGTAACACCCGCTCGTAAGTCCGGAGACCGGCCTGAGGTATCGTAACCGTATTGCGGAGGGCAATGCTGGCAGGTTGCATTGTCCTCACTGTCATTCGCTCTCCACAGCAAACAAGTCATCGGCACGGGGTGGTGCCGTGGTATGGAGAATCTGATGACAAACCGCGTATTCAGGGTGGCTGCTGCGGCAGTCATTGGCCTGCTTACCAGCACCGCCATTGCACAAAGCGA
>JAJDNX010000097.1 GCA_022340485.1 Gammaproteobacteria bacterium | reverse complement strand
GTCACGGTATATTTCAAGAATGCCAACGGTACTGTGATCGCCGAGGAAAGGTATCACCCAGTGCTGGCCACGAAGAAATCATTCAGTGGTAACCGGGTTATCCTGAAGGAAAACTATATCTGGCAAATGGAAGAAGGAAATTTCTACAAGGCGGAGGGCGTTCCCACAGAGTGGCAGGAAGGTGCGGTTGGCGCAAAGGTCACCAATATTAAATTTGCAGAATAGGAGATTCCCTACGACTCTTCGCCATCTTCCCAGTATTTCGCCATCAGAAACCAGAAGACCGTCCCGTAACTGAGGGTGGCGATCGCTATGGCAAGCAGGTCCTGACCTGCGACAAGATCCTTGCAGGTAAAACCCTCCATGAGCAGTGACACGGAAGCGACAACCAGCAGTGCGCCCAGCAGGCAGGACCATAGTTTCCAGTGAATGATCCAGCGTAATAAGTAGAAAACAGGCAAGCCGATGATGATCATCAGGCCAGCGGCGGGCAGGAGCGTGACCAGGCAGCTGGATAAACCAACAAATGCCTCGCTGACGCGTGTCAGCGAGTCAATGTTCTGAAACAGGTAGGGGCCTTTGAAAACGGCCGCAATCATAAACACGGCGACCAGGGGTGCGACAACGAATGCACTGTATTTCTTTAGTGAATATAGCATTAAAACAGTACCTTGTGTGTTTTTTCTTGAATGTATTCTAGGCTGTACTGCCTGTCTTTCCGCTGGAATTATAACCCCTTTTATTACTAAGGTAACTCACATTTATTCGTCACTACGTCCACAACGTAACAGAAAACTGGAATCCTTTGGGATCTTGAAGCAAACCATACTGGCTTATCAGCAGTGTGTATCCTTCTGGCAACCCTGCTACGTTTTATGGTGCCGTGCGTCTCGATCAGTCTTCGCAGATCGGTACGACGATTGACGAGTGATCGCTGCCCTCAATCTTTCATCCCGGGTCGCATGCCCGGGTTTGGAAGCGGATGTGGCATAACCGCCGGTGGGTAGCCATAGGCCGGGAGGATGCAGCGACCGTCCTTGGTGTAGTAGAAGCCGTGACGTTCGCACTGAAATTGATCTGCAAGGTTGGGTTGTGGTGGTTCACGTTTGATTCTTATGCGGAGAGTCCGCTTCTCTGGTCTTTTCTTTTTCGCACGAGACTCTTCTTTAGACTCTTTTCCCGAGGAGCCGGGTTCAGCCTCTGTTTCAACGGCTCGCTCCGGATCGAAGTCACTGCCAGTGCTTGTTGCAAAACCGGATTCCAGCGGGTCTTCAAGCAAGGTTTCACCCTCCGGAGTAACGGTGTAGAAACCTGCCATGGCCGCGCTGGAGTTGTCCGGCTGTTGTAGATCAGAGATGTCAACAACCTCTGCGGGTACGGCGGGATTGTCGATGCCGAGGAAGACCGCTAGCCACAGGCAACTGCTCAATCCAATGGCCTGACAGTTCATGGCATCCCTAGCGCGGTTCCAGCTTGCGTTTGTGTTCCCTGGCACTGGCACGGCGTCGGCTCCATAACCATGCGCCACTGATGGCCAGCAGCAGAAAGAGAATGGCTGCTGCATCGACCAGGATAACGCCAGTCTTCCCGAGTATGCGCCCGCTGTGCAGATCCAGCAGAATGCGCTCCAGGGTCAATCCATTGCCGCGGTAGTTTGCCTGTAACGCCCGCGCCAGTTCCGGGGGTGTATTGGTCGGTGTGGACCATGTTGCCTCGACGCGGCCTGTTTCGTTCCATGCCAGCAAATCTTCGTCAGTCAGGTAGTAACCGTCTGCAGTCTTGATCGCAATCACACCGTCGCTGGTCGTCCCTATGGCCTGTATGGCGGCTGGTATTCCGGTGGAATGATCAAGACTTTCGATCAGTTCTCCCTCCGCGCTTAGCAGGGCCAAATGGTTAGCGGATGCAACCACGGTAAAATCCCGTAAGGCAACGGCACCGACCAGTGGCGCGTGGAATCCCGATAGGAGTTCAGTATTGCGAAATACCTGCTCCTTTACCATGGTAAACAGCACAGAATCTGCGGCATAACTACTGAGATCGTCCGGTGCATGAATGCCATACCAGTCAAGCAGCCACTCGGACTGGATGTGTGTCGAGTCCATGCGCAGTGACTCGGTATGATTCAGCGCCAACCCTGTCGCTGACAATAGCATGACAAACAGTGCCGCACTCAGGCCAAAGTAGCGGTGCCAGATATACAGGGAGCGCAGCAGCTTTGCGCGAGGCCTGGATTTAGGGTGTCGTGTCATGAGGCAAGTGTACCTGGCTGTGCAGGTACAGGGCGAGACGTGCCAGCTTCTCCAGGGCGCGTACCGACAAGGTTGCACCGGAAATGCCATCGATAGACCGGTTCAATTGCTTGTCATCATCCAGTCCGATACCGGTAAACTGATCGGTAAAAAAGGGATAGCGGACTTCCCAGCCGCGGCTTTCACGAAAAGCCAGTACCCGGATTTTCTCGAGGCTGTCGCCATTGACCACCAGTCCGACGGTAATCGGCTTGACCTTGCCTATTTCCTCCAGGATCCAGGCGGTGCGACTGCCCTCGCCCCAGTAGCGTATCCGCAACCCCGGGTACGGGTGCCCGAGAATTTCACTGGCAGTCTCCTTGATATCGCCCTTGAGCCAGATGACACTGGTTTCGGGTGTAGCGCCCTTGAATACCTCGCGCAGAAATTCCTCCGGGCTCTGGTAATCGCCGTTGGCAAGTGTGGCACCGGATCCAAACAAGATCAAAACGATGAGATATACCCGAATCATCGGTGCTGATTTCCATCGATAAGCACTATGACATCTCTCGCCAAGTTGTTATGGAAAGACTATAGATACGTTTAATGGGCCACGGAAGCACAGGTAAATATGTCTACGAAGGCATTTATTTTTCCGTGTGCTGCAGTGGCCATGTTATTCACGAATTGTTGTTTAAACTTCTTATGAACAGCTTGTAATTTTGCACCTTGAGGTCTTGGTTAGCGTCCTGTGGTTTAAAACTGATAACCAATACCCAGGTCAAAGGCAGTGAAGTCTACGGACTCTGCGGCGACATCAACGTGGTCGACATTGCGATCACGATAATCCACCTTCAGTACGACATCCTCATGCGGCCAGTAGTTGGCTCCGATTTCCCACTGCTTGAATTGATCGCGGGTGCGGGCACCGTACACGTCTTCATAGCGCGCATAGAAGCCAAGCATCTGCCAGGGCCGGATACTTGGCTCGATATACCAGCCGTGCTGGCGGTCGGCATCGGCCGCGGCCACTGCAGAGCCATCGAAATCCCAGCCGGCATAGAGTGCGCGCAACTGGAATGGCCCTTTCTGATAGATCGCATGGGTTTCAAAGAGGAGACCCCGGCCCAGGCCGTCGCCGGATTCCTGTGAGGCATCCGACTGGTAATTGAGGGTGCCGGCAAGTTCCAGGCCCTGGATGCCGGTGTATTTCAGTCGACCGGTATAGGCAAAATCGTTGGCAATGGCCTCGGATACTTTTTGCCGGCCACTGCGGATCACAAAGGCATTATTACCGGTTGTCGGAATGGCCAGCCCGGAGGTGAGCGCCAGGTCCCAGCTGATGCCATTGTCATAATAGCCATTCAGTGCTGCACCTGCTTCCCACCAGGTGGTGGGAACAATGATGCTCTCGACGTCGTTGCGTTCTACACCATAGAAGGTGTTCGGTTCATGGGTTTCGTTCAAAATACCGACGGGCATCAAGAAGAGGCCGCCCTTGGTCTGCAGGTTGTCACGGATGTCATACTCGATGTAGGCCTGTTCAAGTTCCACCTCTCCATTTTCATCATCACCCGATACGGCATGTTCAAGCTCCAGTTCAGAGAAGAAGCGCAGCCGGTCGGTGAACTCATGTCCGAAGAACAGCACGAAACGTTGAAAGTCGATTTCGTTTTTATCATCAATGCCATCGTTGTTGATGTTGTTATAGTGCAATTCACCATACCCGCCAATGGTCGTTTTGTCTGCCCAATTGGAAGCGCTGCCTATTCCGGAAGCGGAGTCCTCGACAGCAACCACGGCAGCTTCGGCCTTTTCATCCGCATCCGCGGCCTGTTTGGCCGTTTGTTGCTGCTGATTCTTGAGGGCCTCGATCTCCGCCTGTTGCTTCTGGATGATCTCCCAGAGTTCCTCAACAGTCGGAGCGGTTTTCTCTGCAGCTTGGGCTGACAGTGGGAGCAGGAACGCCAAGTATATGGCAGTTAGAAGCACTGGTTTCATTTGGTGTCTCCGAGACAAGCTGGTGATGGGTAGATCTCGAGCATTGTAATGTATAAAAATGCGAATGCAAATCATTCAAAATAAGATTCGTAACCTTTTTATGTCTGACATTCCTATTGACGGATTCTTGATAAAACGGCGATAATCATCAACAATCTCTGTTCACCACGGCCCCAAGCGCATGAAACAGCCAGAAATCGATTTAACGGACCTTTCCAGGCTCAGAACCGGTCAGGCAGCCCACATCACCGGTATCCATGCCCCGGATGACATTCGGCAACGCTTGCAGGCAATGGGATTGCGCACCGGGCGCGAGGCACAGGTGATTCGTTGTACCCGTCTCGGACCCATGCAGATTCGAGTTGGCAGTGTGGATCTCATAATGCGTCGTCGCGATGCAGCCCGTGTCAGCATCGTTGCCAAGAAGTGAAGCGAATCGCCATTGTCGGCATGCCGAATACCGGCAAGTCGACATTTTTTAATCGTTTAACCGGCTCCTCCTCGCGCGTTGGTAATTGGCCCGGTGTTACCGTTGAATTGCTTAGTGCACGTACGATTCTCGGGAACGATGCTGTCGAGGTTGTCGATCTGCCCGGTATTTACGATCTGCACGGCTTCTCGGATGATGAGCAGGTCGTACGTTCGTTTCTTGAGAACAATGTCGTAGACCAGGTCGTCATGATCCTGAACGCCTCGCAACTGGAGCATCAGTTGCCGCTGGCGCTACAAATTTACAAGCTTGGCATGAAACCTGTGCTGCTCGTCAACATGATTGACGAAGCGGACCAGCTGGGTATCCGCATAGATGCACAGGCCTTGTCGAAATCACTGGACTGTCCGGTCCTCCCGGTCAGTGCACGCAATGGCACCGGTCTGAAAGAAGTCAGGGAAACGCTGATCGAGAAACTTAAGTCCAGTCAGGTGTTGAGACCTAGTGAGCTCAAGGCCTACCTGCATGCGGATGATGAACTGGTAGCGCAGGCCGAATTACTCATCAGCCGGCATGTTTCCTCACCGAGCCACCTGGTTCGCGTGATGACGGAGCGGATTGACCGGGTACTGTTGCATCCGCTGTTCGGCTTGCCGCTATTTTTCCTCGCCATGTTTCTGGTCTTTCAGGCGGTTTATACACTCGGTGCGCCGTTGCAGGATGCCGTTGCCTACCTGCTGGAACTGTTTCGAAGCTGGGCACTGGAGCCACTTGCCAGTGTTCTGCCGGCAACACTGTACGGTTTCCTTGTCGATGGCTTGTATGACGGTATTGGTACCGTCGCCTCGTTTGTGCCGGTCATTATTCTGTTCTTCTTCCTGATGGCCATTATTGAAGACAGTGGCTACCTGGCGCGTGCTGCCTATCTAACCGATGCGCTGATGGCACGTCTGGGACTGGATGGTCGTGGCTTTGTCATGTTGCTGATGGGTTTTGGCTGCAACGTGCCTGCCTTGATGGGTACCCGTGTCATGCGCAGCCGCTCGCTGCGGCTGTTGAGCATGCTGGTGATCCCCTTCTCTCTCTGTTCCGCCCGATTACAGGTCTTTATCTTTATCACCACGGCCCTGTTCACTCCGAAGCAGGCACCGGTGATCCTGTTTTTTATGTATATGGCCAGTTTTGCCGCAGCCTTTCTGACGGCGTTGCTATTTGGCAGGCGACTGAAAAGTGATGAGCCGTTTGTGCTGGAGTTGCCTCCGTATCGGAGCCCTGTACTGTTCCAGGTGCTGATGCGTGGCTGGCATGAAATATCACACTTTCTGCGCCGTGCCAGTACCTTCATCATTACCGGTGTGGTGCTGGTCTGGTGGTTGACGCACTACCCGGAAGGTGCGACGCCCGGTGGCGAAGGGACCTATGCGAGCATGCTCGGTGCGTGGCTAAGGCCTGTGCTTGAACCGATCGGCATCAGTGCAGTGATGTCCGTGGTCCTGTTGTTTGGCTTTGTAGCTAAAGAGATTGTTATCGGTGCCATTGTCGCCATGACCGGGCTGCAAGGAGCCGCACTGAATAGCTATTTGGCCACACAGATGGATGCGGTCCAGGCGATCAGCTTTATGCTGTTTATACTGCTCTATACACCCTGTTTGTCGACACTGGCTACACAGCTCAATGAATCCCGTAGCTGGCAGTTCGCGACGGTCAGTCTTGCCTGGTCACTGGGCCTTGCCTGGATCGTCAGCTTCGGTTTTTACCAGGGGGCCCGGTTGCTGGGTTACTAGTTGGCTCACTCTATCTGCAGTGATACGATTTTCAACGCCTGCTGAATACCAGACGTGTTGCCGGGTGAATGTTGATGTGATTGATCGCTATCCATTCCACCTTGATATTGTTCAGACGGCGGTCTGGCTGTACACGCTGGTTGCACTTGTACCGTCGATCCTGCTGTAGATTGTTGCCGCGTCGCTCGGCTGTTTTTCTTCTGTCGTTCATGACGGATCCACATCCTGCTTTTTTTCACCTGTTCATATCATGAACCACGCATGCCTTCCAGGCAATTGGACTAAGGTCTGTGGGGGCAATGCAATTGTTGCCGCTGTGGCTATAATTCGGGTAAGGATTCACAAAAAGCGTTCGTTTGGCAAACAGGGGCGGCGAATGAATACCACCACAAAGGATCCGGTACCGGCCAGCGAGCTGGATATCACCAGCATGCAGCTTGGTATCGACCGACTCGAGTTTACCCTGCAGAGCCGTGAGGCAGTTCGCAGCATGGCACAGGCCCTGGCGCAGCAGGCGCAGCGTGGCTTGCGGTTGCTGACCCAGGACCTGGAGCCTGCCATCTATGACCAGCTAGCCTTTCTGAATGCGATCAGCGAGCTGGCACGGCAACGCGGCGATGTCTGCCTGAGGATCCTGCTACTCGATAGTCGCGGCACCTTGCAGCGTGGGCATCGCCTGCTGGAACTGTCACGTCGCTTGAGCACGAATATCCAGTTCAGGTCCCCTCCTGCTGACTTTCAGAACAGCGGCAAGACCTTTCTTCTCTGTGACGAGAGTGGCTATTTCTTCCGGCCACTGGCGAGCCGCTATGAAGGTACTGCCAATTTCAACAACCCGGGTGAAGTCGCGAGGCTGAAGAAATATTTCATGGAGCTCTGGGATCGTAGCGAGCCCGACAGTGCGATGCGTGTGCTGCACCTGTAGAATCCCGAATCATCGTAATGGAAGTGAACAGGCACGGGTTGCGGGTGCAATCCGTGCCTGCCAGTCAAGAAACCTGAAGACTATGGAAAAGCGGGAATGACCGGTTCGGTGCCCTCGACGTGCGCTTCCGGATGATGGGTCTTGATCAGGTCAGTGATCTCATCTACCCGGGACTTCGGTACATCCACCATCATCAGTAGACTGCCCTGCTTGATGGCCTCTTCAAATTCGGTGAGGCGAGAGCTGGGTGCAGAAATCCCGATCATGCTGGAGAGCCAGGCACCCACTCCGGCACCTGCCAGGCCAATACCCAGTATGGCGCCGCCTCCGAGTGCCAGACCGACGCCCGGTATGGCAACGGCCGCGATACCGGCGAGAATGCCGGTCGCGCCACCAATGGCGAGTCCCCGCTCGACTGCCGGTACGAAATCACTCTCCTGCAGCAGACCGGCTTCTGGTAAGTGGGCCTCGACCAGGGCATGATGATCTGCGGCCGCAATGTGCATGTGCCGCTGTTCTACACGCGCCAGCAGCAATTCATCGACGATGGTTTTTGCGCTGTCTACGGTAGGGAGCAAGAAATAGAGCCGTCTCATACTGTTATCTCCTTGTTCTGAAACTGGATGTCATGATGCGTACACTACTGGCGAGTATCATAACAATAATATGTAATTAGTAGGACACTTTTACGGATTATGCCAGTCACATGCCGGAGTCGCTGCAGGCTGCTGATTTAATTGATCCTTCTATATACCGCATAATCCTCAGGCGTATCAAGGTCTTTGCGTAATGGCAACCTGAACAAGCGCAGATTGAGTCTGCGTATCCGCTCCTCGGTAAGGGACATTAGCAAAGGTGTGCTCCAGGGCAGGTTGTGAAAAACGGCCATGTGATGATCACGCATGCCAATCAGATAGTAGCCGCCATCTTCAGCGGGACCGATGACCACATCGGTACCGGTGTCCAGTGCATTGAAGGCCGCTTCGAGGTCGTCTGCGCTGAGTGTCGGGCAATCCGCCCCGATCAGCACCACGTAGTCAGCATCGCACAGGGCTGCCTGTACTGCCTGTGACATGCGTTGTCCGAGGTCACCGCTTACCTGGGTGTGCAGGCTCGCCTGGTAGCGCTGCTGGCACTGCTGGAAAAAAGGATGCCTGGCCGACGGGCTGCACCAGATGTCAATCGGACTCAGTGCTGCCTGGCTGCACATGGCCAGGCAGTTATGTACAAGCTGAGAATACAAATCGGCTGCGGCAACTTCACCGAGCAGCGGTACAAGCCTTGTTTTCACCTGACCGGGATCCGGTGCCTTGGTGAGGAGCAACAACCGCCCGCGCGGGTATTTCATCCGCTGGTTACCGAATAGTACTTTGCCAGGCGTTCCGGACTGATGCCGGCGAAATAGGCAAGGCGTAACCCCCACATGGTCACGATGGTTCGCAGGATGCCGTGTGTATGCCAGCGTCGTGGCGAGGTGCCAAGCGTTTGTGTGATCCGGCAAGGACGACCATGTCGTTTCAGCTTGCGACTGAAACTGATGTCCTCCATCAAGGGGATGGAAGGAAAACCTCCCACACGATCATAAAGCGTACGGGCAACAAAAATACCCTGGTCACCGGTGGCAATGCCGCTAAATCGGGTGCGGTGATTCATGAACCAGGCCACACACTTCAGCAGGGGATGGTTATCCGTGAAGGAGATATCGAATCGACCCCAGCCGGTTTGTGTCCTGTGCAGGGTATCCAGTATCAGGGTGTCGGCAGTGGCCGGAATGCTGCTGTCGGCATGCAAAAACCAGAGCACAGTACCGCAGGCTACGGCCGCACCTGCCTGCATCTGCCACCCCCGCCCGGCGGGTGTCTGCACGACCCTGTCAACGAGTGCAAGGCTCAGTGCAAGCGTGGCATCGGTGCTGCCGCCATCGACCAGGATGATCTCGTGTCCACGCAAACGTAAGGGTTGCAGTTGTGCAAGCGTTGTCTGAATGCATCCCGCTTCATTCAGGGTCGGTATGATGATCGAAAGTTGTCTGTTGCTAGCAGCAACGCTTGCCATGTGATGGCCCCGTGCCGCAGCAAGCGGAAGTTGTACTGCCGGTGTCCGACACCTCTATAAAGGCGTCCTCGTATGCCGGGTTTGCGAGCAGTGCATGTGTTGATTCATTGACCGGGGTACGCTGACCGCGTGGATAGGTATTCCCTGCTTCATCGGTCACGGCAGCAAATGGGCCACGATACATCATACTGTGCCGGTGATCCCGTTCGCTGAGCGGTTCGGGCTTGATTGCTGTCAGTGTGACTGAGCGGAATTCGATACCGTTTATTGTTTGCCAGGGGGCAGGATCCCATTTGTCGTACTTTGTGGCCACAAAGCCGCAATCCGTAAAGGCGTTGAGAAACTCCGTTTCATGAAAGGCCCCCGAGATGCAGCCGCTCCAGAGCTCCGGGTCATCCTTCATGCTCCGGGGAATGGCGCGATCACTGACGATATCCGATATGGCGACCCTGCCACCGGGTTTCAGAACCCGGAATATTTCACTGATTAATTGCTGCTTTTCCTGGTCTGAAACCAGGTTCAGGACGCAGTTGGAGATCACCAGATCAACGGAGTTATCGGCAATCAGCGGCTGTTCGTGCCTCTGTAGTGATTCCCAGTTCCTGAGGGCTGTGTAGTCGGCATGACTGTGTACAGGATGTGTTTCCAGGTATTGCTCCAGGGCTTCAATATTCAGGGCAAGGTCCTGTATGTAGCCTTTCAGGAAGCGGACACGGTTGCCACCCAGGCGTTGCGCCATTTCATCCTGATAGCGGCGTGCCAGTGCCAGCATGTCATCGTTCATGTCGATGCCGATAACCCGCCCGTTTTTTCCAACGAGCTGCGCGGCCATGTAGCAAATCTTGCCACCACCCGAGCCAAGGTCCAGTACCACATCACCCTCCTGCACATAGCGCGAGGGGTCTCCGCAACCATAATCCCTTTCAATGATTTCATCTGGCAGCATGTCCAGCAGATCTTCATCATAGGATACCGGGCAGCACAGTGACTCCTGCCGCTCCCTTGCGCCTTCTGAATAACGTATAAGGACACTGCTCTCGATATTTACGGACATGGTGGACTCCTGTTTCCCTTGTTCTGACAGTACGCATGACTTTTCACGTATCCAGTGCACCGCCACAGCTGGATCCCTGACCGGCGGTACAGGCATAGCAGTGATCGGCTACCTTGATGGGCTGGTTGTTTAATTCAACACCGCTCAGGTCGGTGATATGCAACTTCGGCCTGTGGTCGACCTGCAGGGGCATCTCAAGCATCTGGTTAAAGTCACAGTCGTATAGATATCCCTGCCAGTCCACACTGATTAGCGAACGGCACATGACTGCGGTGGTGTTGTTGTCCAGGTGCGCTGACTTCAGCAGTTTCATGTAGCTGGTGAATTCGCCACGACTGACCAGCGTGCTGCCAAAGCGTTTGATCGGCATGTTGGCCAGTGTCAGCAGGCGGTTGAAGACAATGCCGTAGTGTTCTGCCAGGTGCTGTCTGTAATCCTGCTCAAGTGCCTGCTGCTCGGGGGGTAAAGAGGCACCCTGCGGGTTGAATACCAGCTCGAGGTCCAGCCCCGAACCCGCCTGTCCGTAGCCCAGAGTGTTTAGCAGGCGCAGTGCTTTCAGGCTGAGATCGAAGGTTCCACTGCCTCGCTGCCTGTCTACATTATTCTTGAGATAACAAGGTAGTGAAGCAACTACCTTGACCTTGTTATCAGCAAGGAAGCGGGCGGTTTCCTGCTGACCGGGTTCAAGCAAAACGGTGAGATTGCAGCGGTCAATGACATCCATTCCGCGTCGCCTGGCGGCTGACACGAAGTCCCTGAAATGGGGATTGAGCTCCGGGGCACCACCGGTGAGATCAAGGGTCTTGACGGCAGAAGCATCGATAAAGGCAAGCAGTTGTTCGATGGTCTTGCGGTCCATGATTTCTGTTCGCTTGGGACCGGCATTGACATGGCAATGCAGGCAAGTCTGGTTGCACTTGTATCCGAGGTTGACTTGCAGTGTTTCCAGCCGGGCACGCCGAATCGCCGGGAAATCGCTGCTGATTAATAATGGCAGGGTTGCATGCATGCTGGTAACGGTATGTGTAAAACGCTCATGGCAGCAATCGGTTCAGCATCCAGACAAGAAATCTGAGCTTTTTCGAGTGCAGCAGGTGTGCGTAGCTCTTGTTGATGGTCCTGCGCACGATTTGCGCCTGCGTCGGATAGGCATGAACCATTGCTGCAATGTCCTTTACTTTTGCATTGACCTGCATGGCCAACGCAAGTTCATGTATCAATTCGCCAGCCTGTGGGCCGACCAGGCTGGCACCTGCAATGCGTCCCTTGCTAATCAACAACCGGGCAGCGCCTTCATCGTGGCCATCCGTTATGGCGCGATCAATCTCGGCCACTGGAAATTCCGCGACATCATACCGGATGCCTTTTGCTTTCGCCTCGACTTCTGTCAGCCCGACCGAGGCTACCTCCGGATCGGTGTAGACCACGCGTGGCACAACCCGGTAATCGGTTTTCTTCGGCGTGCGGAATACAATATTGGCCAGTGCGACACCTGCCTGATACTCGGCCATATGCGTAAACTGATAGGGACCACAGACATCCCCGATCGCGTAGATGTGTTTTTGTGAGGTACGCAAGCGCCGGTCAATGCCTATGCCCTGCTTGCCAAATTCTACACCCGCTTCCTCCAGACCCAGACCATGTACCACTGGACGCCTGCCGGTCGCGATCAGAATCCGTTCACATTCGACGGTGCGGCCATCAGCCAGTGCAATCTGCCGGGCATCTCCCTCACGTCGAACGCCGGCGACCTGCGCGGCTGTAATGATGCGTATGCCCTCACCTTCCAGGGCATGCTGCAGCAAGGATGAGGTCTGCTCGTCCTCATGCAGCAGCAACCTGTCAGCGGCCTCGATGAGTGTGACCTGACTGCCAAGGCGTGAAAACGCCTGTGCCAGTTCCACCCCGACCGGTCCGCAACCGATCACGGCCAGGTGATCTGGCAATGTGCGCCGTTTGAAGATGGTTTCACTGGTATCGAAGCCGGTCTGCTCCAGCAGGGGGATCGGCGGGATGGCCGGCATGGACCCTGTTGCGATGACAAAGCGTCTGCTACTAAGGACTTCCCCGTCCACAGTCACTTCGTGCGGGCTGGTAAAACGGGCG
>JAJDNX010000075.1 GCA_022340485.1 Gammaproteobacteria bacterium | reverse complement strand
GGATCGCCTAGCGGCTCCAGAAAACGGCGGTCAGCAGTATCAGGATCGTGTAGAACTCGAGGCGGCCTGCAATCATGCAGAATGAAAGCACCCATTTGGCCAAGGGTGCGAGATCACCATAGTTTGCGATCGGACCAACCGCACCCAGTCCAGGACCTATATTGAACTGGCAGGCTATAACACTGGTGAAAGCGGTCAAGATGTCCACACCGGTTGCCGAAACCAGCAGACTTGCGATGAGCATGACGGCAAGTGCCAGAAAGATGAGATTAATCAGTCCCGTGACCGCCAGTTCTGGTAGCACCTCGCCGCCGGCACGTATCCGAAACACGCCCTGTGGTTCGGCAAGACGGTGAAAGTCGCGCTGTACGACGTGCCACATGAGCACCACCCGTGCCATCTTCAATCCACCGGCTGTCGAACCGGTGCAACCCCCTGCAAACATAAGCACCAACAACACTATCTGCAGAACCGGCGGCCACAGGCCATAGTCGGTGGTCACGAAACCGGTGGTGGAAAGAATCGAGACCACCTGGAACATCGCTGTGCGCAATGCTGGCTCCAGTGCCATTCCGGACGCAAAAAAAAGCGTCAGCCCGATCAGTGCAGTTGATCCCAGCGCCAGCAGAAAATACGCGCGGAATTCGTAATCCCGGAATACCGCGCCCGGCCTGTGTTCGATCCAGAACTGGAAATGCTGGATGAAACTCACACCTGCAATAAACATAAACAGGATCACTATGTATTCGATCAGGGGACTGTCAAAAGCGGCGATGCTCGCTGTACGGGTGGAAAACCCGCCTGTACCCAGCGTCGAGAAGGCATGGCACAGGGCATCGAAACCGCTCATACCCGCCAGCATCAGGAGAGCCATTTCAGCGACGGTAAACAGCACATACAGGCGCCATAAGGCACGCGCTGTCTCTACAATACGTGGCCGCATCCGCTCGGCCGCGGATCCAGAGAACTCTGCCCGGTAAAGTGCATTCCCGCCCTGCCCCAGCAGCGGTAATATGGCGACACCCAGCAGCACAATGCCCATGCCACCGAGCCAGTGACTGAAACTGCGCCATAGGTGCAGAGTACGGGACAACCCGTCAACGTTGCTGATGACAGTTGCACCGGTGGTGGTAAAGCCCGAGGTGGCTTCGAACACGGCATCGGTGAAGGAATGATAGCTGAGCGAGAAATAAAACGGCAGGGCGCCAAACAGGCATATCGCAACCCAGATCAGCGAAACCAGCAGTATACCTTCGCGATGCAGCAGGTCACGGCGTTCGCGGTGACGCCCCGCGATCATAAAAACCGCGGACGCTGCCAGCGTAACCAGGCACGCCCGCAGCATAGGAGACTGGTCGGCATGATCGCTTGCCAGCGAAAAACCGTACGGGACCAGCATGCTGCCGCCAAGAACTGCCAGAAAACTTCCCACCACCCAGGCAATTGCACGGTGATCGACCAGGCGTGCAACCATGCGTATCAAGTGCTACCGGTCAGAATGCGTTTTTCCAGGCTTCTGACAGCGCCTTCCTTGGTGAACAACACGATGCGATCACCGGCCCGTATGGAAGTCGTGCCGTTCGGTATCCGTACCGTGCCGTCAGGTTGCGCGATCGCTCCAACCAGGCTGTCCGCGGGAAGCGCGAGCTCGCCCAGTGTGAGATCGGCGTAATGAGAGTCAGCGGGAACGGTCAGTTCGATCGCCTCGACCTTGTCTTCACCCAGGGTACGCACAGAAACTACGCCGCCCTTGCGCACGAACTCCAGCAAGGCATCCGCGGCCTTGATGCGGGGATTGACTGTCGTATTGATACCAAGACGCTGGGCGAGTTCCAGGTAGTTTAGGCTGGTTACCAGCGGTATCACCTTATCGACATTCATCCGTCGCGCCAGCAGGGAGGCAATGAGATTGGCATCTTCCTCATTAGTCAGGCAGACAAACGCATCGATGCCCTCGATGTGTTCCTGCAGCAGGACTTCCTGGCTAGTTCCATCAGCATTGATTACAACGGTCTGCGCGAGTTGCGTGGCAAGATAGTCACAGCGCTGTGTGTTCAACTCAAACAGCTTGACGGACACCTTTTGCTGTTCAAGCGCACGCGCCAGCTCCAGTCCGACCTCTCCGCCGCCCGTAATAAACACCTGCCGCACGTGAGTCTTCTGGTGAATGCCGATGTGTTCGAACGTCTGACCGAGACTTTCCGCACTGGTCACGACATACACATGGTCGCCGACCAAAAGACGCTCATCACTTGCGGGAATAATCGCCTCGCTGCCGCGTAACACTACAGGGATGAGTGCCTCGCCGGTTCCGGCGAATTTGGGAAAGTCACCTACCCTGATTCCAGCAAGCGGACTCCCCGCTTCCAGGTTCATGCTGAACAGCTTGATCAGCCCACCCGCGAAGTTGCGGATATCCGCAACACCAGGGACGGCGATCAGTCGCAGGATACGCTCGACCATGTCGATCTCGGGATGGATGACCCGGTCGACACGAACACCGAGTCTGTCGAAGGTTTGTTTCAACTCGGCATACTCCGGACTACGCAGGCGCATGGCTTTCAGGGCGTCCGGTGCAATGTCATTCGCTATCAGGCAGGCAAGCACATTGGTCTGGTCGTCATCGGTACAGGCCATAAACATGTCGGCTTTAGCCAGGCCGGCGCGTTGCCAGTCATGAATACTGGATGACCATCCCCTGACGATTCTTGCATCAAGGCTTTCACTTAACTGGTGACAGCGTTCCTCATCATGCTCCAGCAGCACAAGGTCATGGCCCTCGCGTATCAGGCGGCGGGCAATGTATTCTGTACAATTACCGCCACCGGCAAAAAATATGTGCATCTGGCTTGATATCTCCGGACAGAATAACAAGGTATGTCAGGCTTTGCGCCGCTCCCCGTATGGCAAGAATAAGAGTCCGGTGTGTGGAATACAACGATAATCAATCTATCCCCGGGAGCGAAACTGCCGGCGATAGTGGCGCCACCGACAATCTATCCAGCTCCAGGCCTGATGCAGAACCGGCATCTCCATGCGTTATTTCTGAACTTTTTGGCGATGGCGTGCCTACTTTCCCCTTTTGTCGTGGGCTGGCGCCCTGGGACCAAGCCCCGCGTCAACCTGACTCGCCCCCACGGTGTCTTTAAACCCTGCTGTGTAGACATCGAGATTTGCCATGAATGTGGCGGCAGGGTCAAGGTGATTGCTTGTGAAGCACCTGTAGTGATCCAGAAGATACTCGATTAATAGAAGAAAAAGCGGAAACAAAAGAACCCAAGCCCAAGGTACAGAAGCATGCGGACAGTATGATCTGTTCAGTTACCGCCCTGTTCGCCTTACATGCAATTCAGTTATGTGCAGTTCATTTTAGTTAATCGCGGTTTAGTTGATCTGTATCAATACACCAATCTATTGAATTACTTAGCATAATTACGATACTGGAGATGAAGTGTTTTGACCAAGAAATTCATCATCGCTGGTTTTGCTCTGTACTTGTTAACACAAGCAGGGGTTATTTTCGGTGAAACGACCTCTGAGTACTTTCCTCTCACTAATGGCAACTCGTGGACCTACCGTGTTACAGGATATGAAGGCACCTATAACGAAACGATGACGGTGTTACCAGGCACCACCATGATCAATGGCGTTGCCACCAAGGCGATCAGCTATAAAGGCAGCCCTTACGGTGAGGCATTTGAATACTGGACGAATGACATACAGGGCATAAGGGTACATGCTGCACATATCCCTGGTGAAGGATGGCTGTATTTTGAGCCACCGATGATTGCTGCCAACAGGATTATGAATATTGGTGATACTGTTTATAGCAGTGGCAAGGCAAGGTTTGTTTTTGACTTTTACGGCACATTTATTCTCGATTATGAATCGCATTCTACGGTAGTGGGAATGGAGACAGTCACGGCGCCAGCAGGAACTTATGAAACGATAAGGTTTAGCAACACGGATCGGATATACGGCTATTTAGTGGGACAATGGTATGAAGATGTGGAGTCCGGTACAACCTGGTTAGCAAACTACCTCGGTACGGTCAAAAGTATTGATGAGGATTCAGATGGTAGAGAAGACAGGGTCCTAATCAGCACAAATGTCAAACCACCAGTCGATCTCAGCGGCACAATAAAAACTCCTGACGGAACGGATATCTGTGCCATGGTGCTGGCCAGCGGACAGTACATGTTCTCGTGCAACCCCGTAGGGGTATTCTCATTGGAAGGCCTGCCGCGGCAAAGTGACGGCACGGTGAAGCGCCAGATCTATGCACACGGATTTTTCCCGAAGATCGATACATTGCCGGATTCCACTACAGAAGCCGTCGTGTTGACGCGTTCAGGTGTTTGTCCCGACTACAACGTACCTTACGAACCGGCTTTTGTGCCCGGATCTGCAGGCAAACAGATCTACATCGCCGGTGACATACGGTTACAGAACAGCGAGACTCCAATCTGTGCCATGGTGCTGGCAAACGGTCAGTATATGTTCTCGTGCGACGGCACAGGCAGCTACTTTCTGAGAATTCCGTTGGATAGTAACGGGCAGTTCAAGCTCCAGGTGTACGCGGATGGATTTGCACCATCGATACGGAGGTTTGACGAGTACAAGACTACGAACATTGTGCGAATGGCGCGTGCTGTGGAGTGTCGCTAAATAATATCGGCCATTGAAATAGCGGCTACGGGATGCCGCATGGGGCTGCGTGCTGCTCAAAATTTACAGTTTTCACACGGTCTGGGACCACCCCAGTTGTTTAGTTGATGCAGATAAACCAGTAACTGAACGCGAAACAACAACATAGCAGGGATGCTCATCTACCGTCGTGCATTGGGTATCCGAGTTTGGTTATGATTCCGGCGTGTGCGGCGAATAGTTTGGCAACCGCTACCTGTGGATCATGCTGCCAGCGACCCACACTATGCCTTTTACCGTCCGCCGTAATATGCCTTCTGGACTGCAAGTCACGGTTTTGCAGCGGCTGCAACATCTTCTCCAGCGAATCCTCACCGTCATCCAGCCCGAGAAAATGCAGCATTGGCAGCAGCACTTCCACAGGTTTCTGCATTAGATCTTCATAGCGGAGGATGAATACACGGTCCTGATACTCATCATGCAGGCTCAGCCGGCCAGTATAGTGCCGCATAATATTTTCGACCTGTCCGGCAAGGTCGCCACCTTTCAGGGGATTGATAGGCTCGCGCTTCCGGAAGGCATCGAAAGAGATCAGTACATCCCGGGGGTCACGAAACAGCATCACTATCTTTAGCTCCGGAAACAGCTCCAGCATCGACCTTGTCCAGCCAAATGGTGTGCCATCCATATGTTTCTCGATATAGTATTTTGCAGACTGTAGTCCGGGCGCTTCCATATCAGCAAGCATCTCCGGCAGAAAGTCGGTCAGAAACCTGGCGTAATACGAACGAAAAACACCCAGGTCGAGGTACTGGGAAAACTCGACGGGTTTGGGCAAGACACAGTCAGGTCTATAGTGCTGGGAGAGTACCTCGAGCCGCTTCAGTAAAGTTCCATCGCTGTGATCACCGGAGTAAATATGTGACGCCTTGATCATGTCATACAGGCTGGAGAAGTACCTGAGGAAATGTGCCTCATGCGTACCCTTTGTGTAACCTGTCACTTCAGGGTGCTGAGTCAGTATTTTCATCACCAGGGTGCTGCCGGACCGGGAAAAGAAACTCAGCAGCAGTGGATGAACAGTGCCTGAGAGCCTGGCCAGTTCAGGTCTTGGGTGCTGTGCATAAGGGCGGAATTCGAATTCCTGTATTTGTATTCGTCCTCGATGGCTGAATGGATGAAACCGTACTGCAACGATTTTCTTTTGCTGAAAGACAAGGCACTTGAAGTTATAGTCATCGAATTCGCCAAAACGGGTTATAGGCAGGGTCAGGCTGTGTGACTCATCGAACTTTTTCTGGCCCATCTCTAGAAAATACAGTTTGCAATAGTAGTAGGCTCCCGGGTCATCTTTCTGTGGCACCACACTTAGACGAATATGTAGATAGTGTTTTTCCAGGTCAACCCCTTCCAGCAACCAGTAGGGACTTGTGCCGACCGAGGTAGCATTGATGGCACCGCTCGAATCCAGCTCGACACCTTTCAGTTGGGAGCAGCTGCCTTCAAGTAGTCTCTGCATATTCATCAATCCTGGTAACCTTAACTAATCGATTCTTCAGGAAAGTTTACGGGTCTTCGTACGTCACTGTTTGAGCTGCTCCAGCTCGGCTGTGAGTGTCGAGATACTGGTCTCATGCTGGCGAACATAGCGGGTTGCCTCCTGCAAGGCCACAGTTAGTTCGTCGACCCGCTCATTACGTTCCTGCACCAGCGCTTGTGCTTCCTGCAGGGCCTTGTCAAGCACTTGCACATGCGCTTCCCGTTCCTGCACCAGCGCCTCGGCATGCCGCAGACCACGGGTTAACTGCTCGTTTTCCCGCTGCAAGTCGTCAAAGGCGATGTTCCTGCTTGTGAGGTCCCGTCGTAGCGCATCTGACAGGTCCAGCCACGGATTCAGCAAGCGTGTGCTCTCCAGGTACAGGCCCTGGACTGCCTGCCACTCAGCGTCTTCAACCCCGTCCCCGCTTGCGGCTGCATTGACCAGCAACCGGTACAGCCGGTTGATAATATCCGGCACATCCTCCAGGGAACGGTCACTCATAACATGGTGTCGCAGCTCGCTGCTCAGGAACTTGCTCGCTCCCGCAGCTGCGAACGACAGCCCGGCAGGTTGCTGCAGAAAGCCCCGAAGTATTTCCTCCAGCCGGGGAGCACCCTGCTCAAGCAACTGTGCAAACGTCAGAAACCGGCGCTGGTAACCGGCCGTCGACTTGACTGCCGCCAGGTTATATTGCAACCAGAGTAGCAGGGCATGAGAACGATCCATATTGTCCCTGCGCTGCAGCGAGGCAGCCACTTCCAGCGGATTGCGCACAATTAATATAAACAGCGGCTCAATGTTGACCCTCTCAAACACCGGTTTCCACAATGGCATTAGCCTGCACATCCGCGGATCCTTCAACGCCCACAGCGACTCCGTCCCGAAGTCTGCCTCCAGCACCTGGCAGATCTCGTCTTGGCATTGCCTTGCTAAATCACACCGGAACCAGTCCGGTGGTAATGGGCCCGTATCTGACCAGCTCGATCCAAGCTGAGCCAGCAGGCGATCATGGATCGACACGATCTTCTCGTGTTCCCAGAAGCCCTTTTCATTTTCGTCTTCGCGCCCGGACATGAGTGACGTCCCCATCTCGAGCCCCAGCTCGTGCAACAACCCCGCAAGTGCCGAGGTGCCGCTGCGGTGCATGCCAAGCACTATCACCGCTTTATTGCGGTGTGTCACAGTGGTGTGCAGATGATCATTCATGCTTGGCTTCTTTCCCTCCCGTTCTCAATGACTACTTATCCCGAGTTCGTCATTTCCCTGGCAGCCACTGATGTGTGGCGCTGCTGGTACTGCTTGGTTATGGCGTCCGCCGAACCGACACCCTGAGTATGTCCGTTTTCTATCCAGACAACCCGGTCACACAAGCTGCGAATCAGCTCATTATTGTGTGAAACTATAACGACTGTCTTGTCCGATTTGGTAATCTCCCGTATGGCATCAGCGGATTTATTGCGGAAGTCGACGTCCCCTACTCCCAGCACCTCGTCGATAAGCAGAATATCGGGGTCAACATACAGGGCGACAGAAAAGCCGAGACGTGCCTTCATCCCCGTTGAATAACTGCGAACAGGTTGATCAATAAAGTCACCCAACTCGGAAAATTCAAAAATCCTGGGTAACAGAACCTCGACATCCGCCCGGCACAGGCCAAGCAACAGGCCGCTGAGAATAGCATTCTGCCGGCCCGTCAGGTGCGGAATAAAACCTACCTGCAAAGCAAGCAGGGAAGCTCGCAAGGATTCATGCCTGATTACCTCACCCCGGTCCGGATCCATAATTCCGGCAATCATGCGTAACAATGTGCTCTTGCCCACCCCGTTTTTACCAATGATGCCCAGGGTCTCGCCATGATAGAGATCAAAGCTGACATCCCGCAGCGCCCAGAATTTATCGTGCCGGAGAAAGCCGGTCCTGCGTTTGTAGAAAAGACCGGTATTTTTCAGGCTGAGGATTACTTTTTTACCATCCACGGTCAGACCAGTTTTGGATAGATTCGATCGAAGCGATTAAATACCCGCAGAGCGGCCAATATCAGGATGCTGGAGAACAGCAGCACCCAGAATAATTGCCACCAGTCCGGCATCTGTCCTTGCAGCAGCACGTTTCGGTAATTGTCGATCAGCACGGCCATCGGGTTCAGCCTCAACCAAACCTGGAAGTTCTCCGGCATGGCACTGATATCAAAAAATACCCCGGACAGGAAAAACAACATGGTCAATCCATTTTCCACGACCCATTTGAAATCGGGAACAAAAGGTATAACAGTTGCAAACAAACTGGTAATACTTGCAATAAATACACACTGAACGCTGATCAATGGCAGCAATGCCAACCAGCTGGCTGACGCAGGCTTTCCGGAAACCAGAAGAAACAGCAGCAACAGCAGCATGACGAACAGAAACTTGGCGGTGTTAATGAGCACGACGATCACCGGAAAGATGAATTTCGGCTGGTAGACCTGCACTATCACGGCCGCATTTGTTTGCAGGGATACCATGCCGCTACGTATGGAACTGTCAAACCATTTCCATACCACCAGTCCTACTAGCAGAAAGTAGACGAACCCCTCACCACCGCGCTGGAACAGAACACCAAAAATGAAATAAAACACTGACATGTACAGGACAGGCTCGATTACCCACCATAGAATCCCCAGAAATGTCCTGGCAGCTTCCGCACTGAGCTCTGCATACACCTTGTACTTGATCAGATCCAGATGGGCCCTCATGGTTCAACACCCGATAAACTTGTTTACTGACACGACAATGCTTTTCCGGCACCTGTTCATGAACCAAGTCGCTGGCGAATACCGGCGACTCCTTCCCGCCGTAGCACCCGCCAACCACGCCGGATCAGGCACTTCCGTGTGGCGGGATCCTGCAAGGCGGATCGGAATAGCGACAGGGTTGTATTCCAGTTAATGGTCTGCTTGCCGGCCCGAAAACCCGGTGTCAGGCTGGCAGATAGTTCGGAATAGGTCGCGGCTTCAGTTGCTGCATCGAACAGCCCCGGGTATTCCGACCTGCCCTGTTTGTTCCACCACGCCAGGTAGCCTTCAGCATCAAAGGGATCGGGAAAAGCTGCCTGGAGATCAACGCGTTCACGGTAGATCAACCGCTGCGAACGGATAATCTTATCGCCATTGCTGAAGGTATTGAAGGCCCATGGAATCTGCGCCAGCGGATCTTTGCCCAGATCCCGAATTTCCTGTTCATACCAGCCGATAAGTGCTTGCACCGACGGGTTCCCATCGGCATTCTTGGCCGCCATGATACGGTGAGCACCACTATCAAAGCCGGTGAAGTGGTAAAAGCCCAGCGGTTCACCATCGACCTGGAAGCCACTCTCTAAATCACCCGTCAACTCCCGGGTTGTCAGGTTCCAGGTGGCCAGGTTCAGCCGCCCACTGCGCATCACAGCGATACCCTCGAAGAATGCCGGTACCAGGTCAATCCACTTCTGGTCGGTAAACAGGCCATTACAGATATCTGCACGGCAGAAATGGTAGAGTCGTTGTGCCCACCAGTTGGCAAAACGGAAGCCTTCATCCGTTGCAGCCACACCGAGAAAGCCGATATTGAATACCCCATGCTTGAGGCTGCAGATCTCGTTATCGATAACGGCGCTGATGCTATCCTCGGGTTCTGTCTGGTGTGGCGTCAGTGCCAGGTTGCTCTCATCAAGTGCATTGATAATATCGTCCAGCCTCGAAAACACCACCGTGTCTGGGTCCAGGTAAAGGACCTTGCCGCAATCTGGCATGGACATGATCTTCAGAAAGGCGTAAGGCTTGATGGCTGTTGCCAGTTCGACGATGTCATGGGTGAATGCCCACCCCCGGTGGTCGGGAATATCCAGCTCGCTGACCGGCAGTACCGAGTCAAACGGTTCCTGCGACAGGTCGATGTCGCTATGCCCCTCGTCAGCCAGGGCAAGATGCAGCACACATTCAGGATGATGCTCGCGTAGTGAACGAAACAGTACACGCGCCTTGGGGATATAGTTGAACGCAGCACTGGTAAAAATGTGGACTTTTTTCATATCATTCATACACCGATGGTCTTCGGCCTCGTTAGTTCAGCATAGATTGTATTCAAACGCGACAGGATCTCGCGCGCATCCGACAAAGGGATCAGCTTTCCCTTGGGATAGTGCCTGATCCGCTCGGCGGGTGCCCCCATGTCGAAACATACGATTGGCACTTCCAGTTGCATTAATTCCTCTACAACATAGGAGAAGGTCTCGGGCCAGATGGAAGGAAACAGGAAAACGTTCGCGCCACTGGCCTCGACCATATCAACCAAGTTGGAATAGTCATAGGGCCCGGTCTCCGATACGACCGTTACATCACAATCCGCTTCAAGTGTGCCAATGACAGATATACGGGTAGCTGCTTTCTGTCTGATAATTTCCTCTGACAGGGCCTGGATAACGGCTCCGCCCTTGTGAAATCCGATCTCTCCAAGGACACCGATATGCAGACCGGAGGAACGATCCAGCTGCGGTTTTCTTGAGGGGTAAAAGCTTGTCACGTGAGGTACAACATCAATCCGGTCAGTACGCAGGTCTGGATAGGCCTTGACTAGCAGGTTCCGGGAGGCCTTGGAAAAACAAAGCACACTGTCCGCAAGGTCAAGGCAGGTACCCCACTTGTTGCGCCACATGCGAATGTCCCGTGACTCGAAAAATGAGACGAACCAGAAGGATATCTTTGGCAGACATCGACTGCAGGTCTCTATATCAGGAATTCCGCAGTACTTTTCACTGTCATCAAGCAGGAAATGTGACGGGCAAATCGGGAAATAATCGTGGATGGCGATAGTGAGTGGAATCCCGTACACACGGCGCAGCGTTACCAGCAGGTCTGGAACATCCTCGGGATATTCGAATGACACCGCATTGTTGTAAAAGGTCTTGCTGATGAGGCCATCTTCAGCCAGCCTGATCAGGGAATCCAGTCCGGAGATACTGAAACGCTGCCTGCTGTCGGATGTACATATTTCTAGGGTAAATTGCAGTGAAAGCATGTGAAAAGACAGTAACAGTGTACCGCAGTCATCTGCCAGGTACTCCCTAATCAGCTCTTCCCGGTAATTATTGGCCCCACCACCCAGATCATGGTCCAGCACAAGGATAAATCGCGAGCAGTTGTTATTCTCAAGCTGTCGTTGCGCAGCAGTGGATACATCACCGTGACTGGTTGGCTTGCCGGCACGGTAACGCCGGGCCTTAAGCAGCAGCAGTTTTATATTGCCATGCCTTAACAGTGACCATGCACGCCCAATCATCAACCGGTAAGGATGGGCAGCAATCGGCATGACCGAAGCACCTGACAGCATCGTTGGTGGTACCGGCAACTGGAAAGCCTCTCCATCTGCCTCGCCTGCAAGACGGGTCTCGATGATCTCAGCTGTTGCCGGCCAGCCGCCATAAACGACAAAGCCACAGCGTAGCGAATATCGGGTATCTGGATAATGGCAGGATACGTCTTTTCGTGGTCTACCATACACTACCGGAAGAGTGATCGTATCGCCTCCGGCTGTTTTCAGCTCGACACGCACAGACTTTGTCAGCCTGTACGGGTGAAACACCCAGCCGAACCCGAAGATCCGGCTGTTACGGATCACCATGCAATCGACGTTGTATTTAATCTCTTCGGACATAAAACCAACACGTCATACCTAACTGGATGATTCCTTGCCTTGAGTGCCGTCGCCTGCAAGGACAGCCGCACGCAAGATATTCATCGTGAGCAGGATGATCACCGGAAATCCGCAAGGCTAACCGATAAGCTGCACCTCTTCTGTTAGGGTGGAAATGGATTGAATGGTGCAGGCACACGGATAATAAGGTGATTATACTGGTAGCAGACGGCGAGATGTACATATCTTTTTCATACCTTGGCCAGTGTCGGCTGACTGCACACTGAAAGAAATTACAGAGACTGCCGGGACAAGCAGACACAGCAACAATCGCAAAATGGGTCGGGATTTATTCTTCCCTGGAGAACCGGAATTCTTGACTTTGGTTGTGGCGAAGGAACAACTGCGCTGGGACTGGCCTTGGAGTATGCACCATCACATGTAGTCGGTGTTGACAAAATGCCAGCACCCGAACGGCGTTTACCCATCGCAGGAACTGAACCCGGGCTGTCTTCTTTACCGGAAAACCTGGAATCGCACAGGGTAAAACCAGGCTTCCTGCATAATGAAAATGATGAGTTTGATGTTATCTGCAGCTGGTCGGTTATTTTGGGCATGCAGACATGCGCATCATCGATGATGTAATTAATCTGCGAAATAAAAAACCTTAAACCGGGTGTTGTCATATTTATTTAGCGGGACTTTTGTGGAATCTTCTAGCAACACGATTTGCCTCACTTGAAAACCCTGAAACACCAGTGATATAACCCGTTTGAAAGTCGCTCAATGACAAGTCCGTATTCACGTTAATTTCTAGCGGATTATCAATAGTGAGAAATGCGCCACATGACTCGCCTGCATCACAGATGTAGGAATCATTGTCATTATCACTGCCAGATATGATCAGATAGGTACCACTTGGCACACCAGAAAAACTATAGGAATAACGCCCGTTAATAGCGCTAGTAGCAACTGCATCTATCGGCTCATTTGTTGAAGGGTCAACGAGCAGAACATACTGGAGACCTGCATCTGCTGGTACAGCAACATTGCTATTTTGCATAATTACGGGTATAGAAATGGTGTTAGCAGAAGATGTAACTGTAATTATGGCCGAATAGGTACCTGGTGCCAGACCCGCACGATTGACAGTAACGGTATAGGTACCGTTGTTATTACTATCTACATCACTCTCAATAACCGTCAACCATAATGCAGCAACTACTGGTGCATTCACAGACACTACCCCGCCGCCGCCATTCTCAAGGGTTAGTGATAATGATGTTTCAATATTTCCAAAATTGAGTGATGCAGGATTGGCTACCAGATGCGGTGCTGTTGGCGCGCTACCAGCCGCAACGACTGCTTTATGAGCATTGATCAATCCATACCCGTAAAGATCATCACGACCAGCTGATCCCAGATCGTCCGTCAGTTGCCCACTGGACAGGAGGGTATCAAAGGCCGCGGGTGTCAATACAGGATCTACTGCCTTCATTAAAGCCGCAACACCCGCGACATGCGGTGAAGCCATTGATGTTCCTTGATAGGGTAAATAAACTGGCAAGATATTACCCGACGCATCATCACCGGCAGTACTTAAGACAGCATCTGGATATCCATCGCCATTAATATCCGGAGTGGAATCACCTCCTGGAGCTGCCACATCAATAGTAGCTCCGAAGTTCGAGTACGATGCTTTTTCCTTTTTGATATTTACGGCGCTTACCGATATTACTCCACTATAAGATGCCGGGTAGGATGGAAAGCTGGTGTCGTTATTACCTGCTGCCGCGATGACAATAACACCTTGATCCCTTACGTCAGCGAACAAGTCTTGAGCTTCTTGGGAATATCCGCCGCCTCCCAGACTCAGGTTAATCACATCAGCCCTTTGCGCAGGCAGGGTTCCAGAGTCATTACTTAGACCGGCAGCATAACGAATTGCTTGGTATATATCGTATGAAGTACCTCCCAGGTACCCGAGAACGCGTAGAGGCATAATTGATGTTGACCAGGTAACACCTGAAACTCCTGTCGCATTGTTGGTAGCCGCCCCAATCGTTCCCGCAACATGTGTACCATGGAATGTTGATAATCCATTGTTACCAAGATCTCCTGGATCATCTGGGTCGGCATCAATGCCGTCTCCATCTCGTGACATAGTTTGGTCACGGATGAAGTCGTAGCCCGGTAGTAACCTTCCTTGCAAATCCGGGTGCGAAAGGATCACGCCTGTATCTATTACTGCGACAGTGACATCATTACTACCCGTTGTAACATTCCATGCCTGAGGTAGATTAATCATTGGGTAGTGCCACTGAAAGGGATAACCGTTATCGTTTGGTAACAAGAAAGGTTGAAAAATATAGTTTGGGTTTGCGTGTTTTACATCAGAACGCCGCCGCAATGCCTTGATCGTTCTAATCGTTTCAATCTTTTTCGAGCCAATATTTGCACTCTGCATCAAGACAGACTGACGTTTTTCTGAAGCATTTATATTGAGCGTCTTCATGGCCGCAATTTTTTGCTCATCCTTGCCAAGGGTAAGCAGCACTTCCCTGCTGAGAGCTCCGGCTTTAGCGGCTAAGCCAATGGCACTCGCTTTTGACGATAGGCTAGTAGCACCACGCGATTTCAGGTTGCTAGCTTCATCAAATCGTACCACCATGTCACCGGGAATGAATTCATCCACTACGCTTAGCGTCTCTTCTGAACTGGTCAGGGTCACTTGGCCAACAGTCAGAACATAAGATGATGCGCCAGAATATGAAAAGACCTCGATTAGATAGGCCCCGGTAGCCGGTACTAGGATGGTTTCTGTGTTCCCAACGCCTTCAGAACTGCCTATAAGGTTTCCTTTGCTGTCGCCCAAAAACAGGTCAAGGTCATTTAGGAAGGAAGAGTCACTAATGATGAGGGTAATACGCTGGCCGGCAACAACAGATATTTTGTAGAGATCACTCGAATCGCCTACCAGTTGGGAACGGCCAGGCCTCCCCTCACCCGGTTGATTGACATAACCACCGAGAATGACAGGATTTGGTATGTCCTGAGGTGTCGCAAGAGTGTCATTGGGAATATAGGGCGCAGCCGGGTCATTCACATCTCCATCAACTTCACTTCCTCCGGTAGCAGTGATATCTCCACTGATTTTGAACGTGGTTGATTCATTATCCCCGGGGAATGTAATGCGATATGGAAGAAATCCTGCAGCGAAAGCCTGCAGTGTGATATTGCCACTGCTATCCAATGGAACTTCGAGGCTATATCGTCCCAGATTCTGGTTGCAGGAAAACATGCTCTGACCATTGATCAGGATCATGGCACATATTGGAGAACCCTTGTAGTCAATATAACCACTGACTAACATCCAGCCGGGACGTGAAGATGGAAACTCATAGTGACTGAGTGATAAAGATCGTCCAGAATCATCTCGATCCATGAAGACGCTGTATCCGATTGCCTGATCCGCATTCAGGGTTTGCCTGAATGGCGCAAAGCCAGATGCAAAGACTTGAAGCGTAATAAGGCCGTTACTATTGAGAGGAACGTAGAGGTGGTAATTACCAGTGCCCCCACACGAAAACGTGTGCTGGCCGTTGGCCAGTACGATGGCACACACTGGTTCAGCCTTCTGGGTTAAAACACGGCCACTGATGGTTGTCCATGTTGCAGCGTTCGCTGGCGCAGTAAGCAACAGAATTGCGTGCAATAAGAATACACACAATTGATATGTTTTCCTTATGTGCCCCATACTACAACGTATTAAACTACTGCGCCGCGTGCTGTTGGTAGTGCATTGAAAATGCTTCATTGATACGGGGTGTCAGTTGATTCACCCTAATATGCCTCTAGCCTGGGCCGATGCTGCTCGACAATTCTAGTTGGTGATTTTCAAAAGTCCCCTCTTATACGCCATCATTTCGTTTTATCGAGCCTTTCATTTTTTGATCAAGTCGCTTTATTGTATTCCCATCTATTGATCGCGCGATCCGCCGGAATGTCCGAGGACCGGTTGCCCCGGATTAGCATCAGGGATGAATACACCCCCGCGGTCTACAACGATCCCGATTTGCTCGACCGGATCGTGCCGGTTTTAAATTCGACCCTTGGCGGGAACTCAGTGACGCCAGTCGATCCCGTGATGGTGGGCGAGTTAGTGAATTAGTCAAATAATTGACATAGCCGAAGCAGATCGGCAGGTTTCTCGCGATTAGGTTTCTATGAAGTTAAATAACAATGAATAAACGTATCACTGGCATTTTTCTAATAAGCGCCTTATCTACTCAAAATGGTTCGCTCACATGCGGGGGTGACGATGCAGGGAGCTCCGGCGGAGGTAGTGATTTCTGCAATTCGCATCCGGGCCATAGGAATTGCCAATAAGTCCATACAGATCAGATCATGGCATCCATGTTGCGTAGCCTGGTTACGAGAATCTTCATCACGCCCAGCCCGAAACGAGGTGTTTTCTCCATCAGCGATAGAAACTCGCTCTCGTTTATCTGCGCAAGGACGCAATTGTCTTTCGCCACCACAGTCGCACTCCGGTTACAGGAATCAATCAGCGCCATCTCGCCAACGATCCTGCCTGGACCAGCTACTTCGATAAGCCTGCCTGCTACACTAATTTCGACATTCCCATCGATGATGACGTACATCGTGGTGCCTGGTGAACCTTCGACGAATACCTTCTCGTCCGGCTGGTATGCCCGTGTAGTGGCAACACGCCGAATCACACTCAGGATACTTGCATCCATTTGTTCCCCACTCCCGGCATTGCCTGCCAGATTGATCTGCCGCTGGTAAAGCCAGCTCCTGCCCTTTAAATCGTCCGATAGTCGGGGATGCTTAAAAATTTCGTATGTCCGTTGTTGTTAAGGGTTGTAAGATGCCTGCCCCTGCTGCGAACCCTGTCTGTGTGTAACAGACCGCAACGGGCAGGCATCTGGCAGGTATAGCAACTCAATCCATCCTCCTACCCAATAGCTTGCGGGCACATCCAGAAAGATATTTCCTACATCTGCCCCGGGATTGTAGTCGCTGCCGCGTATACCACGTTCGAGAAACACCGCCATCTGGTCACGAGTCACGGGGTTCTCGGGGCAGTAGATGTTAAGGCCGCAACCACTGGTGATGCCATTCCTTAGTGGTCCAAATGGTCGCGGGATAAGTTGGCCTAATTCCGTAAAAACGTCCTAAGTTACTGAATAATATGGCGGAGAGGCAGGGATTCGAACCCTGGGAGGCTTGCGCCTCAACGGTTTTCAAGACCGCCGCTTTCGACCACTCAGCCACCTCTCCACAGGAGCGCAAGGATACCGGAATCCGGCAATGTTTGACTAGATAAATACCTTAAATAAATCAAGGTTAATCATGTTGCTGTTTCCAACCGGGGTGTTATCCTTGGATGAACGAAACGGCGTGACGGATGTCATAACAGTCGTTCAGTTATTTTCTATAGAGAACGAGGAACATTGATTATGAGAATGATGGATAGGACCGTTACAACTTCGCAACAATCGGCGCTAGCGACCAACAAGGTTCTGCGGAATACCTACACACTGTTGTCCCTGACATTACTGTTCAGTGCTGCCTGTGCCGGCATTGCGGTCATGACCAACATGCCACCCATGGGTATTGTCATCACGCTGGTGGGTTATTTTGGTCTGCTGTTCCTGACCACGCGGTTACGTAACAGTGCCTGGGGTCTGGTGTCGGTATTTGCCCTGACAGGTTTCATGGGACTCACGCTGGGCCCGATTATCAGTCTGTACCTGTCGATTCCCAACGGTGACCAGGTGGTCATGACCGCGATGGGTGGTACCGGTATTATCTTTCTGGGTTTATCAGGCTACGCATTGACAACCCGCAAGGACTTCAGCTTTCTGGGCGGTTTCCTGATGGTGGGTATACTGGTGGCGTTTCTGGCCGGTATTGCCAGCATGTTCTTCTCCATGCCAGGTTTGTCGCTGGCCGTCTCTGCCATGTTCATCCTGCTGATGTCCGGGCTGATCCTGTATCAGACGAGCGAGATTATCCATGGCGGTGAAACCAACTACATCATGGCGACGGTGACGTTGTTCATTTCTATCTACAACCTGTTTATCAGTCTGCTGCAGTTGCTGGGTGCGTTTAGCGGCAACGACTAAGGCCAGCTGAATCCCAGTATATAAAGGCCCCGCTTCGCGGGGCCTCTTTATTGTTGGATACCTGTTATGCAAGATGATTTTGAAGCGCGTAATGAACTTGAGGAAAAACTGCTGGCGGCCCAGGACGGCCGACTGTCGAGTGAACGGTTTATGGAGTATCTCATGGATACCCAGGTGTTCATGCCCGTGAGGGATTCCATCGCGATCGAAGGATTTACCAGTCACAGCAAGGCAATGCCACTGACATTGAAAACAGAGGATGGCCGGGAGGTGCTTGTGTTGTTTACCAGCCCCGAGCGCTCCAGGGAGTTTATGCAGGATTTTCCTGGCTACGATGGAGGCCTGCTTGCCGAGTTCAAGTGGGTGCTTGAGAGGACGGGCAGCGGCACAGCTATCGCGATCAATCCAGACAGGTCCGTGGGCATGGATCTTGAACCCGAAATGATCGAGCAGTTGAAAAGCAACCAGCCACATTGAACCAGTCATCGGCCGAGGCGCATCTTCCCTGGCAGGACCCGCTGTTTTATGCAGCATTGATGGCTGGTCCATGCTTCTGGCTTGCGCTCTACCTGATACAGCAACCGGTAATCCAGTGGAGTTGGCCGCTGGTCGAGCCCTGGCAGTTCCTGGTCCCGGTGGTGTTTTATCCGCTGGCCGAGGAAATGGTTTTTCGTGGCCTGTTGCAGGAACTGGTGCATGACTATATCAGTCGCCACTCCCTCGGTCCGATCACGGTGGCTAATCTGTTGACCAGTGTGATGTTTACGGGGTTGCACTTTATCTACCATGCACCCGTGTGGGCTGCACTGGTATTCATCCCGTCACTGATATTCGGTTTTTTCAAGGACCGCACGGGGCGTCTGGCTGCACCGATACTGTTGCATGTTTTTTATAATGCCGGCTTTCTCTGGCTGTTTACTACCCCCGCCCGCTAACTCCACGGTTTGTACCGGCTACGCGGACAATCGATCTGTTGCGGCTACCAGTCAAGGCAGGTTTGTGTACCCACGGTGGTGAATCAGAGTCTCCTGAGTATCTCCAGGAAACGTTTGTAGCGATCCTGTAGGTCGGGATCGTTTCCTGGAGTAAAGCTGGTGCCTTCCCCCGCCGGTGGCCAGTTCTCCGGACACCCCGCCGCCTGCCAGGCAATCCCGCGTGCCGTGGCCTCTACCTGTAGGGGTCGATAGACTGTCAGGCCGGAGAGAGAGGCGAGTTTCCGGCAGAGTCCGTCGAGTCTGGATAGTCCGCCGCTGATCTGGATCTTGTGGACAGCAGGATGGTCTGACTGCATCAGATCAACGTTGGCCTGAATCAGGAAGAGTATGCTCTCGATCACGGCAACCATGGCCTCCGGGACTGGAACCCCGGCATCAAGAAAGTACGCGGCCGGACCATCCTTCCACCAGGGGGAGCCGAGTCCACCAAGCGTATTGATGAAGATCGTCGGCGCCTTTACCGTGTCCAGCCAGCCGGGTAACTGTTCTTCGAGGTCGCGCAATCCGTAGGTATGCGACGCCCACTCCAGCGCGCTGGCGGCAGCGTTCACCGTGCCCTCGATGTAGTAACTGCCGGACTGTCCATTGCTGTATGAAATGCCGGCCAGCAGGCCAGCAGGCCGTGTGCAGGGTGCGTTTGTCGGCAAGAGTATAAAGGCACCGGTCCCGATGTTGATGGTCAGCGTGTTGCCGGAGGTAGCGCCCTGTGCATACAGGGCGGCAGTTTGGTCGCCGTTTACCACCCTGACAGGAATCGAACCGTCGTGAAGATTGCCATAGTCGTAACGGATGGGTTTACAGTGCGGCAATACCCCGGGTGGTATCTTGAAATATCCCAGCAGGGTGGGATCCCAGTTGCGCTGCTGCAGGTTCCACAGCAGTGTACGGGAGGCGTTGGCATCGTCAATCAGCTCTTCGGTGTTATCCGTCAGGTGGTGCAGCAGGTAACTGGCCAGTGGCCCCATTACCAGTCTGTTTCCATCCAGGGCGGTGCTTACTGCGGTATTATTTTCCAGCAGCCATCGCAGCTTGCCAGCACCGTAATGCGGTGAAAGGCGCAGGCCGGTGAGCAGCTCGATCAAGCTTGACTTGTCCTTCAGGCTTGCCAGTCTGCCGGCTGTGCGACGATCCTGCCAGCTGATGACGGGGCTCAATGGTGCGCCACTGTCGGCATCCCAGGCAACTACGCTGGATCGTTGTGTCGCCAAGCCTGCACACAGGATTCGTGCCCTGTCGATACCCGGATTGTTGAATACGCGCTGCAATACCCTCTGCATCGACTGCAGGATCTCCACGGGCGATTGTTCAATCTCGGTACGGCTGTGTTGCTGCAAGCCTAGCGACTGCGATGCACTTGCAACTTGCTGGCCATGCAGGTCAAAGAGGATTGCACGGCTTGAGTGCGTGCCCTGATCCAATGCGAGTATCAGGTCGGGCATCAGGGCGCCGGCCTCAGTACAAGCTTTGCAGTATCCGCCCTTGGCTTCCGCGCGGGCAGCGAACGTCGCAGGATGTTCATCGCCTTGCTTGCGGTGGCGCGATAGCCGGTGAGCTTGCCACCAACAATGGCAAGCACTCTGGGGTGTATGCGGTTGTCGACTGCGAGTCGTGTTTCGCGTGAACGCCCGAAGGCAGCGCTGTTTGCCGCGGGCAATACCCGCAATCCGGCAAACGAGTCGTCAACGGTTTGCGAACGGCCGGGAAAATAATGTTGTAAGACTTCAAGCAAATAATCGATTTCCTGTTGCAGCGGGGAGACCTCCATCGGGTCCCCGCGATACAGGCTCTCTGTGGTTCCCAGCAGGGATTGATGACCCCAGGGTAGCAGGAAGATGGCACGCCGGTCTTGTGGTGCCTCCAGGTAGTAGCAACCCATCTCGAGGCTGTCCTTCAGGACCAGGTGGGTGCCCTGTACCAGAGCAACTGCCACGGGTGCAGGCATCGGGCTTATGCGGGCTGTAATTGCGTTTACCCAGGGTCCACCTGCGTTCACGAGGGCGAGTGCCTGGCAGGATTTTTCCCCGCGGTGGTCCCGGTAGCGGATTTCACAATCCTCTGGCCCGATGTGCGCAGACAGAAATTCTGCGGGACAACTCAGTGAGGCACCCAACTCAAGCGCCGATTGCATAACTGCGCGTGTTAGCTCGGTGTCATTGGTCTGCGCGTCAAAATACTGGTAGACCGCCTGCAGGTTACGGGTCTCCAGACCGTCCAGCGCATCCCATTCCTTGTGGGACAGCTTTCTGAAGCGACTGGCGCGGTTGAGCCCGCCGAGCACGGCATACAGGGTGAGCCCTGTCCGCAGTGCAAGTGGTCGCCTTGAGGTATCAGGATAGACGGGAATATGGAAAGGCTGCAGCTGCACAAGCTCCGGGGCAATCTCCAGCAGGATGGCCCGTTCCGTGAGGCTTTCGCGGACCAGGCCGAACTCGTGCCCCTCAAGGTAACGCAAGCCGCCATGTATCAGCTTGCTGGAGCGGCTGGAGGAACCGGCTGCCAGTGCATGCTGTTCCAGTAGCAATACCGAGTAGCCCCCGGAGGCAGCCGCCTGTGCCACCCCGACACCATGAATGCCGCCACCAATGACAACAACATCATAAACCTCAGTCACAACCCCAGCCTTCCAGTGCAGGATCAGCGAGCAGCTCGCGGATGCGATCGGTCTCTACGAAGTGTATGCCGCGCTCCAGTAGTGCTGGTATCTCACTGGCCGTGTTGACTGTATACACGGCCCATTTCCAGGGCCCCTGCCACAAGGATTCGGTTGCGGGCGGTAATCGTTTCTGGTTACAGAACAGGTAGTCTGGTTCCAGGTCTGTCGCGCGTTTCTTGCTGCCGGTACTCCACTCATGCAGTACCCAGCCTATGGGCATTGGATAGATGTTGCGGGCATGAGCCAGCAGTTCATGATTGAAGGAGATCAGTACGCATTGTTGCAGCACCGGGTGAAGACTGTCGAGCACGGTGGCGATGACTGCGGGGATACCATGGGCGGCAATACTGGCTTCCTTGACCTCAATAAAGGCACTGGCATCGGGCCATTTTTGCAACAGCGTGACAAATTCGTCCAGCCGTGCAATGTGCAGGTCCTGAAATTGTCCAGCAAAGCGCTGTGGGTAGCCTGCAGGCAAGGCACGCAGCGTTTTATAGTCGGTAGTCGTTAGCGGCAGGTCGCTACCGGTGATTTTCAGTGCGGAAGGATCATGATGGAGTACCGCAATTCCGTCCGCGGTGATTTGCACATCGGTTTCTATAAAGCAGGCACCGGCCTGCAATGCTGACTGGAAACCGGGCAATGAATTCTCTGGACAGTGCAGCGGTTCACCGCGATGCGCAATGAGGACTGATTTCATTCCATGCGCCAGTCTGTGTTTCCCGGTGGTCTTCAGAACGAGGCCAGCTGCTCACAGGTAGGTTCTGCACAGCAGTACCAGTTTTCCGACAGCCTCGGGATAGGTTTGCCGGACAGTTCCAGGTTCAGCGCAGGCACGGCTCTGCCTGCCTGCTGGTGGGCGAGTCGCCAGATCTGGAGAAAGGTGTTAGGGCGTGACAGCCCATCTGCCTCTGCCCTGGTAACCAGCGACTGTATCTCTTGCTGCAGTTCATCGACGCGCGGATCCGGGTTGCTCCAGGGATGACCAAGAATGCCGGGCTCAAAGTCACCAATGATGTCGTCCAGCCTTTCGAGCTTGAGGATAAAGGAACCGGCAGGTATCAGCAGTCGTATCGATAGCTGCACCGGTGCGACGGACTCGATCAGCTGCAGATTGACAATATGTTCTAGCAGTTCCAGGTAATTGTCGAGTGTCGTCCAGGGTGTAAAGGCGACGAAGGTAGGTGCAAGGTCGATGTCAATCTGGCGCAGCAAGGCAAGTGCATTAATGAAGTCTGCACGGCTGTGGCCCTTGTCGAGCAATTCCAGGATCTTGTCGTCAACACTCTCTACCGCCGAGAGAATAAACAGGCAGCCGGTTTCCTTGAGTATCTTCATTTCTTCCGGGTACCTGACGATGTGCTCGATCTTGATGGTGGCATCGTAGGTTAATGCAGGAAATTCCCGGTGCAGTGAGTGCACAATCCTGAGGGCATGACCGGGGCCATTGAAGAAATCCGGGTCGCCAAAGGAGATATGCTGCGCACCAGCCTTTACCTGGGCGCGTATGTCATGCAGCACGATATCTGCGGGGATGACAAAAAATTTACCCTGGTAGACCGGCACCACCGGACAATGGCGGCACAGGTACTTGCAACCACGGGTTGTCTCTGCAAAGCCAACGGTCTTTTCTGAACCATCGGGATTGATCAGCCGGGCATATCGCGACAGGGGCTGCAGCCTGCTGCGGTCCGGTACCATGAAAGGAATCTTGTCGAGTGCGGTTTCCGGCTCGGTCTGTGTTACCCCCTCGCCTGCCTGAATCCGCCTTGCCATCGAGACCAGGCCGGTTTCAAATTCACCACCCAAAACGGTATCGACCCCCAGTGAACGAAATAATTCGGCATTCATGGGGGCATACAATCCATAGACGCACAGACTGGCGTGAGGTGCCAACTGCCTTATCTTTGGCAGGGCCTCCACCGCGATACGGCTCGCGGTATGCATGGCAATATAGATGGCAACCATCCCGGTGTTCTCGTCAAGACAGCTGTCCAGTTTTTGGATCGATAGATCACAGCAGCGCACCCTGTGACCGGCTGCCTGCAGAAAGGCGGTAGGTTCGGCAAGACCGAATGGCTGTCGCCCCAGTTCATAGGGATTGATCAGGCTGATATCCATCGTTAGCAAATTTAATAGTACTTCTGAAAGGGAGATGCTGCTGAATCCCCATGCACCGGCAGCAGCGTTCGCGATGAGTTCGTTGTGTTGCCGGGTTCCGGACTGTATGTCATACAGTGCAGCATATCATTACCCTGGGTGAAGCGCTTGCCAGTGCTGCAGACTGCGCATAGAATTCTTACCCATTGCGACAATCGCAGGCTCGGTTTTCTGGGGAAACATATGGCGCTCAAGGGAATTGGTTGGTCCGGCTTTTTTTTGCGCCTGCTGGCGGCTTTCGTGCTGGTCTTCTCAAGCTATAATCCGTCGGGATATTCCTACTATCACTGGCTCAGTAACCATATTTCCAGCCCGACACCCTGGATTGCGCTGGTCGGTATCCTGCTGCTTGCCGGCTGGGCGATCTTCCTGCGCGCCACCTTGCGGTCCCTGGGTCCACTGGGACTGTTCCTTTCTGCTGCGTTCATGGCCGTGCTGCTGTGGATGATGATCGACTGGGGCTGGTTCCATGCCGACAGTCTCAAGGCTGTCAGCTACCTTATACTGGTAGTGTTGTGCTGGATCCTTGCGATCGGCGTCTCGTGGTCTCACATTCGGCGTCGTATCACCGGCCAGGTCGATGTTGACGAGGTTGATACTGATCTCTGATTTGAAATACCTCGCCAAATGACTGCGGAAACCGGTATCAGGTTCATTGATACACAGGAACAACTCAAGCGCTTTTGTGAACAGCTGGGCAAGGTTGACTGGATTGCGCTGGACACCGAGTTTCTGCGTGAAAAAACCTATTATCCCAAACTCTGCCTGTTGCAGGTTGCTACACCGGGGTGCGTTGCCTGCATCGATCCCCTCGCACTCGAGGATCTGTCACCGGTCCTGGATATTCTTTTCGATGCCGCTGTCACCAAGGTCCTGCATTCCGGTCGCCAGGATCTGGAGATCTTTTACCATCTTACCGGCAAGGTCCCTTCACCCGTCTTCGATAGCCAGATTGCCGCCTTGCTGCTCGGCTACCCCGAACAGGTCGGTTATGCCAGTCTGGTAAAGGATGAACTGGGCATTGAGCTGGACAAGTTGCATACCCGGGCAGACTGGTCGCTGCGGCCGCTGTCCCGCGAGCAGATTCAATATGCAGCAGATGATGTCGTGTACCTGGCGGAAATCTACCAGCGGCTGTGTGAGAAGCTGCAAGTGTTGGGCAGGAGTGACTGGCTGCTGGAGGATTTTCAGCGCTTAACAAGTCGTGAGTTCTATGAGAATCCGCCTGAGGATGCCTGGCGGAAGGTAAAAGGGGGGAATCGGCTCAGGGGGGACAGTCTTGCGATCATGCAGTCATTGGCCAGCTGGCGCGAGCAGCTTGCCCAACAGAAGGACCGCCCAAAAGGCTGGATATTACGCGATGATGCCCTGGTCGATATTTCAAGACACAAACCGGCTTCGCTGCTTGCCCTCGGTAAAATACGTGGTCTGAGTGAAGGACTGCTCAGAAACTCGGGTAACCAGATTGTCGAGCTGGTCAGGGAAGCGACGGGTAAAACACCCATCCCCTTCCCCGACAAGGGCAAGCACACGAAATTGTCACCCGACCAGAATGCCCTGCTGGATGTCATGATGGCCCTGGTGCGGCTGAGTGCTGAGCAGAACAGCCTCAATCCTGCCGTACTGGCAACGCGCAAGCAGTTGGAAATGCTGCTGCTCGGCGACACAGATAGTGCTGTGGTGCAGGGTTGGCGCAAGCAGCTTGTCGGCAGGCAGCTGCTCGAGTTTCTCAACGGTGATCTGAAGCTCTGTATTCGTGATGGCCGCCTGACGATCGACGAGTCATCCTGACTTGCGGGCTCCATCAGGTACGGATGCCGTGACCCTTCCTGAGCAAATACAGGCTGAACAGGTACAGCACCACGATAAAGCCAATGCTGATCGCATAGGATGTGCCGAGGTGGATATCGGAGACACCGAGAAAACCGTAGCGGAAGGCGTTGACCATGTACAGGATCGGGTTGACCAGTGACATGCGTTGCCAGAATTCCGGGAGCATGCTGATTGAATAGAATATCCCGCCAAGGTATGTCAGGGGTGTCAGTACAAAGGTCGGAACGATGGAGATGTCGTCAAAACTTTTTGCATAGACACCATTGATCAACCCGGCCAGTGAGAACAGGATTGCCGTCAGCAGAATCATCGACAGAATGATCCAGAGGCTGTGGATATTCAACGGATGAAACACCATGGATACGAGTGTTACCGCCACCCCCACGGCCAACCCGCGAGCGACTCCGCCAAGAACAAAACCAACCAGAATGATGTAGTTTGGCGTCGGCGATATGATCATCTCCTCGATGTGTCGCTGGAATTTCGAGCCATAAAAGGAAGACACCACGTTGGCATAGGAGTTGGTAATTACGGCCATCATGATAAGGCCAGGTATTATGAACTCCATGTAATCGAAGCCGTCCATTTGGCCGATTCGAGGTCCAATGAGGTTGCCAAATATTATGAAATACAGGGCCATGGTGATTACCGGCGGGAGAATGGTTTGTATCCAGATACGCGAAAAGCGGAGTATTTCCTTAGTGGCAATGGTTCGCAGGGCGACCAGCTTGGCGTGCGGTGTCATGAGGCAGCCCGGTTGCCGTTGCCATTTTCTACCAGGTACATAAACAACTCTTCGAGCCGATTGGTCTTGTTGCGCATGCTGAGCACCCTGATATCGTGCTTCGAGAGCTCATCAAACAGTGCATTGATCGAGTCGCTGCGGCAGATATCGGCTTCGAGTGTGGTTTCATCCAGCTGTACCAGCTTCTGGTTCTCTAGTTGGGGTAATTCGTCAAGCGGTGACTCAAGATCCAGCACAAACGTTTCCATGTGCAGGGTATTGAGCAATTGCTTGGTGGTGGTGTTTTCGATCAGTTCACCCTCGTTAATAATGGCGATATTCCGGCACAGGCTTTCGGCCTCTTCCAGGTAATGGGTGGTCAGGATAATCGTTGTTCCTGCCGCGTTGATGGTGCGCAGGAACTGCCACATGGAACGGCGAATCTCGATATCCACACCGGCGGTAGGCTCATCCAGAATCAATAGTTTCGGCTCATGCACCAGTGCGCGGGCAATCATCAGGCGTCGCTTCATGCCACCGGACAGGTTTCTGGCCATCACACGCCGTTTATCCCACAGATCGAGTTGTTTGAGAGACCTTTCGGCACGCTCAAAGGCCTCCTTGCGTTCAATGCCATAGTAACCGGCCTGGTTGGCAACCACCTCGACGACCGGCTCAAACATGTTGAAGTTGAACTCCTGGGGCACCAGGCCGAGGCAAGCCTTGGCACTGGCGGGGTCCAGATCGAGATCGTGGTCGAAGATGGAAACATGGCCACTGGTCTTGTTAACCAGCGAGGTGATGATGCCAATGATAGTGGTCTTGCCGGCACCGTTCGGGCCAAGCAGCCCAAAGAAATCACCCTGTTTTACCTCAAGGTCGATCCCCTTGAGTGCTACCTGCCCACCCTTGTAGGTCTTTTTCAGGCCGGAGATCTTCAGGGCAGCCGTCATGTATTCAGACCATCTTGATTAACAGGAAGACAAAAATAACCACGATGATTATAGGTACTAATACACCGGACCAGTCCTTGTTCTCGGCCTTGCGGCTCTGCTCCAGCATGGTTTTCACACCGGGCCCGAACCAGAACAAGACGCCCAGCGCAACCGCGCCAAGCATGATCATTTCAAAGGTAGAGAGTTGTTCCATAGCAATCTGGTGTCCGCTTCTGTTGTATGGGGCTTGCAATGCGTGATTACAAGGCATGCGCACGGACCGTTTTACGTTATGATCAGCAAACAGTCAAAGCGGAATGATGCACATGAGGAACCACGATTACCTGGCAGTCCCGACTGGCTACCAAGCCAACGCCGGGCTGACAAAACGAAAGTCCGAGCATGCTCGCTGCCTGTTGTACAGGAGCTTGGACACAACTTCCGGGGTGGGCTCTGTATGAGCACCTGGGTAGAGGGTACGGTTGTCAATCTCAGGCAATGGACAGATGAGCTGTATTCTATCCAGGTGACGGCGGATATCGCGCCGTTCACTGCCGGCCAGTTTACGCGGGTTGCGCTGGAGATCGATGGCGAAATGGTGGCACGGCCGTACTCGTTCGTAAATGCCCCGGATAACCCGGTACACGAATTCTATTTCGTCCTCGTCAAGAATGGGCCGCTGACACATGCCATGCGCGACCTGAAGCGTGGCGATACGCTGTTTCTGGCTCCCAGGGGTGCGGGTTTCTTCATCCTCAGTGAGATACCTGAAGCGGATAACCTGTGGATGCTGGCGACCGGGACTGCACTGGGTCCATTTTTGTCGATCCTGTCGACAGCCGAGGCCTGGCAACGCCACCGGAATATTGTACTGGTGCATGCCGTGCGTACCGCAGAGGAGCTGACCTACGGTGACGAGATCAGGGCATTGCTTGAACAGCATCCCGGAGAGCTGCAATTCATCCCCTTTGTCAGTCGCGAGGATACCGGCTTTGCGATCCGTTCGCGTGTTCCTGCTGCCCTGGAGGATGGACGCTTGGAACAAACAGCGGGAATCAGCATCACTGCTAGCGACAGCCAGGTTATGATCTGCGGTAACCCGGCCATGGTGCGTGACACTATGGCAGTTCTGGAAGCGCGTGGGCTGAAGAAAAACAGGCGTCGCGAGCCGGGACAGATCACCACAGAGCAATACTGGAAAGCATGAACAGCTGCAGTATGTCATGCAGGAGCGGATAGTTTCGCTCCCCAAGGTTGATCACAACAGGGTTACAAAAACAGCGTTAATACACCGGTATAGCCATAAAGACGGTTGTGGGATATTTCCCCATTGGCAAAGAAACCCACCAGCGGAAAATCACCGAGCTGATCCCGGATCATTTTCAGCTCTTCGGAATCCTCGCCAAACTGGTTTCTGCCCCGGCCGAGACAGGTGTAATACACCCCTCCCCTGATTTTCCCGCCGGCACGTCTTTTCAGGTCCGCCAGCATGCGCAACATGTCTTCACGCGCCGTGTCAGCATCGCGGCGGCAAAACATGATGGGAACATCGTCTTCAAGGTTGTCCCCGATTGCTAGTAGTTTTTCTGTCGGGTCGATGCCAATGAGATTGCGTACCAGATAATCACCGGTATCTGATCCCGGCACCGGCAGACCGGCAAAGATATAGCCGGACACGAGCGACAGGTCTTTTGCAAGTACTTCGCCGATATCTTCTTTGAAGACATCCAGCGCTGGCCGGTCATCAATCTCGGCTACGATGTTGCCCTCGGCCCTGGTAATGGTATGCCTGTATGCAAGGGGTGTGCAGCCCTGCGTCAGGCCACTGACGACCGGCACCCGGGAAGAAAACAAGACCCCCGAAAGTCCATTCTCATAGATCTGCCCGGCGATCTGCTGCTGATAATCGTTGTCACTGGCGGAAGTCAGGCCGCCCACGAGGAAGCCCGGATCGAGTTCGGTCGACAGGGATTCTATGATCTGGGCAATGTGGGTATTTCGCGGGTCTCCATGGACAATCCCGAAATGCACGGCCTGTTCGGTGATCCACTTCTTGTTCTCTGTAAGCATGGTCGACAATGCCTCCATGCCGGCCGGCAGCAGCCGGTAACTGTCTTCCGGTAGTGTAGCCAGCAGGATGGCGGCCGCAGGTTCATCGTAGATTTCCAGACCCGTATAGCAGATTCCTGCGCCGACCGTGCCGATCCAGTCCCGGATTCCCGTGTGCCTGCGGAGTTCTTCAAGCAGATTATTAAGATACGGTGCCAGCGGGTCTGTGATATAGAGAAAACCGAAATTGGCCATGGCGGCCTCTGTGCCCAGGTCCTTCAGGCACTGATCGGCGACGGACTGCCAGTCTTTGCCAGTTGCAGCAGTTGCTTGGAATGAAGATGGTTGGCTCATGACCGGATTGTACGCAGACTGCTTGCATAATTGCCAGAACACCCAGCCACTGGCCCATGATGTGCACACGGCTTATACGGATACTGCAAAAGCAGTGCGGCGGCGATGGTCTTTTACTACACTGGACGTATAGAGAGGTGTTAATGTCCAAGAAAAAGCTGAAAAATGAAGCGCAGCTGCTGAAAGAAGCCCTGAAGCGCGGTATGGAATATGGGGAAAAGCGTGGCGTGGTGGAATTCGAGGCGACTGATTCCCTCAATGACAAGATTGAATATGTCTACAAACTGCTGGTTCATGACAAGGTAATTGTGCCACTTGCCCGTGGTGAGACGTCGCAGCCAAATATGCGCCACAAACTGGCGCTGTGGATGGTGCGGCAATTGCCACCGGATGATCCCTTACTGAGGTGAATATCCCCTGCTGGTGGCAGCTCGCGGGGACGCCCATCCTATGGGTGAACAAATCCGGGCTGTGATCTGCACTAACAGGGGTTCGAATAAGGAGGTGTAGGAGATGCGAGCATACCTGAAAATGACTATTCCCGTCGTGCTGTTCCTGTTGCTGGGGGCATCACTGGTGCAGTCGCCCGTTTTCGCTGCTGACAGTCCGGGTGGCATGGCAAAGGTGGTGTACCACGCGGACTTCTCCGATCCACGCCGCTTCAGCGCCATGCTCACCAGCATCAATAACATGGTCACCTATTACCAGAACGAATTACTGGAATATGATGTCAGGGTCGTGTTTGTTGCACACGGCATCCGCTTCCTGACAGACGACAAGCTGGCGGATACCCCCTTCGCCAGTGATGATGCACTGGAAGATCGCCGCAGTAATCTCAAGGGTCGGCTCAGTGCCTTGAATTCCGTACAGGGGGTCAAGCTGGAGCTGTGTGATATCACACGTGCCCAGGTCAAGTTGCCCAAGGAGAAGTTGTACCCCGGTGTGGAAATTGTCCCTTCCGGTGTGGTCCGGCTGGCAGAATTGCAGCAAAACGGTTTTGCCTATATCAAGGTTGAGTAACACAGGCCCGCTGGATGCAGTGAAATACTTTTGCCACGAAATCCACGAAAAATAACCGCCTTACAGGCACAATATCCATGTTCTTTGGTGAATTCCGAGGCGAATCAATAAAAAAGCCGGGTAGCAGGATCGCTTTGGGTCGGCACGGGTATTTATTTTTTGGAAAAGCACGGGTTCAGGTGTTGTAGCCCAGTGCCGAGGCCAGCCAGCGTTCTACCTCCTCAACCGTCATAGCCTTGCGTGCGGCATAATCCGCGATTTGATCGCGCGCGAGTTTGCCGACCCCAAAATAACGGGCTTCAGGATGTGAAAAGTACAGACCGCAGACCGAGGCTGTCGGCAGCATGGCATAGCTCTCTGTGAGTGTGATACCGGCATTGGTTACCGGATCGATCAGCTCCCAGAGTAATTGCTTCTCGGTATGGTCAGGACACGCAGGGTAGCCGGGTGCTGGTCGAATGCCGCGGTACTCTTCTTTTATCAATTCTTCATTCGACAGGTTTTCTGCCGAGGCATAGCCCCAGAATTCCTTGCGGACACGTTGATGCATGCGTTCGGCAAAGGCCTCTGCAAGGCGGTCTGCCAGCGCCTTGAGCAGGATACTGTTGTAATCATCGTGTTCGGCTTCGAATTTGGCGATCCTGGCCTCGATGCCGATCCCTGTGGTGACGGCGAAGGTGCCAAGATAATCCGCTACACCACTCTCTTTCGGTGCGATGAAGTCAGCAAGACAATGGTTCGGTGCCTGGTTGCGATGTCTCATCTGCTGACGCAGAAAATGGAACACGGTCAGGATTTCGCTACGACTGTCATCGGTATACAGCTCAACATCATCGTCCTGAATGGTATTCGCAGGAAAGAAGCCGATTACAGCGCGTGCCTGCAGCCAGCGCTCATTGACGATCCGTTCAAGCATGGCTTGGGCATCCTGAAACAGGCGCCGTGCCTCCTTGCCGACGATCTTGTCATCGAGAATTTGCGGGAACTTGCCGGCCAGTTCCCATGCCTTGAAAAACGGACTCCAGTCGATCAACGTGATCAGCTCGGCGAGGGGATAATCATCGAAAACCCGGATGCCGAGAAATGCGGGCTTGGCAGGTTGGTACTTCTCCCAATGGGTTTGAAACTTGTTGGCACGTGCTTCGCCAAGGCTGGCGAGTTTGCGAGCCTGTTGCTGACCGCTACGCTGTTCGCGTAGTTGCCGGTAGCGTTCCTTGGTCTCGGAAATGTAGGCCTGGCGTCTTTCCTCGCTCAGCAAGGTACTGGCGACGCCGACGGCACGGGATGCATCGGCTACGTAGACCACGGGCCCGTGGTACTGCGGGTCAATTTTTACCGAGGTATGAATCTGGGAGGTGGTTGCCCCGCCAATCAATAAGGGGATGTCGAATCCCTGACGTTCCATTTCCTTGCCTATATGCACCATTTCATCGAGCGAAGGCGTGATCAGGCCCGAGAGGCCGATCATATCGACCTGCTGTTCGCGGGCAGTTTTCAGGATGGTCTCGGCAGGTACCATGACGCCGAGGTCGATGACCCGGTAACTGTTGCACTGCAGTACCACGCCGACAATGTTCTTGCCAATGTCATGCACATCACCCTTGACCGTAGCCATCAGGATGGTGCCATTGTTTTTCGCTTCCCCGTCAATGCCGGCACCCATGAAGGGTAACAGGTAGGCCACGGCCTTCTTCATCACGCGCGCAGACTTGACGACCTGTGGCAGGAACATCTTGCCGGAGCCGAACAAGTCGCCCACTACATTCATGCCGTCCATCAAGGGGCCTTCTATGACGTTGAGCGGGACAGCAGCGGCCTGTCGCGCTTCCTCCGTATCCTCCTCGATGAAGTCGGTAATGCCCTTGACAAGGGCATATTCAAGGCGCTTGTTAACCGCCCACTCGCGCCACGCCGGACTCGCTTCCTTTTCTGCAGCTCTGCCATCACCGGCATAATCAGCGGCGATCTCCAGCAGACGTTCGGTGGCGTCATGACGCCGGTTCAATACCACGTCTTCCACCCGCTCGCGCAGTATCTCGGGGATGTCTTCGTAGATGGCGAGTTGCCCGGCGTTGACGATACCCATGTCCATGCCGTTCCTGATGGCGTGATACAGAAACACGGCGTGTATGGCTTCGCGGACCGGATTGTTGCCGCGGAACGAGAACGACACATTGGAGACTCCGCCGGATACCAGAGCATGTGGCAGCTTTTCCTTGATGTCACGGGTGGCGTCGATGAAATCACGCCCGTAATTGTTGTGTTCCTCTATGCCGGTGGCGATGGCAAAGATATTCGGGTCAAAAATAATGTCTTCCGCAGGGAAACCAACCTGGGTGGTCAGTATCCGGTAGGCACGCTCGCAGATCTGAAACTTGCGTGCACGACTATCCGCCTGGCCCTGTTCGTCAAAGGCCATGACGATGGCGGCGGCCCCATAGCGTCGTACCAGTCGCGCATGTTTGATGAACTCTTCCTCACCTTCCTTGAGACTGATGGAGTTCACCACCCCCTTGCCCTGGATGCACTTCAGTCCGGCCTCGATGACGTCCCACTTGGAAGAATCGATCATGACGGGGACGCGTGAGATATCCGGTTCGGCGGATATCAGGTTCAGAAAACGCACCATGGCCTCGCGGGATTCGAGCATGCCCTCGTCCATGTTGATATCGATCATCTGGGCACCGTTTTCTACCTGCTGGCGCGCAATGTCGAGCGCGGTTTCATAGTCGCCTTCCATGATGAGGCGTTTGAAAAGTGCGGAGCCGGTGACATTGGTGCGTTCGCCGACGTTTACAAACAGGGAGTCTTTGGCGATGTTGAGTGGTTCAAGACCGGACAGTCGGCACTGTATATCGATCTCGGGAACCACCCTTGGAGGATACGGGCTAACCGCGGCGACGATTGCCCTGATGTGCTCTGGTGTGGTTCCGCAGCAGCCACCCACAATGTTCAGAAAACCATTGGCGGCCCAGTCGCCGAGCTCGGCCGCGATCTGCTCCGGTGTTTCATCATATTCACCAAATTCGTTGGGCAATCCGGCATTCGGATGCGCGGAGATACAGATGTCCGCGAGCTGTGACAGCTCTTCGACATACTGGCGCAATTGCTCGGCACCCAGTGCGCAGTTGAGCCCGATGGAAATCGGTCGTGCATGCCGCAATGAGTTCAGAAAGGCTTCGGTGACCTGTCCCGTGAGGGTACGTCCGGATGCATCGGTGATGGTGCCCGAGATCATGATGGGTAACCGTATGCCGGTATTTTCGAACAACGCCTCAAGGGCAAAGACCGCTGCCTTGGCATTCAGGGTATCGAATATCGTCTCGACCAGGAGAATATCGGCACCACCCTCAAGCAGTGCGCGCGTGGATTCTGTGTAGGCCTCCACCAACTCGTCAAAGGTCACATTCCGAAACGCCGGATCATTGACATCTGGTGATATGGAGGCCGTGCGATTGGTCGGGCCGAGGACTCCTGCAACAAAGCGCGGTTTCTCCGGTGTCCGTGCGGTTACCGCGTCCGCTGCCTCGCGCGCCAGCCTCGTGGAAGCGAGGTTGATCTCATAGGTGAGCGCCTCCATACCGTAGTCCGACATGGCAATACGCGTGGCATTGAAGGTGTTGGTTTCAATGATGTCCGCCCCGGCTTCCAGGTACTGCATATGGATGTCGCGGATAATCTGGGGCTGGGTCAGACTTAACAGGTCGTTATTGCCCTTCAGGTCGGTCGGCCAGTCCGCAAATCGAGTGCCCCGATAATCGGCCTCCTCCAGCTTGTGGCGCTGGATCATGGTGCCCATGGCGCCATCCAGGAAGAGGATGCGTTCATCGAGTAATTCAGTAAAATTTTTCATGTGATTCAGTGAAATAGGTCAAGCGATCAAGTTTAACACGCGCACCTGCTTTTTGGATGGCCGCGACAATGACGAACTATCGTGTGTACCTGTGGATTGTTACCAGGTGGCAGTGGTTGTAAATCAGACCTCGACTGCAGTGAAACTAACATTTGCATATATAGTATTGAAAATTATGGTATAACCCCACATATAGTATTAATGTGCATCACATCGATCGCGAATCGGGTACTTGACTAAACTTTTAGGTGTAATCGTCTGTTGAGAAGAACGGGATCAGCATGAAGAAAAAACGTGCCATTGCATTGCTGCTTTGTGTGCTCGCCCTGCCGTTGCCCACACCTGCCGCAGCGATGGACGACATGTTTGCGGTCATGTTTCGCATGATGCTGGTCATGATGAATGTCATGTCGGGTGCAATGCTTGGTAATACGAGCAATTCCAGCTTCGGGACCAATGATTCATTCGGTTTCGGGATGGGTGGCTGGCCGGAATGGAGTAGCCTTTATGGCATGAGCCCTGTCTCCGGTGTCAGCAGCTTTCCCGGCATGAACCCCTGGTCCGGAATGGGTAGTTTCCCTGGTTATGCGCAGGGTCTGTCACCGTGGTCAACCCCGGTGATGCCCAATGCCTGGACCTATCCGTTTGCCTCCGGCTACCCGCCCTATACAAACCTCCCCTACTCCAGCTCTGGTTATGGCTGGCAACCCGAAGGGAGAGCCGCTGCGCCCGTGTCTTTGCTGGATGGTCGCTGGTTCGGCAGTTCTGGTGAGGTGTTTGAGGTCAGTGGTAACCGCTTTCGACTTGTGCATGGCAAGCTTGCCATTACCGGTGTGGTCAAAATTGAAAACAATATTGTCAATCTGTACAGCCAGCAGACCGGTACCGTGACGCAGTACAGCTTTGTCAGAAACCAGACTGAACTGATGCTGCAGGATGCCTCGGGTATGGTGCTGAATTTCAGCAAGCGACCAATCAACAGTGCGGTGCATATGTTCTGACAGGGAAGCGGGTTTGCTGCATCGCAGACGCGTGCATCTGCAGGTTTCACGAATGCTCCAGATCCTCTCCACTGTCTGCAGGTGCTGGTTCAGGGACACGACGGCTAGAACCAGGGCGCACATCCGGCAGTGACGCCATGGGAGGGGCACTTGCAGCGACGTTGTAGAAATGCACATCCTGCTGCGGATACGGTATGGATATGCCTTCTTTGTCGAAACGCTGTTTCACTGCGCGTGTCAGGTCCCAGTAAACCGTCCAGTAGTCTCCCGTCTTGACCCAGGGGCGGCAGATGAAATTCACCGATGAGTTGGCGAGTTCATTGACCCGGATGACTGGTTCAGGTTCTTTGAGCACCAGTTCATGGTTGCTGACCAGTTCCTCCATGATGTGCTGGGCCTTGTCGATGTCGTCATCATAGGAAATGCCGAATATGAGATCGACACGACGTGTATCACTGCCGGTAATGTTGGTAATACTGCTCCCCCAGACGCTGTTGTTGGGCACGATGACCATTTGATTGTCAGGCGTGTTGATTTGCACCGACAGCAGGTTGACTGACCGTACCTTTCCCACAACACCTCCGATTTGGACCATGTCGCCAACGTCAAACGGACGGAACAGCAGGATCAGGATGCCACTGGCAAAATTGCCCAGGGAATCCTGCAATGCAAACGCAACCACAAAACCGGCTGCACCGATGACCGCCAGTAAGGGGCCGACATTGATTTCCAGCGTGGTCAGCGCAACCAGTACGCCGACTGCGATAACCAGGCGACGAACCGATACCAGTGTGAAATCTTCCAGCAGTTGCGAGGTATTGGTGGCTTTTGCAAACAGCTTCCTTGTGCCCCGTTCAGCCAGCCGGGAGAGAAACAGAAATGCAATAATCGTAATAATAAAAACACTGATATTCTTCAACCAGCGCTGCCCGCCTTCCTCTGACAGCGTCCAGCCGACAAGGGTATTCCAGGTGGCTTCGGCATCGGTGACGTCTACCTGAATGCCGGAAACGGCCTTGATGTACTGGCGCTCTTCGGTCGCATCACCCCCCTTTAGTTCCCAGGCGTCGATTACCACATTGGTCCTGTCGATGAGGATCGTCTGCTGTTCCCTGAGGTGATTGATATAGTCAAGCAGTTGTTTCCTTGTCTCGGCTCGCTCTGCTGCGTCCCTGCTGACGGCCTGCTTTGCCTGTACCAGTTTTCTGTCTGTTTCATCCTGTTCGGCTAACGGTTTGTTGTCAGCTTCGGGGACCTTGACGGCCGTGCTGTCTTCATCTTCGCTGTCTGCCGCCTGTTCCTGGGCGTATTTTTTTGCAGCCTCTATTACCTGCTCGACGGAAGCATCCTGTGCGGATTCCCTGGCGGCCGCATCGGCCTCTATTTTCAGGGTCTTGGACCTCGAAATGGCCGCATCCAGTGCTTCCGCAGCGGCAGGGTCATCAGGACTGGCTTCGGATTTTTCCTTGGCCTTTTCGATGTCCTCGAGCGCAGCCTGGAGATCATCGGCATACTTCAGTTCCAGGCGTTTGTGCTTGGCGCCGATTTCGGCCTCGCTGATTTCCGTGATCTTTTCCTTGAGTAGTTTCAGCCAGCCAAGTGTCTCTATTTCGAGTTCCGTACGGCTGAGAGGACGCAACATCAGTTCGAGGTCATCGATGGGGATGTTCGCGTTGGCATTGGTGGTGGCCATATCTGCATCAATTTCTTTATCCGTTGCCGCACTCAGCAGTGCCGGTGCGAGCAGGAGGAAAATCTGCAGGTATCTCAATTTCATGGGTGGCTCCTTCAATGGATGGTGTTTGTCTCGTCTGTGTCGCTTTCACTCGCACCCGCGTTGTTTTCATCCGTGCGGGTGTCGTCCTCATCGCTGCCGCTTACCCACTCCCTGGTGGCATTCCAGGCGCTGCTGCTGCCTTCCTTGGTGGCATCCCAGGCATCACTTGAAAATTCCTTGGTCGCTCCCCAGGCGTCGGAACTTGTCTCCTTGGTTGCGTTCCAGACATCTCTTGATGCTTCCTTGGTCTTTTCCCATGCCATGTTACTGCTCTTCTTGGCGGTGTCCCAGGCGTCATCGGACTCTTCAGCGGTGTTGACCTCTGTGGCTTCCGGGTCGACGGTAGCGCCAGTTGCCGAGGAGATAAAAAACAGACTTGCGACTGCAGTTGCCAGTACGCCAGCCAAATAACGGGTTTTGCATTTCATTATCAATCGCTCCATGGGATCAGACTACAGGCCCCGACAGTTGCCGGAGGCGGCGGAAATTATGCCGCAAATCAGGTTTCCGATGCGACATTAGTGGTTGCTGATGCTGTCGATTCCCCCCATGTAGTTTTTCAGGACATACGGTACCCGGATGGACCCGTCGGCCTGCTGGTAGTTTTCCATCACGGCGACCAGTGTGCGTCCAACCGCAAGACCCGAGCCATTGATGCTGTGCAGTAATTCCGGTTTGCCGGTCTCGGGATTACGCCAGCGCGCTTGCATGCGACGTGCCTGAAATGCCTCGAAGTTACTGCAGGAGGAAATCTCGCGGTATTTTTGCTGCCCGGGCAACCATACCTCGAGGTCATAGGTCTTCGCGGCAGAAAAGCCGATGTCTCCGCTACAAAGGGTGACCACGCGATAGGGTAATTCGAGTTTCTGCAAGATCGACTCGGCATGCCCGGTAAGTTGCTCCAGCGCAGCATAGGAAGCATCCGGTCGTACCAGTTGTACCATCTCTACCTTTTCAAACTGGTGTTGCCGAATCATGCCGCGGGTATCCTTGCCATAGGAACCGGCTTCTGAGCGGAAGCATGGCGTATGAGCCGTGTAGCGCAAGGGTAATTGTTCCGCCTCGATGATGGTATCGCGTACCAGGTTGGTCACCGGGACCTCGGCAGTTGGTATCAGATAGTAGTCCTGCTCACCGCTCATCCTGAACAAGTCGGCTTCGAATTTCGGCAGTTGCCCGGTACCCCGCAAACTGTCCGCGTTGACCAGGTAGGGAACATACACTTCCGTATAACCGTGCTCACGGGTATGACAATCCAGCATGAACTGGATAAGGGCGCGGTGCAGCTGCGCCAGCGGACCCTGTATGACACAGAAGCGTGACCCTGTCAGTTTGGTGGCCATTTCAAAATCCAGCTGGCCAAGTTGCTCACCCAGGTCAACATGGTCCCTGGGTTCAAAATCAAACACCGGGAGTTCACCCCACAGTCTGAGCACCGGGTTGTCTTCCTCGCCCTTGCCGTCCGGTACCGAGGCATGCGGGAGATTGGGTATGCCCATCAGGATGGTATTTAATTCATCCTGCAGTTGCATCAGCTCGAGTTCCTTTGCCTTGAGCTGTTCCCCCAGTCCTTCAACCTCTCGCAACAGCGGTGTAATGTCTGCGCCGGCTGCCTTGGCCTTGCCGATCTCTTTGGAACGGCGGTTACGCTCGGCCTGCAGTGCCTGCGTTTCCACCTGGATGATCTTGCGTCGATCTTCCAGTGCCCGCAGGGTGTCACTGTCGAGGACGAATCCACGGCGGGCCAGTTGTTGTCTGACGGTGTCGAGCTCACTGCGTAAGAGTCTGGGGTCAAGCATGATAATCCTTTGGTTCTTGGGGTGATGCAGGGTATTGGCAGGACGTGAATTGCCGGCTAGCTACAGGCGGCTGCTATGGGACGTTCTACTGCATGACTTTGCGGTCCTGGTTTATAGCATCAGCGTCGCTGGCCAGCTGACGATGTGTCCGGGTTGTATATACTTGCGGATGTGTTCGAGGATGTCATTGACCTTCTCCGGGGTATCAAAGAATTCGATGGCCAGTGGCAAGTCCAGTGACAGGTCGAGCAGCGATGAAGAATGCATTTTACCGGATTTTCCGAAGCCGCAAATGCCGCGAAAGACGGTCACTCCATGGACCTTTTCTTCATCGTGCAGGCATTCGAGCACTCTTTGCAGGACGCCCTCGCCTTCCGTCAGGTAGATTCGAACGAACGTGACATCCAGTGTATTCATAGTTGCCTCGCAGCAAAGACGCCGGCGGCGGCAGCAGCAAAACAAACGCCCACACTGATCAGCACGTTTGCCAGCGCCTTGCCGGGTTGTCCAGATTCAACAAGATTGAGTGTTTCTACAGAGAAGGTGGAAAAGGTGGTAAATGCACCCAGCAGCCCGATGATCAGAAATGCGCGCACCGCCGGACCACTGCTGAGGCGGTCGGTGAGCCAGATGTACAGGAAGCCCATCAGCAGGCTGCCGAGGACATTGACGGTGAGTGTTCCGTAAGGGAATGCGCTGCCCAGGCGACTATGTACTGCGGTCGAGGTCCAGTAGCGCAGGACTGCGCCAAGGGCACCACCGGTGGCGATGGCGACTAACTGTTCCATGTTGTCAGTACACGGCTCTTCATGGTCGCCAATGGTACACGCCGGGCGTTGCGAGCGCACCCGGCAGTACGGCCGTTGCGGTCATGCCCGGTCAGCACTATTCGCTGCCTTTTTGCTTCTTGTCGAGTTCCCGCAGGTACGCCAGCTTTTCGGCGATCTTGATTTCCAGACCACGCGGCACGGGCTGATAGTAGCCGGGGTTCGCCATGCCGTCCGGAAAATAGGTCTCGCCCGCGGCATAGCCTTCCGGTTCGTCATGTGCATAGCGATAGGCCTTTCCATAACCCAGTTCTTTCATGAGCCTGGTAGGGGCATTGCGCAGATGCACCGGAACCTCCAGTGAGCCGCTTGTGCCGATGTCGGCGCGAGCAGCATTGTAGGCCTTGTAGACGGCATTACTCTTGGCGGCGCAGGCCATGTAGAGGATGGCCTGCGCGAGCGCCAGTTCACCCTCGGGGCTGCCGAGTCGCTCCTGTACGTCCCATGCGTTCAGGCTCAGTGTCAGTGCTCGCGGATCGGCGTTACCAATATCTTCCGAGGCCATGCGCACAATGCGGCGCGCTATGTATAACGGATCACAACCGCCATCCAGCATGCGTACCAGCCAGTAGAGGGCGGCGTCCGGTGAGGAACCGCGGACACTCTTGTGCAACGCAGAGATCTGGTCGTAGAAGTCATCCCCGCCCTTGTCAAAGCGGCGGCTGCCACCGGCGACCACCTCCTTGAGAACCGCTTCGGGAATGGTCGGTTTGCCATGCACCGGTTCAGCCAGGTCCGAGGCAATTTCCAGCAGGTTCAGGACACGCCTGGCATCGCCATCGGCCGCCAGGGCAAGCCGCTCACGCAGCTCCGGGGCAAATTCCAGCTCGAGTTCACCGAGCCCGTATTCACGATCGGTCAGGGCGTTATCAATGATGTGGCGCAGCTCGTCGGGTTCAAGGCGCTTCAGGACATAGGTCCGGGCACGGGACAACAACGCGCTATTGAGTTCAAAGGACGGATTTTCCGTGGTTGCGCCGATGAAAATGACCGTGCCGTCTTCCACATAAGGCAAAAAGGCATCCTGCTGGGCCTTGTTGAAGCGGTGTGCCTCATCGATAAACAGGATCGTCAGGCGTGCTTCCATTTCACGGATCTGGCGGGCGGCTGCCACCGCATTGCGGATGTCCTTGACACCTGCGAGAACGGCCGACAGGGTAATGAACTCGGCACGGGTCTGTTCGGCGAGCATCCTGGCAAGGGTAGTCTTGCCGGTGCCGGGTGGCCCCCACAGGATCATGGAGTGCAGGTTGCCCTCCTCGATTGCCCGGCGTAACGGTTTCCCACTGCCCAGAATATGGGATTGCCCGACATAGGCATCCAGTGATCTTGGCCGCATGCGATCGGCAAGAGGGCGATAGACGGTGGATGAAGGTGACATGTACCGAGCTGCAGACGGCTTGCTAGCGGGTGTTTCCGACGACATCTGCTCCGGCCGGAGGGGTAAAGGTGAAGATCTTTTCATCCAGCTCCGGATTGCGTTCCAGGTGGGTAAAACTGAACAGTGTGGTGTTGCCGAAACTGTCTTCTGCATCGATACGTGTCAGCATGTTTCCTGAAAAGTGCAGCAGCAGACGTGTGATGTTACTGTCATCCGACTTCGGGATGAGCATGACTTGCTGTTCCCCTGCCTTGGCAGATGCTTCCTCGATGCGAAACAGCGACTCCAGTGGCTTGTCACCACTAAGCAGCACCGCCGGTGTTGCCGTCAGGACCTCGGCAGCCGGTTGTACGGTAACCTGCTCAAGGTCCTCGTCATAGGACCAGAGACGTTCGCCATCGGCGACCAGTTGCTGCCGGTAGGGTGTCTCATAGTCCCAGCGGAAGCGTCCCGGGCGTTTGATCCACATATGCCCTTGTGAGGACTGCAGCAATTGCCGGTTGCCATCAAGTACCTGCTGGTCGAAGTCGGCCTGCAGCGTCAGCAGGCCTGAAAAAAATGCAGTGAAATAGGATGGCGTCGGTGTGGCATGGCTGGCAGCAGGGAGCAACAGCAACAGCACCCATAGCCGGAGAAAACCTGGATTCTTCATGCGTCAGGTGGGGGTGGTGCCAGTACGACCCGATTGCCGTTATTTTCCATGGGCGACACAATGCCGGTCTCTTCCATGCACTCAATCATGCGCGCTGCGCGGTTATAGCCGATCTTCAGACGTCGCTGTACCCCGGAAATCGAGGCACGCCGAGACTGTGTCACAATGGCGACAGCCTGATCGTAGAGCGGATCTGATTCGACATCATCTCCACCGCTGCTGCTGCCCCCGGCGTTGGCAGGTGACAGCCCAGGTACCGGTTCTGACGGCATTTCCAGGATCTCGGCCAGGTACTCGGGTTCCGCCTTGCCTTTAAGAAAGCCGGCGACCCGGTGAACTTCCTGATCCGAGACAAAGGCGCCGTGCACACGCATCGCCACACTGGTGCCCGGTGCCATGTAGAGCATGTCGCCGTGACCGAGCAACTGGTCAGCCCCCATCTGGTCAAGAATCGTGCGAGAGTCGATTTTCGAGGACACCTGGAAGGCGATGCGGGTCGGGATATTGGCCTTGATAAGACCGGTAATCACATCGACAGAGGGCCGCTGGGTGGCCAGGATCAGGTGGACGCCGGCTGCACGCGCCTTCTGTGCCAGTCGTGCAATCAGCTCCTCTACCTTCTTGCCAACCACCATCATCATGTCGGCGAGTTCATCGATCACAATGACAATGTACGGTAGTGGTTGCAACAGCGGGTGCTCCGTGCCATCCAGTACCTGTTCGGGATCGAACAGCGGGTCCTTGATGGGTTTGCCGGCGTTCTCGGCGTCCTTCACCTTGCGGTTGTAGTTGCTGATATTGCGCACACCCAGTGCGGCCATCAGCCGGTAGCGGCGTTCCATTTCACCGACACACCAGCGCAACGCATTGGCTGCCTCGTTCATGTCGGTAACCACCGGTGTCAGCAGGTGGGGAATCCCTTCATACACTGACAGCTCCAGCATCTTCGGATCGATCATGATCAGCCGCACGTCTTTCGGCAAACTCTTGTAGAGCAGGCTCAGGATCATGGCGTTGATGCCAACCGATTTACCTGATCCGGTGGTGCCGGCAACCAGCAGATGTGGCATGCGCGCAAGGTCAACGACGATTGGCAAGCCGCTGATGTCCTTGCCCAATGCCATCGTTAATGGCGAGGTGGACTCATCGTATTCATGGGTGTTGAGAATCTCGCCGAGACTGATGATGGAGCGGTGTTCATTCGGAATCTCCAGGCCAATCACTGATTTCCCGGGAATGACCTCGACGACACGAACACTGATGGCGGACAGCGCACGTGCAATATCCTTGGAGAGGTTGGTGACCTGGCTGACCTTGACGCCAGGACCCAGGTCGAGTTCAAAACGGGTGATCACAGGGCCCGGATTGACGGCAACCACTTCAACTTCAATATTGAAGTCCAGCAACTTCAGTTCAACAAGCCGAGACATGGCCTCCAGTGCTGCATTGGAATAGCCCTCTTCCGCAGGACGTGGCTTGTCAAGCAGGGACAGTGGCGGCAACTCTGAATTGGCCGGCGGATCAAACAGCGGCACCTGTCGTTCACGTTCGATGCGTTCGCTTGGTGGCGGCTTGGTAATCACCGGCTCTATGCGTACCGGTTTGCGCTTCGCTACTTTTTCCTGGCTGGCCTTGATTACCTCTACGCGTTGATTGCGGGCGCGCCGGGCTGCAAGACGCTCGGGTATCTCGCCAGCCAGGGCGTAGAGCTGGTTGGCAAGGGCCAGGGTATATTTGCCAATGAAGTCCATGGCTACCAGCCAGGAAAGGCCGGTAAACAGCGTGACCCCGGTAAGAAACAGTGCGAGCAGGAACAGCGAGGCGCCAACGGGGCTGACTACCTCGACGAGACTGTTGCCGATGACGTTACCCAGTACCCCGCCGGCTCCGGCGGGTAAGCCGGCATTGCCCGTGTAGGAATCCAGTGTGGCCAGCCCGCAGCCGGCTCCGACGGTGAGCAGAAAGCCTGACCAGCGTACTGCCAGTGCGTGCAGATCGATGCCGCCGCTGGGTGTATGGCCGCGGTAGACCAGCCAGCCACTGTAGCCAACCATGACGGGAAACAGGTAGGCAAGATAGCCGAGCAGATACAGCAGAACATCTGCCAGCCACGCTCCGACCAACCCGCCCGCGTTATGAATCTGCACATAGGCACCACTGTTGGACCAGCCGGGATCGGCCGGATGGTAGGTGGCCAGGGAGACCAGCAGAAAAATGGCAATCGCACCGAGAATGAGCAAGGCCCCTTCGCGAAGTCCGCGGGATACCTGGTGAGTCAGTTTTGCCGGTTTTTCTGATTTACGCCGTGCTTGTGCCAAAATAATCCTCTTTCATAGGTAGTTACTCCAATTGCAAGATTCTATTCAAAAATTTCATTCATGCAAGTGATTCTTTCAGTGCCGGATGTATGAGTTTGCCGGCGGTTACATTGATACCACGGCGAAGCGGCATGTTGTCTTTCCAGTCCGGGTTTGTCAGAGAGTATACATAAGGCAATAACGCGGCAGACAAGGCCTGTGAGGCGCTGCGTGGAACAGCGCCGGGCATATTGGTGACCGCAAAGTGTACCACCCCTTCCTCTACATAGGTCGGATGCTCATAGTTGGTTGGTCTCGTGGTCTCGATACAGCCACCCTGATCAACAGAGATATCCACGATGACACTTCCCGTTTGCATCCGGCGTACCGTCTCCCGTGAGACGATGTGTGGTGCGCGCTGGCCAATATTCAATACCGCGCCAATCAGCAGGTCTGCAATGTGCACCTCCCGTGTAACCGCCTCCCTGTAGGGATACAGTGCGCTGACATTGTTCCCAAGGTTGCGCATCGCGGCCAGCCGCTCGCGGCGCAAATCGAATACCACAACTTCCGCACCCATTGCGGCAGCCATGGCGGCTGCGTTGCCACCGGCGTTCCCCGCTCCGAGAATCACCACACGTCCCCGTTCAGCACCCGGCAAGCCACCGAGCAGCAATCCTTTACCACCCTGCGGCCGGTGCAGCAGGCCGGCTCCGAGCTGTGCGGCGAGCCGACCGGCAATGTCACTCATGGGTGACAGTAACGGCAAGGCCCCCTCATCGGTTTCAACCGTTTCAAAACCGATGGCGGTCAGCCCGAGGTCCTGCAGGCGGCGTGCGAGTTCCGGATTGACAGCGAGGTGTAAAAAACAGAACAAAAGGTGGTCTTCGCGTAACAGCGCAAGATCAGCACTGACCGGCTCCTTGACCTTGACAATCAGTTCTGCCTGGTCATAGGTTGCTTTTGCATCCGCAGTAATCGTTACGCCACTGGCTTGATACTGTTCATCGGAATACCCCGAAAGAATACCGGCATTATGTTCGACGCTGACCCGGTGGCCGGCATGAACCAGGTCGCCGCAGGCTTCAGGGCTGAGCGCGACACGACCTTCCAGTGGTTTGATCTCGCGGGGAATCCCGATATTCATGGTTGCTTTACCCTACTCTCCAAGTTCCGTACCATTCGGCTTTGCTGCCTGTACTGCCCGACAGACATTTGGCGCGTTCGCTAATCTGTCCAGGCATGGGAATCAACCGGAGTGATTATACATGAGCGATATCAGACACTGCCGTCTTCTTATTCTGGGATCGGGCCCCGCCGGCTATACTGCGGCGGTTTACGCGGCTCGTGCAAACCTGGAACCTGTGCTGATTACAGGCCTGGAACAAGGCGGACAGCTGATGACAACCACAGAGGTCGAAAACTGGCCTGGTGGCGAGGAAGGAATGCAGGGACCGCCCTTGATGGAGAGCATGCGCCTGCATGCCGAGCGCTTCAATACCGAGATTGTCTTTGACCACATTCACACGGCGGATCTGAAAACAAGACCTTATCGACTGGAGGGCGATGCCGGGGTTTATACCTGTGATGCCCTTATCATTGCCACCGGCGCCTCCGCCATGTATCTGGGACTGCCATCCGAGGAGGCCTTCAAGGGTAAAGGGGTGTCCGCCTGTGCCACCTGTGACGGATTCTTCTACAAACAGCAGGCGGTCGCGGTTATTGGAGGTGGTAACACCGCTGTCGAAGAAGCGCTGTACCTGTCCAATATTGCTTCTCATGTCACGCTGGTTCACCGGCGCGATGCGCTGCGCAGCGAGAAAATTCTCCAGGACCGCTTGTTCAAGAAAGAGGCCGAAGGTGTGGTGACCATTGCATGGGACAGTGTGCTTGACGAGGTACTGGGCGATAGTAGCGGAGTGACTGGCATACGGATCAAAAATGTCAAGGACGGGAGCACCCGGGATATCGAGTTGCAGGGCGTCTTTATCGCCATTGGTCACAGGCCCAATACCGCAATCTTTGATGGCCAGCTGGAGATGCAGAATGGCTATATCAAGGTCAAGAGCGGCAGTGAAGGTAATGCAACCGCCACCAGTGTAGAGGGGGTATTTGCTGCCGGTGATGTCAGTGACCACGTCTACCGCCAGGCAGTGACTTCTGCCGGAACCGGTTGTATGGCTGCGCTGGACGCGGAGGCCTACCTCGATGGTCTGGCACATCATGCAGGCCGGATCGGTTAACCAGCCTGTCAGGAGCCTGAGCTGCAGCCTGGTATAGAGGGTATCGCTCCAGCCTGCGGGTAGCCATGCGTACCGCTGTCGTCAAGCAGATCAGGGACATACCGCCAGCCGACTGGAACCGTGTATCCGGCACCGCGCATCCGTTCCTGCGGTATGAATTCCTCTCGGCACTTGAATCAAACGGTTGTGTCGGCGATACCTATGGCTGGTGGCCACGGCATATTGTCGCCTATGATGCTGACGGCACACTGGTTGGTATTGCCCCGCTCTATCTGAAAAACAACTCCTATGGCGAGTTTGTTTTCGACTGGGCCTGGGCCGACGCCTATCATCGTGCCTCCGTCCCCTACTATCCCAAACTGGTCTCGGCCATCCCCTATACACCGGTGACTGGTCCACGGTTGCTGGTACACCCGGCAAGCGATCATGCGCAAGTCAGCCATGCGATCATCGACAGGGCGCTGTCGCTGGTGACTGCAGAACAGGCATCTTCACTGCATTGGTTGTTTACTACGGAGGCAGATACCACATTGTTGTGTGATAATGGCTTTCTGCGCCGCAGCAGTTGCCATTTCCACTGGCACAATGCTGGCTATGCCTCGTTCGATGATTTCCTGTCGCGCCTGAGTTCCCGCAAACGCAAGAAGATCCGTCGTGAGCGGCGGCATGTTCAGGAAGCTGGCATTGATATGCATATCGTGCACGGTAACGAGGCGACTCCCGAGCAGTGGCGGATAATGCATGCCTTCTACTGCTCGACCTTCGAGAAAAAATCCGGTGTGCCTACCCTGTCGCTCGGATTCTTTCAGGAAATCAGCCGCACCATGGGCGAGCAGGTGGTGCTGGTGTTTGCCAGTCAGGGTGGAGATACGGTTGCTGGCGCGATCATGTTGCGTGGAGCGGATGCCCTCTATGGCAGACACTGGGGGTGTCGTGAGGAATTCAACAGCCTGCACTTTGAAGCCTGCTACTATCAGGGTATAGACTACTGTATACGAAACCATCTTGGGCTGTTCGAACCCGGAGCCCAGGGTGAACACAAGATCAGCCGTGGCTTTCTGCCTGTCTACACCTGGTCAGCTCACTGGATTGTCGAGGAACGATTTCGCATGGCAATCAAGCGCTATCTGCAGGAGGAGCATGAACTGATCGTTGGGTATCATGATGACCTGATGGAAACCTCGCCATACAGGAAAACAGAGTTGGATGACGCATAACCGTGAAGTCTCTCCCTGCTGGCTGGATCCGGAAAAGCCGACGATTGAATTCCCGGATGTCGAGCTGGCGATGCAGGAACCGGATGGCCTGCTGGCCGTCGGTGGCGCACTCAGCCAGGAGTGGCTGCTGCATGCCTATCGCTGCGGGATCTTTCCCTGGTATGGGCCCGGCCAGCCCATCCTGTGGTGGGCCCCCGACCCTCGCCTGGTCTTGTTCCCGGAGCAACTGCATGTGTCTCGCAGCCTTGCCAAAGTGATCAGGAAAGGCCAGTACAGGGTCACACTGGATGAGGCCTTCACGGACGTCATCACTGCCTGTGCCGCGACCCGCCCGGGCCAGTCAGGGACCTGGATTACCCCCGAGATGCACGCGGCCTATGTCAAGTTACACCACAGTGGATATGCTCACTCGGCAGAGTGCTGGTATCAGGGAGAGCTTGCAGGGGGGCTGTACGGTGTGTCACTTGGAGGAATTTTCTTCGGGGAATCAATGTTCGCACGTATGACCGATGCGTCCAAAGTGGCCTTCGTTGCCCTGGTGAGACAGCTCGAACGCTGGGGATTCGGACTGATTGATTGCCAGGTGCATACCAATCATCTGGCCAGTCTTGGTGCAACCGCCATCCCGCGCCAGGCGTTTACGGCGCTCCTGGAGCAGCAATGCCAGAGGTCGTGTGCCCCCCAGCGCTGGGTGCTCGACGAGGATCTTCCCGGTTTATCCCCAACGTCAGGCGTTCACTCCGGTAATTTTCAGGTATAATGCCGCGCTTTACGTGACACGGTACAGTAGTTATATGGCAAAGGAAGATCACATTGAAATGGAAGGGACCGTTACCGAGACGCTCCCGAATACCATGTTCAGAGTTGAACTCGACAACGGACACGTGGTGACCGCACATATTTCCGGAAAGATGCGCAAGCACTACATCAGGATACTGCGCGGAGACAAGGTGACTGTTGAACTGACACCCTATGATTTGACCAAGGGACGCATTACCTACCGGGCTCGCTGACAGGCCAGCACGTGGTGTCGTCAGCAGACGTGCCCTTAATGTACCCTTACCTTCCCCTTGATTTCGAATTTTAACTCGTCACCCTCAAGGTGAATGATGAGGTGGCCACCGTGGGCGAGGTCACCGAACAACAACTCATCCGCTATCGGCTTCTTGATGTACTGCTGGATTGTGCGTGCCATCGGTCGTGCGCCCATCTTTGGATCATAGCCATGTTCGGCCAGCCAGATGCGTGCCGCGGCATCGACCTCGATAGTGACATTTTGTTCCTGTAACTGCGCTTCCAGTTCAAAGACAAACTTGTCCACCACCTTCGTGATGACCGTTGTATCGAGCGGCTTGAACTGTACCACGGCATCCAGGCGGTTCCTGAATTCAGGCGTAAACAGCCGCTTGATGGCCTCCATGGCATCGGAGGAGTGATCCTGTTTTGTGAAACCTATGGAGGCACGGTTCATTTCGTGGGCACCGGCATTGGTGGTCATCACCAGCACCACGTTGCGAAAGTCCGCCTTGCGTCCATTGTTGTCGGTCAGGGTGCCATGGTCCATGACCTGCAGCAGCAGGTTAAAGACATCGGGATGCGCCTTTTCAACCTCATCCAGTAACAGCACAACATGCGGGTTCCTGGTGATGGCCTCCGTGAGCAGGCCGCCCTGATCATAGCCGACATATCCGGGTGGTGCACCGATGAGGCGCGATACCGTGTGGCGTTCCATGTATTCGGACATGTCAAAACGGACCAGCTCCAGCCCCATAATTCTGGCCAGCTGACGAGTGACTTCTGTTTTACCAACGCCGGTTGGGCCTGAAAACAGGAACGAGCCGATGGGCTTGGCCTCGCTGCCGAGACCGGAGCGAGACATCTTGATGGCGGAGGACAGCGTCTCGATGGCGGTGTCCTGGCCATAAACCACCATTTTCAGGTCGCGTTCCAGATTGCGCAGTGCTTCCTTGTCGGAAGCGGACACGCTCTTCTCCGGAATCCGTGCCATCTGGGCGATCACATGTTCTATTTCCGCGACGCCAATGGTTTTCTTGCGCTTTGAGGCTGGCAGCAGACGTTGCCCGGCACCGGCTTCATCGATGACATCGACGGCCTTGTCCGGCAGGTGGCGGTCGTTGATATACCGGTCGGACAGTTCTGCCGCACTGCGTAAGGCGCGTGCTGAATATTTCACCTTATGGTGTTCTTCGAACCGGGTTTTCAGGCCTTTCAGGATATCAATGGTTTCCTCTACACTGGGCTCGTTGATATCGACCTTCTGGAAACGGCGGGTAAGTGCGTGGTCTTTTTCAAAGATGCCGCGATATTCCTGGAAAGTCGTCGAGCCGATGCACTTCAGTTCGCCCGAGGCGAGCATCGGTTTCATCAGGTTCGAGGCATCCATCACCCCACCGGAAGCAGCGCCGGCACCGATCATGGTGTGTATTTCGTCGATGAACAGGATCGCACCCTGTTCCTTCTTCAGTTGACTGAGTACGGCCTTGAGTCGCTTCTCGAAGTCACCACGATACTTGGTTCCGGCTACCAGTGAACCGAGGTCGAGGGCATAGATAACGCTGTTAAGCAGTACCTCGGGTACCTCGCCATCGACAATCATTTTGGCGAGTCCCTCGGCAAGTGCGGTTTTCCCCACGCCGGCCTCCCCGACAAAAAGCGGATTATTTTTCCGCCGACGGCAAAGTATCTGGATGGTGCGCTGGATCTCTCCACGGCGCCCGATCAGGGGATCAATCCTGCCGAGTGCGGCCTGCTCGTTCAGATTGGTGGCAAAGGATTCCAGCGGTTGCTTGGCAGTGGAGTCGGCTGCTTCACCTTCTTCCGGGTTACCGGTGTTTTCTTCAGGCTGCTCGTGAATCTTGGAAATACCGTGTGAAATATAATTCACGATATCAAGTCGGGTGATATTCAGCTTGTTAAGAAAGTAAACTGCCTGGGATTCCTGTTCACTAAAAATTGCAACCAGTACATTGGCACCGGTTACCTCTGTTTTGTCGGAGGACTGCACATGGAACACGGCCCGCTGCAATACCCGCTGAAAGCCCAGTGTCGGTTGTGTTTCGCGGTCATCGTTGGCGGATAGTTTCGGTGTGGTCTCTTCCAGAAATTTACCCACATCCTGCTTGAGCTGCTCCAGGTTTCCGCCACAGGCTCTTAGTACCTCGACTGCCGAGGGGTTGCCCAGCAAGGCATACAGTAAATGCTCAACAGTCATGAATTCGTGGTTCTTCTCACGAGCTTCCTTGAAAGCGAGATTGAGAGTGAATTCAAGTTCTTTGCTAAGCATGTCAGTTCCTCGCAGCCAAGCTACACTGCTTCCATCTGGCACAGGAGCGGGTGCTGATGGCGTTGTGAATATTCGTTGACCTGTGCAACCTTGGTCTCGGCAATTTCATAGGTGTAGATGCCACACACGCCTTTTCCATGGGTATGCACCAGCAACATGATGCGTGTCGCCTTTTCGCGATCCATACCAAACAGCTTCTCAAGTAAAGTCACCACAAATTCCATGGGCGTGTAGTCATCATTCAGGAGCACCACCTTGTACATGGATGGCTCCTTGAGTTCAGGTTTGGCCTCTCTGAGTGCCAGACCCTCATCACCTCTGTGTTCCCGTTCGTTTGCCATGATTACAATTCTAGCCTATCAAGTTCCTGTCAAATGTACCATAGGGCAATTTTATCATTGATATTGACGGCTTATAGTGAGGAAAAGTTCTATCCCGCGGCAGGAAAATAGGTCGGTGAGGTCGACCTTTCCGTTCAGGCTTGAGATACCGTCTGTACCCGGCTTGACTGCTTGACCAGGATTACAGGGCAAAAAAAAGCCCCTGCGTTGCAGGGGCCCGTGTAGTGTACCACTACTGTGTAGTTATCAGCAGGGTCTGCCGGTATTAGGGTGTCTCGCCGGAGGCCTCGATCAGTGCTTCTTCAATGGCACCCGGTGAGCACATGATGCTCATGAATGTCCCGCCGGTTTCACTCGCGACCATCGGCAGATGCGGCCAGTTGATGGCGATGCGGAAACGTGCAAACAGTGCATAGGCAGTACCATCGGAGACGACGATTTCATAAGGCAGGTGCGCGGTTGAACGCGGTGTTCCCTTGTCGATACGGCTCATGATGAACTCGTCACCACTGCAATCCTCAGGGTTTTTGCCCTTGAGTGCGACACCGATAACCGATTCCTCCTTGCCGGGGATGTCGATCTGGTAGACCTTTGCGGTACCACCCAGTCCGGCGGCGAGTGAATCATTGACGGCCTTCAGGGCTTCTTCCTGGCTGTCATATTCTGCCAGTTCACTGGGGTCGTCGAAGTATTCCATCATGACGGTGTAGTGATACTTGCGCAGATCATCGGCGGTCAGGTTTTTCTCGGAACCGTAATCCTTCTCGGCTCCCAGTGCCCCTTCCAGCTGGGCCCGGATATCCGCCAGGTCAGATGCCATACGATAAGCGGCAGCCATATAGACCGGGTTTGTGTAGGCAATTTCAGTGGTGTCCCCGTTTCTGGTAACCGAGACACGTTGTGCTGCGCCATAGGCGCCAAATTCAGACTTGGCGGCGGCTGCCTTGAGTGCATCATTGGTGACGATGATAATGTCGGCACCATCGTAAGGGGAATATTCACCGACAATTTCAAAGCCGGCAGCGGTTAATTTGGATTTTGTTGCGGCAGCGGCGGTCTTGACGTCATCCGATGTGGTCCCTGCCAGAACAAATGGCATGAGTATATCGTCAGCAAGTGCGAAACCTGCTGAAAGGGCAAATAAGAATCCTGCAAACAGTGTTTTTCTTAGCAAGCCAGTCATTTTTCAGTTCCTCCAGAATGCGAAAAATTTTGTAGTTGGTGTGTCGTTAGCATGATGCAATGAGAGTTTGCCTGAGATAGGCTATATAACTCCAGCGTCTTTAACGAGTTGCGAAGTATATTGGAATCAAGGAACTTGTGCGAGCGCCAATTATCTGCCAATCCGGTGCTTGGCTGAGCCCTTCTTCCGATGCCTGAGCTATGGCTTGAAGTCTCGTATTGTTACACGATAACTACCTGTTTTTCTTGATATGATCTGGAAACCTCACGTGACGGTCGCGGCTCTCATGGAAAACGATGGCCGTTTTCTGCTGGTGCAGGAACGGGTTTCGGGCAAGACCGTTTACAATCAGCCTGCTGGGCACCTTGAACCGGGCGAAACACTTCTGGAAGCGGTGATTCGCGAGACACGCGAAGAGACTGCCTGGGAATTTCTACCAGAATCACTGGTTGGCATCTATCAGTGGCGACATCCTGAAAAGGAGCAAACCTTTCTGCGGGTGAATTTTTCCGGCAAGGGCCTGCAGCATGACCCGGAAAGTGAACTGGATGCGGATATTGAAAGAACACTCTGGCTAACCCTGGAAGAAATCAAAAGTCAGCAGGAGCGGTTGCGCAGCCCCATGGTGTTGCGCTCGGTAGAGGATTACCTGGCCGGTGTCCGCTATCCACTGACGTTGCTGTCCTATCTTGGTTAAAATTAGCGGCCATTGCTTACTCGCGATCTTGGTTTTCATCAAGGTGCAGGGGTCCCGGGAGAAAAGGCATGCGAGAAGATAGCTTGTCACTTTGTAATCTTGCTCCCTGGCACGAGATTTTCTTCCTGACTGGATAGTAACCAGCCCACCCCATGAATTGACTGTGTTGGCGAGTACATGAGTAACATTATAGTTGGCCTGTCCGGTGGGGTTGATTCGGCGGTGGCAGCAATGCTGTTGAAACAACAGGGTCATGAAGTTGCGGCTGTCTTCATGAAAAACTGGGACGAGGATGATGAGGAAGACTATTGCCCCGCCGCACAGGATCTTGCCGATGCACGCGCAATCGCTGGGCAGCTTGATATCGAGTTACATACGGTCAGTTTTTCTTCCGAATACTGGAACCGTGTATTCGCGCATTTCCTGGCAGAGTACCAGGCTGGTCGTACACCGAGTCCGGATATAATATGCAATCGGGAAATCAAGTTCAGGGCCTTTCTGGATTATTCCACGGGGCTGGGTGCGGATTACATTGCGACCGGCCACTATGCGCGTATTGAGAAAAAGCCGCTGGTGCGACTGCTGCAAGCTGTAGATACAGACAAGGATCAGACCTACTTTCTGCATACGCTTGACCAGGCACAATTAGCCAGCAGCCTGTTTCCCCTCGGCACACTGAACAAACAGAGAGTTCGGGAACTCGCGAAGCAGGCGGGTTTCAGCGTGCACGCAAAAAAAGACAGTACCGGTATCTGCTTTATCGGTGAGCGCCGTTTCAGTACGTTTCTGGCGCAATACCTGAAAAAAAATCCGGGAGAGATTCGTACCCTCGATGACGAGGTGATTGGACAACACGAGGGATTGATGTTCTATACAATTGGACAGCGTCAAGGCCTGGGTATCGGCGGACGCAGCCATGCATCCGGCGAGCCCTGGTATGTAACTGGCAAGGATATAGAGCACAATATCCTGAGAGTGGCACAAGGTGTGAATCACCCGGCATTGTTCAGTACGTGTTTACAGGCAAGTGAATTACACTGGATCAACGGTGTTGCGCCGGCGAAGACACTTGGCTGCAGCGCCCGTATCCGTCACCGCCAGCCGCTGCAGGAATGTGAGCTGACAGTGTTCGATAAAGAGCAGTGCCGTGTCCATTTCAAACAGCCGCAGCGGGCAATAACACCAGGACAGTCGGTAGTATTTTACCGCGGGGAAGAATGCCTTGGGGGCGCAGTCATTGATGTGGCATGCACACGCTGAATGAGCAAGCAAATGAACAGTGAGATACGCGATCGAAGTATTGCCCTTGCCGGGATGTACCAGGCTGTCAAACTGGTACAGCAAACGGCCCAGGGCGAACGGCGGGATGCAGCCGCCACCAGGGCCAGCATCAGTAGCATCCTGAATACAGACCCTGAATCGACCATTGCGGTTTATGGTGACAGCCGAGCACTTATTAGCGGGCTGGATCTGGTAACCAGCCAGCTGTCTAATAACAGCAAACGGCGTGACCTGGTCCTGACAGGCTATGTCATCACCCTTATGCACCTCGAACGCAAGTTGACCCGTCAGTCTGATTTAATGCAGAAGCTTGCCCGTGGCATTGACAGGGTTAAAGAGGAAATAAAACAGGCTGATGTGCTTGATCCCGGCATCATCGCAGCGCTGGCGGAGGTCTACAAGGATACGGTCAGTACCCTGCAACCACGCATCATGGTGCAAGGTGAAGAAAGTGTACTGCGTAACAGCGACAGTAAAAACATGATACGTGCACTGTTGCTTGCCGGCATGCGCGCGGCCGTGCTGTGGAAACAGCGAGGGGGGAATCGAGTCAGACTGATTTTTCAACGCAAGCAACTCCTGGAATGTTGTGCAGAGTTGCTTGCCGAGGCACGTCGATCCGTCTAGTTGCCTGTAACTCACACTCTTGAACGGCTGGCCATCGAAACCCGATGATCCCTTGCCGCCGGGTTGAGAAACAAATGCAAGCCAGAATTCCATGTATAATCACGCCATTTATCCAGCCAGTCTTACCGTGATGATATGGTTCAGGGAGAACTCATGAACAACAGCTTTAACACCCGTGATACCCTCACTGTTGGTGATGCCAGTTATGAAATATTCAGTTTGCGAAAGCTCGATGAGAACTACGATATCAAGCGCCTGCCCTGCTCCTTGAAAATATTGCTGGAAAACCTGCTGCGCCATGAAGACGAGCGCACTGTGAACAAGAGTGATATCGAGGCGTTGATCCACTGGGATCCGCAGGCACAACCGTCGACAGAAATTGCTTATCGGCCTGCACGGGTTCTGATGCAGGATTTTACCGGGGTCCCTGCGGTTGTTGACCTTGCCGCCATGCGGGATGCCATGACCGAGCTCGGTGGAGACCCTGACCGGATCAATCCGCTGCAGCCGGCAGAGCTGGTGATCGATCACTCGGTGCAGGTTGACAGTTTCGGGTCTGCTGGCGCCATGGACCTGAACAGCGAGCTGGAATACCAGCGTAACCAGGAACGTTACAGTTTCCTCAAGTGGGGTCAGAAGGCGTTTTCCAATTTCAAGGTGGTGCCACCGGACACCGGCATTGTGCACCAGGTCAACCTTGAATACCTGGCACGAGTGGTTTTCGAAATGCAACAGGGGGATGTGCTCCAGGCCTATCCGGATACCCTGGTGGGTACCGATTCGCATACCACCATGGTCAACGGCCTGGGAGTGCTTGGATGGGGCGTCGGTGGCATCGAGGCGGAAGCCGCCATGCTGGGGCAGCCCATATCAATGCTGATTCCCCAGGTGGTGGGATTCAAGTTGCACGGCAAACTGCCGGAAGGGGCGACTGCCACGGATCTCGTGTTAACCGTGGTTGAAATCCTGCGGCAGGAGGGCGTGGTTGGTAAGTTTGTCGAATTCTTTGGCGATGGACTTGCGCATCTTTCGCTTGCCGATCGCGCCACCATCGCTAATATGGCGCCGGAGTATGGCGCCACCTGCGGGTTCTTTCCCGTGGATGAAGAAACACTGGCCTACCTCAAGCTGACCGGACGCAGTGCGTCGCAGATTGCCCTGACCGAGGCCTATGCCCGCGAGCAGTTGATGTTTCGTGACCCCGATACACCCGAGGCAGACTTCACCCGCACCGTTTCGCTGGACCTGGCCAGCGTAGTTCCGAGTCTGGCCGGCCCGAAACGCCCGCAGGACCGTGTCGCGCTCACCGAAATCAAGCCACGCTTTCTCGAGTCACTCGCCACCCTCAAGTCGGAGGGCAGCATCAGCAGTCAGGCGATTGATACCGTCATCAATGGTCAGTCAGTGACACTGGATGACGGCGTGGTTGTCATTGCCGCGATCACTTCCTGTACCAATACCTCCAATCCGTCCGTCATGGTGGGGGCCGGGCTGGTGGCAAAGAAAGCGGTTGCACTGGGGCTGCAGGTCAAGCCCTGGGTGAAAACCTCGCTGGCCCCCGGTTCACGTGTGGTGACGGCTTACCTGGAAGAAGCAAAACTGACAGAGGCATTGCAGACACTGGGATTCCATACAGTCGGCTATGGCTGCACTACCTGTATTGGCAATTCCGGCCCTCTGCCCGAAGCGGTTTCAAAGGCGATCCAGGAAGGCAATCTCACGGTGTGCTCGGTACTTTCCGGTAACCGCAATTTCGAGGGACGCGTCCATGCCGAAGTCCGCATGAACTACCTCGCCTCGCCGCCACTGGTCGTCGCCTATGCCCTTGCAGGACGCATGGACATAGACCTGATAAACGAGCCGTTGGGAACCGATCGCGGTGGCAATCCGGTTTATCTCAAAGACATCTGGCCGGGGCAGGAGGAAATTCGTGCAGTCATTGCAGACAGTGTCAACGAAGAGGAATTTCGCAACACCTATGAAGCGGTGTTTTCCGGTGAAACACGCTGGAATGTACTTGCGTCTCCGGAAGACAAGCGCTACGAATGGCAGGCAGATTCAACCTACATTCGCAAACCGCCCTACTTTGAGGGAATCAGCCGTGAACCGGAGGCACTGGGCGATATCCGTGGTGCAAGGGTACTTGCCTTGCTGGGAGACTCCGTAACGACGGATCACATCTCTCCGGCTGGTGCAATCAAGGCAGACAGTCCGGCAGGTATCTACCTGAAGGCACACGGGGTTGCGCCGGGCGATTTCAACTCGCTGGGTTCGCGCCGTGGCAACCATGAGGTCATGATGCGCGGAACATTTGCCAATATCCGCCTGCGAAACAAGCTTGCGCCGGGTACCGAGGGTGGCATAACCGTGCACCAGCCCGGTGGTGAGCAGATGAGTATCTATGATGCCTCCCGGCGTTACCTGGAAGAGGGAGTGCCCCT
>JAJDNX010000059.1 GCA_022340485.1 Gammaproteobacteria bacterium | reverse complement strand
ATCGAGATCAAAGGTGTCTGTTGGCAGGTTCAAGGCACCCAGTGTGAGCATCGGGTCAGGCAATGCACCTGCCTGAGGAGGGATGGCAGACATGGCCTCGGCGCGTGCCTGCATCTCGGCAAGCCCGGGGTTGCCTTCAATTGCCAGAGCAACCGCATCCTCCAGTGGAAGTACGGTTGAGGTTGCAGTGTCTAGCGGGGACGCGTGTACGACGGTCGCCAGTGTGACCAGCAACAGCAGTGCCACAGTCGGTAGAAACTGCCTTGCCGCATACCCGCGTGGATATCGACAATGATGAATGACGGTTGCGGTCTTTAACTCGGCAATCCTGCAGGGACACCGGAGGGTACTCTGTGAACAATGCATGGCGATTCTCCATAGCCATTTAAGAGGAACAGATCACGCCTGGCGAAACTGCCACAGGAAGCAGCGCCGAGGTCGTGAGTCGAATCAGCTTGGGAGAGAGATGGGGGGTCGAAACGGCGGGTGGATTGTGCGTCCGGAGATGCCATGGAAAGCAATTACATTCAGTGTGGCGTAATGCTGGTCGGACGTGATTATAAGAGTGCCAGATATCGCTATTGTGGTGTGTGCACAGCCATTGCAGGCACCGTCGCAACAGTCGCCACCACAGTCCTGATTGCAGCCGTGACCCTGTGTGTCTGCCGTTGAGTCCAGCATGCCAGCCCTGTGCTCCGTTGCTGGCATCGCCATTTGCATCTGGTCGCAGTGAGTCGTGTCACCTGCAGCGGTCGGCAGCGATTCTGCCAGCAAGCCGCGCATGGGCGAAACCGCCAGTGCAAGGGCTATAAAAACCAGCATCAATTTGCGTATCCGTTTGTTCATACACCTCTGTCGAGGGTAAACCCATTGCACTCGTAGAATCAAGACAAATACCCGGGATTGGCGATTCGATGCGTCTGCGCTTCGGCCGCAGCCAGCAACGGGACGCGTATTCCATCAAGGGACTTTTATCGATATCGGGTATACTCGCGCTCCTGAAATCAACCTGGATAAAACGCTATGGGTGCCGCCCGCAAGGACATTGAAGTGCGCGAAATGGAGCTGGAGGATCTGCCGGTCGTGTATGCGCTTGGCGAGTCCGTATTCACCGCCGACAAATGGCCCAGCCTGTACCGCACCTGGGATGAATACGAGCCGGTGGGGTTGTTCCATTCCGATGGGGAATTCTGCCTTGTCGCCGAATGCAAGGGCAGGCTCGCAGGCTTTGCACTGGGATCACTCATCGACAAGCGCAACAGTGCCTGGAGCTATGGTTACCTCACCTGGCTGGCCGTCGATCCGGAATTGAAGGGTGGTGGCATTGCCACCCAGCTAATTGCTGCCATCACCGAGGCCTTTATCCGTGCGGGTGCCCGCATGATGATCGTGGATACCGATGCAGCGAACAAGGCAGCCCTGAAGCTGTTTCGCAAGCACGACTTCCTGCGCGAGGACCGCCATATCTACCTCAGCAAGAATCTCACCAGCCATCCCGACTACAAACGCCTGCGTGGCAAGAAGCCGTCAGGCCGCCGCAAGAAGAAAGACCATGAGTAAGCAGCTGGATCGAATACTCGGGCTGATCAACAAGGAACAGCTCATTACACTGCTGACGGACGCCGTCGAGCAGTACAGCCCGTCCTATGCCGAGGAACCTGCCATGCAGGTGTTTGCCACACGTCTCAAAGAGTGCGGCATACACTACGTACGCCAGACGCTAGCGTCGGGCAGTGGCCCGGCAGCGGATACCCGTGCCAACCTGATCATCGAAATCGGTCCACAACCCTCCGCACTGATGTGGGTCGGCCACGTCGACACGGTGCCACTCATTGACGAGGAGGAGCAACGCCTGCACCGTGAAGGCGACATCCTGCATGGTCTTGGCAGCGCGGACATGAAATCGGGCTGTGCGGCCATCGTCGAGGCAGTGATCGCCGTGGTCCGGTCCGGCGTGCCCCTTGCGCGCGGCCTGACCGTCGCGCTGGTGGTTGGCGAGGAAGAGTATGGCGACGGATCCGAGGCGTTGCTGGAATGGCGTACTGCACCGCTCACCGTGATCGGCGAACCCACCGGCCTGGTGCCCTGCGTGGATCACTATGGCTACTACGAATGCCTGCTGACAGCGAATGGTGCCCGCGCCCATGCCGCACTGCCGGAAATGGGTGCCAGTGCCATCCACGCCATGCTGGCCTGGATGCAGCAGTTGCTGGAATCGGGTGCCGAAGAGGCCCTTGGTCTGACGTTCAACCCGCGCGAGATCCGCGGCGGTGCCGGCCTGTTCATGGTTGCACAGCAATGTGAAGCGGCCATCGATATACACGCGCCACCCGCTGTCGAGCAACGCGTCATTGAGGAACTGATCGAGCAGGCACGCAACAAGGCACAGGCCACCCACCCGCGCTGCGAGTTACAGTTCGAGAACCTCTACTGGGCGAATGGCTATGCCCACGCAGCGGATGAACCGCTGCTGGGCCCACTGCGCCAGGCATTTCAGACGACGGGTCTTAACTGGTCTCCTGCGGCGTTCCGTTCACACTCGGACGGCAGCCTGTTTCACCAGAAGGGCTCGATCCCGGTAATCTGTGGTCCCGGACGGCTGGAAGTGGCCCACACGCGCCATGAGCATGTCTCACTGCAGGAAACACTCGACGCAGCACGCCTGTATGCCGCGATGATCCATGCGGCCTGTGTGGCCTAGTTGCCTTCAAGACCCGCCAGCGAGGCCCTCGAGTACCTCGGTAAAACCGAACAGCCGCATATCGGTCATGCGCTGCGGATAGAGAATGCCGTCGAGGTGGTCACACTCATGCTGTACGACCCGCGCATGGAAGTCATGTGCCTCGCGTTCAATGGCCACACCAAACTGATCGAAGCCGCGGTAACGGATATGGGTGTAGCGTGGCACAACCCCACGCAGTCCCGGTACGCTGAGACAACCCTCCCAAGCCGCTTCGCGCTCATCGGAGAGGGGTTCAATTAACGGATTTACCAGCACGGTCTGCGGTACCGGTGCTGCCTCGGGATAGCGGATGTTGCTCTCGAAACCAAACACCACCACGCGTATTCCGACCCCTATCTGTGGCGCCGCAAGTCCGGCACCGTCCTCGGCCTGCATGGTATCCATCAGATCCTCTACCAGTGCATCCAGTTCCGGCGTCGCAAACATCTTGACCGGTTTGGCAACCTGAAGCAGCTTGGGGTTGCCCATCTTTAATACCGTTCTTACCGCCATGATTCGCCTCACTCACTGTTCAAATGAATGAACATTCCAATACCCATTTCCGGATTATTCTTTATTTTCAAGGTAACATCACCCTAATTGACCCTGGTCAATGAACACACACCTTAAAATTGCGACATTTGCCTGACACAGGCCGGCGGGACATCCCCGCTTCCAGTCAGTGGCATGCGTCATCCAGGAACCCTGCACAGAGGCGCTCATGAATCAATCAGAACTGAAGATTTACAAAGCATGGGATCTGCCAACGAGGCTTTTCCACTGGATCAACTTCAGCGCGGTGATTTGCCTGATCTTCTTTGGCCTGCTGATGCTGTTCAAAAAAGAGCTTGGCATCACCAGCATGGAAGCAAAAATCAGCCTAAAGACGATCCACGTCATCATTGGCTACGTGTTCGTAGTAAACCTGGCCTTTCGAATTCTCTGGGGCTTCCTCGGTAATCGCTATGCCCGCTGGCGCGCCATCCTGCCTGGCAGGGGTTTTATGCAATCACTGCGCGACTACCGTACTTCCATGCGCTCCGGCAATACACAGCAATTTGTCGGCCATAATCCACTGGGGCGGCTCGCAGTCTGCTGCCTGCTGCTACTCATGCTGGTGATGGCGTTCACCGGCCTGATCCGTGCAGCGACCGATATTTACTACCCGCCATTCGGATCACTGGTCGCCGGCTATGTTGCTGCACCCGGGGTTGATCCGGACAGCCTCATCCCCTATGACCCGGCCGGCCTGGAGCCCTCCAGGGCAGAACAGCTGAAGACCTTCAAGGAACCGTTTGGTGAAATTCACCTGTACACTGCCTATGCACTGATGCTGCTGATTGTATTGCATATCGTTGCCGTGGTCGTTACCGACCTGCGTGAAGGCGGCAGCATCATATCGGCAATGTTTACCGGCAGGAAGGTATTATCCGGCAAGCCGGTAGATGACGACTCATGATAAACCGGCAACAGCGATGATGTAAAAACTGCAGTGCAACCCTTCCTGGAACCGCGGTAACGACAGGACATGAGACAGCCACGTTGAACCAGTTCAGAGTCTTTCTCGGTACCCTGCTCTCGAGCCTGCGTGATCTGTTGCCCATCATACTGGTAGTCGCCTTTTTTCAGATCGTGGTCATCCGGCAGCCGGTACCGGATCTGGGCGGGATACTGTTAGGCACACTGCTGGTCATTCTCGGCCTGGCATTCTTCGTACGCGGCCTGGAACAGGCACTGTTTCCAATTGGGGAAACGGTTGCCTATGCCTTCGCACGCAAAGCCAATCTGTTCTGGCTGCTGATCTTCGCCTTTGCACTCGGATTCGGCACCACCATCGCCGAGCCGGCCCTCACGGCCGTCGCCGCCGAGGCCGCCAAGATCGCCGCCGCCGACGGACACATCGCACAGCAACCTGCCTCCATGGCACGCTATGCACTGGGCCTGCGCCTGACGGTGGCCGTGGCCGTCGGTGTCGCCATTGTCGCAGGCGTGTTTCGCATCATCCGCGGCTGGCCCATCCAGTACTTCATCATGGGTGGCTACATCGGCGTGGTCATTATGACGTGGTTTGCACCCCCGGAAATCATCGGTATTGCCTATGACTCGGGCGGTGTCACGACCTCGACAGTCACCGTGCCGCTGGTCACGGCACTCGGTGTCGGACTGGCGAGCAGTATTCAGGGTCGGAACCCGATGATCGACGGCTTTGGACTGATTGCATTTGCATCCCTGACGCCGATGATATTCGTCATGGCATACGGCATGGTGGTCTGATGGAATTCCTGCAGCACTTGCTGAATACCGGCATTTCCACAATCAGCGATGTGCTGCCGATTGCCGGCATCATTTTCGGCTTTCAGCTGCTGGTGCTGAGGCAGAATATACCAAACCTGAAATCTGTGCTGGTAGGCTTCGTCTATGTGCTGATTGGCCTGACCCTGTTCCTGGTCGGACTAGAAGAGGCACTGTTTCCGCTTGGCAAGCTCATGGCCCAACAGCTTACAGACCCGGAATTTATCCGCAGTACGGTTCATGCTGTGGGTGACAGCTTGCAGTGGAGTGATTACAAGTGGATCTACCTGTTTGCCGCTGCAATCGGCTTTGCCACAACGATCGCCGAACCGTCCCTGATCGCCGTTGCCATCAAGGCGCATCAGGTCTCCGCCGGTGCAATCACGGTGTGGGGTCTGCGTACCGCGGTGGCCATCGGTGTCGCCGTCGGCATCGCGCTCGGGACCTTCCGGATCATCACCGGTACGCCATTGCATTACTACATCATCGCAGGCTACATCATCGTGCTCATCCAGACGCTGTATGCACCACGCAGCATCATTGCACTGGCCTACGACTCCGGTGGGGTGACCACCTCCACGGTGACGGTGCCGCTGGTCGCGGCACTCGGTCTGGGGTTGGCCAGCACCATACCCGGCCGCAGCCCACTGCTGGACGGCTTTGGCCTGATTGCCTTTGCCAGCCTGTTCCCGATCATGTCGGTGATGGGCTACGCACAACTGGGTGAATGGCGACTGCGCAGGATGAATAATGCCAGAAATGACAATGATTCAGAGGATTCGGAATAAACTACAGCGACAGGCAAACGAGGTAAGACATCATGCATTTCAAACTAATCATAGCGCTGGTCGAAGACCAGAAAACCAGTGCGATTCTGGATGCGGCCCGCAAGGCCGGCGCCACGGGTGCCACTGTGCTCAACCAGGTACGCGGCGAGGGCATCAAGGCTGCAAAAACATTCTTTGGACTGAATCTGGAAACACAGCGTGACATGCTGATGTTCCTGGTCGAGGAACACATGAGCCGGGATATCCTTGAATGCATATCGGCAATAGGAAAGTTCGATGAGGGCCCGGGTACCGGTATCGCCTTTCAGCTGGACGTCGAGGATGCGGTCGGTGTGAACCTGCAAATTAGCAAGCTATCTGAAGTCGTGGAGGACAAACTATGAGTAACAATCAGTCGGTGCGTGTCAGAGATGTAATGACCGGCAATTATCAACTGGTAGACGGCCTGATGATGACCGACCAGGCGCTGGCGAGGATGAAGGAGACCGGTGCCGTGGTGCTGATCGTTGACAAGCGTAATGAGAACGATGAGTACGGCATCGTGCTACTGTCCGATATCGCGCGCGAGGTGCTCGCTGTCAGTCGTGCTCCCGAGCGCGTCAACATCTACGAGATCATGAGCAAACCGGTGGTCAGCGTGGATCCGAATATGGACATCCGCTATTGTGCCCGGTTGTTCAACAAGCTGGGCTTTTCCTATGCGCCGGTTATTGAACAGGGGAAGCTGCTGGGCATCATCGGCTATGCCGACATGCTGCTGAAAGGAATGTGTCACAGCTGACAGCAGACAGCCACATTGCTGGCTTCATCCCCCTGGATCGAGCATACCATCCGCGTCTACTGACTTGCAGCCATCGCCCGATGCGCTACTATTCACATAATGCCGACTTGCAATAGGCAACATTCGGTGCACCAGTAAACCGTTCCGGGGGAACCGCTATGAATGCAGCAGAAGAAATCAACGGACAGGCACTTGCCGGCATGTCATCCGAAGCACTGAATGCATGGTTTGATAAGCGCCTGGCCGAGAGTATGGCAGCGGCGGATGAAAACAAAACACCCCGGCTCTCGATCATGGTAACCAAGGGGACGCTTGACTGGGCCTATCCACCCTTCATACTCGGAGCTACTGCCGCGGCCATGGGCTGGGAAACCTCGCTGTTTTTTACCTTCTACGGTCTGGCACTGCTGAAGAAGGATTTAAGCCCTCATATCAGCCCGCTGGGAAACCCGGCCATGCCGATGAAGATGCCGTTTGGCCCTCAGTGGTTCCAGAACGTTGAATGGAATATGCCCAACGTGTTAATGGCCGGTATCCCGGGTTTTGAATCGGTTGCGACTTCGCTGATGAAGCAGACCATGAAAAACAAGGGCGTGGCCACGATCCCTGAACTGCGCGAACTCTGCATCGAGGCGGATGTCAAGCTGGTGGCATGCCAGATGACTGTTGACCTGTTTGGCTGGAAGCAGGAGGACTTTATTCCTGAAGTCAGTGAATGGGCAGGCGCGGCCAGCTACCTGACTGCAGCAAAGGGCGCGGACATCACCCTTTTTATCTGACGCCAGGCCTCTAACTGCCGAGATGCAACGATTCCGGCAGGGTGATTTGCATTTCCACTGGCAGGTGGTCTGAAAGAGAAAAGCTCAAGACCTTTACATGGTCTATCTGCAGCGTCGGGGTGACCAGGATGTGGTCAATATTGCGCTGCGGACGCCAGCTGGGAAAGGTGCACATACCATGAATGGGTTCACTCATCATGGTACGGTTGATCAGGTAGTCCATTTCGGCGCTTTGCGAGGGACAATTCAGGTCGCCCATCACAATCACGTGGCGGTATTCATTGACGATTTCGCTGATGTAGTCAAACTGGCGCAACCGCGCTCGCTGTCCCAGTGCCATGTGCAGGATCAGAACGACCAGTGAGTCCTGGCGATGACCAAAGCGAACAAATAATGCACCGCGTCCCGGGATCTTACCGGGCAGCCGGTGCTCGATAATTTCAGTGGGCTGAAAGCGGCTTAATACGCCGGTACTGTGTCGGGCAAAGCGTCCGATGCGGCGGTTGGTCTGGTCTGTCCAGAACGGCATATGTGCCTTTTCACTCAGGTATTCGGTGAGGTTGATATAGCCGCTGCGCAGACTGCCGGCATCGAGTTCCTGCAAACCGACAATGTCATAGTCCTTCACCAGCCGGGCAATGCGATCAAGGTTACTGAAGCGCTGTGCATGTGGCAGCACGTGTTTCCAGCTATGCGTCAGATAATGCCGGTAGCGTGCCGTGCTAATTCCGGCCTGCACATTGTAGCTGAGCAGGCGAAGGGGTTGTCCCGTGTTGGATTCTGCGGCCGCAGGCAAGCTGCGTTCGGATTTGTGGAACGGCGCGGTTGCTAGGTCGGACATACCAGGGTTCCCATTTGCTCCGTTAATTTGATATTTTCCCGGTAATCCACCGGACAATCGATGATGCTCACGGTATTATTGGCAAGCGCTGTTTCCAGAATAGTCGGCAAGTCTTCCGTGCGCTCGACTCGATAACCCTTCGCACCAAAGGATTCTGCATAGGCCACAAAATCAGGGTTGCCGAAGTGGACATTGGAAATGCGCTTGAACTGGTTCATCTGCTTCCATTCTATCAAACCGTAGCTGCTGTCATTCCAGATCAGAATAACGATCGCCAGTTTACAGCGGATCGCTGTTTCGATTTCCTGTGAATTCATCATGAAACCGGCATCACCGGTGACGGCCACCACATGCCGATCCGGATAGACCAGCCTGGCGGCAATGGCCCCTGGCACCGCTATGCCCATACTTGCAAAGCCGTTGGAAATAATGCAGGTATTCGGGTGCTCGCAGCGGAACATGCGCGCCATCCACATCTTGTGCGCCCCCACATCACAGACCACGATGTCCTCCAGATCCAGCGCCGTGCGCAGGTCCCAGATGATCTTCTGTGGTTTCACCGGAAAGTCCATGTCCTCGCGGTGCTGGTCCATCTCGCATACCAGCCGTTCGCGCAGGGGACGTACGTGCGCACCCTGGTGCGGTACCGTCAGTACGGCAATGCGATCGAGGCTTAGCTTGATATCACCGATAACACCGACCGCAACCGGGTAGTGCGCATCGGTTTCGGCGGGGGAATAGTCAATATGAATAATGATGCGATCCCGACTCGGGTGCCACAGGTAAGGGTGATACTCGACCAGGTCATAACCGACACAGATGATGACATCGGCCTGGTCAAACCCGCAGCTGGTATAGTCATTTGCCTGCAGACCGGCACTGCCCAGTGCACAACGATGCTTGAACGGAATCACCCCTTTCGCCATAAAGGTATTGGCCACCGGGATATTCAGTTTTTCAGCGAAGTCGGCCAATTGCCGTGATGCACCGGAACGTACCACACCATTACCCGCCAGGATCATGGGATGGCTGGCTGCACTGATCAGCGCAGCTGCCTCGGCCACTTTCCCGGTGGAGGGCTCCGGGTCGTATGGCTGCATCACCGGCAACAGGTCAAGATCGACCTCCAGTTCCGCTATGTTCTCCGGAAACTCGATAAAGGCTGCGCCAGTCTTTTCACTCTGTGCCAGCTTGAACGCCTTACGCACCACCTCGGGGATGATATCCGGGTCCAGCAGGCTGGCCGAATACTTGGTGACTGGCTCGAAGATCTTTGTCAGGTCCAGTACCTGGTGGGATTCCTTGTGCAAGCGGTTGGTCCCTGCCTGCCCGGCAATGGCCACCAGTGGCGCATGGTCCATATTGGCATCTGCCACCCCGGTAATGAGATTCGTGGCCCCCGGCCCAAGCGTTGCAAGGCACACACCGGCATGCCCGGTCAGCCGACCATATACATCCGCCATGAAGGCCGCACCCTGCTCGTGGCGAACGGTTATGAAGCGGATGGATGAATCCAGCAAGGCATCCATCACATCCAGATTTTCCTCACCCGGAATACCGAAGACGTACTCAACACCTTCATTTTCCAGGCAGCGTATAAAAAGATCAGCCGCCCTCATTGAAGGCAGCCGCATGTGTGTACTGCCAACATACTGAAAAGCTTACTCACTTGCTGTAGCTGCAGCCTCTGGGGCAGCTGCCTGCCGTTCCTGATCGATCAGATAGTTTACAACCTTGATAAGGTTTTCATTGCTGCCCGCCAGGCTGCCACTGGTGCTGTATTTGCCATTCACAATGATGGTTGGCACACCGGTAATTGCATAGCGCTTGGTCATGAGTCGTGCATTATTAATCTTTACAGACACGGCAAATGAATTGAAGGTCTTTTTAAAGTCCTCTTCCGAAACCCCCTGCTCGACAAACACGGCCTGCACGGCGTCTTCATTATTGAGCTTTTTATGGTCTTTATGGATGGCATCAAACAGCGCGGGATGCAGCTTGTCTGTTACACCCAGAAACTCCGCCGTGTAGAAAGCCTTCGCGAGCAATTCCCAGGGCGGGCCGATGATGGCCGGCATCTGTACGAATTCGACATCCTCTGCTTTACTGGCTTGCCATTCCTCGATGAAAGGCTCCAGCCGGTAACAATGCGGACAACCGTACCAGAACATTTCCACAACCTCGATCTTGTCGCCACTGCTGGTGGGTTGTGGATTTGTCAGCACTTGGTATTGCTTTCCTGCCGTATACCCCTCAGCCATGGCAGCAGTCGCCAGCAATACAGTGACAACCAGTGCCAACAAAAATTGCGTCAACCTATTCATACATTCAACTCCTTAATTAGTGATAACTATAATTATTAGGAAGACTATAATCTAGTAATCCTGATCATTACCTGTTCAAGAACGGGGAAGACGAATAGTACCTACCCACTACCGCGCCATTGAATGCTGTTTCACTAAATCTTGCCAGTACATTGCCTGGTATAGAGAACCGCTGCATGACTAGGTACGCAACTAAGGGGCTGTGGTCGGAGTTCAAGCAAGCCAACACCAGAACCTGATACCCTCATGTTCGATGGCAGTTATTCACAAATCGACAACGTTTCTGGCCAGCAGTTCCGCATCGAGACTCATTCACGGGTACACTTGAGTATCGCCAGCTTTCAGGATTCACAGCCCCTTTACAATCGGAATATTGCTCGGAGGCAGCATGCCGGGGCTGAACGGGACAGGCACGGGTTGTGAGCTTTGTTCCTGCATTCAGCTGGAAAAGACGCTGCCAGCTTCGTCACGGCAGGAAGATCGGTGTGCTGTGGACCCCGGTAGAAGCAACTACCCGCCGGCGGCAAAGCGGATGTTCTCGCTATCCGCTATGTTGGCCTGTGCTTCAGACTCCCGATCAGGCAGCACCAACGACCCGCGGGTGTACACCCAAGGCAGTTGCGCAGCTCCTCTGTTGTTCTAGTGCAAGCCCTGGATGTAACTGGCTACCGCGCGTATTTCACGGTTGGTCATACGCGAGGCAAGAATCTGCATCATTTTCAACGAGTTTTCATTGACACGCTTGCCTTCTGCAAACCCATGCAGCTGGTTCTCGACATAAGTGGCATGCTGACCGCGCAAGGCCGGGTAGTTGGCAGCCGGATTGCCAGCACCATTCGGTCCGTGACAACCCATACAGGGCGCAACACCACTTTCCGCATTACCACTGCGATAGATCTTCTCTCCCAGCTGTACCAGAGCCGGGTCAGCAGTGCCGATCTTGACCTTCTGGGTGGAGAAATAGGCCGCAAGGTCCTGGGCATCCTGTTCTGACAGCCCCTCAACCATGCCCTTCATGGTGTCATTCATGCGCTCGCCACTATGGAAGTAGAGCAGCTGCTTGACCATATAATCTTCGTGCTGACCGGCCAGTTTTGGCCATTCCGGATTGACGCTGTTGCCATCCGGGCCATGGCAGGCCGCGCAGCTTGCCGATTTGACCTTACCCGCTTCAGGATCCCCTGCGGACTTGGTTTCGGTGGCGGCGTAAGTCTGCGCACATAGTATGGAAGCAAGCAAAGTCACTGTAATAGATAGGTAATTCTTCATTTCTAAACTGCTCCTGTAGCCGTCTATCCGGCTGTTGACTGGTATTTGACCAGTCTGGCATGGGTTATCAGCTGCACACTGGCAAAAAAGGGTTCTTTTTATACCCGCAGGGAGGCAGTGGGTCAACAGGCCAAAAGCAACATGCTGCCCTGTATTCGTGTCAGAATAGGCGCACAACACAGCTTTCCATACGCTGACAGCTGCGCCTAATGCAACCACGGCCATGAATAATCCCTACCAGCAAACCCGTTTCATCCTCGGTACGCCCGACACCCGGCATGCGCCGCCAGACAGTGGTGTTGAAGTGGCCTTTGCCGGTCGCTCCAATGCCGGCAAGTCCAGCGCCCTGAACATTCTTACCGGGCAACGCACGCTGGCGCGTATCAGCAAGGCACCCGGACGTACCCGGGAGATCAATTTTTTCCAGGTTCGCGATGACATCCGGCTGGTTGATCTGCCCGGCTATGGCTATGCCAAGGTTTCCAAAACCATGAAGGGCCAGTGGCAACACAACATCTCCAACTACCTGGAGACACGTCAATCATTACTCGGGGTGATTCTACTGATGGATATTCGCCATGCCTTGAAAGACGTCGACCAGCAGGTGCTCGGGTGGTGCTGGAGCGCAGACCTGCTCACCCACGTGCTACTCACCAAGTCCGACAAACTCAAGCGCGGACCCGCGAAAGCGGCCCTTTTTGAAGCCCGCAAGAGACTGCAACCGCTACATCCGAAAGCTACACTCCAGCTGTTCTCCTCCCATACCCGCGAAGGCTGCGAAGAGTTGCAGTGGAAGCTGGACCAGTGGCTGGGTAACCTGACCTAGCGGAAAGAATAAGCACCTGGAGCCTGTTGCGCACACCCGGAATCAGGAGCGCTAGGCAAACACTCCCAGCGTCACAGAGCATCAAGGGGTGCTGGCTCCTGCAGACCTGCTGCCAGGTGCTGGCAGGAATGCGCTCCACCACGACCGATCGACTACCTCTCTATGTGCATAAAAAAGCCCCGGCCTAGGGGGAATGAGCCGGGGCTGAATAAAGGTCTGGCTCCTGTGGAACCAGACAGGAGACTACCCACTCAGGGAGGGGAGCGGGGGGTATGCTGTCTCCTTGCATAATAATGACAGATGGTAAAGCGGTTAGTTCCATAAAGCGGGGCAGATTTTTTTGTACTAGATAACTAAATATATAAAGCATGCACTATTTATTATCACAATAAAAACAATCGGATAAATAATTTACACTTGCATCATTACATCTAAATTAAAACTCTTGGGATCTTTGAAAGCCTCCAGACAAACAGGAGCTCAATCGATCATTATTAGAAGCATACAAAATAATTATATTTTACTATATTATTTAATCTATATAATACAAGTAGATAGAAAGAGTTACTGATAGGTAGAAGCGAATGTCGTGCAAGTGGCAAACTAATGCGCTTCATCCCAATTGGCACCCACCCCAATGTCCACCAGCAACGGGACCCTGAGTGAAGCCGCGCCGCACATCAGTTTGGTAACAGGAATCTTTGCCGCCTCCACATCCGCTTCGGCCACCTCGAACACCAGTTCATCGTGAACCTGCATGATCATGGTGATATCCAGATCGTTGCTGCTCACCAGCCAGCGGTGCATGTCGATCATGGCGCGTTTGATGATATCTGCGGCCGTGCCTTGCATGGGTGCATTGATGGCAGTGCGCTCGGCGGCAGCGCGCAGCTGGCCATTGCGGGCCTTGATGTCCGGTAAATACAGGCGGCGCCCGAACACGGTTTCCACATAGCCCTGCTGGCGCGCCTGTTCCCGCGTGGCCTCCATGTACCTGGCCACCCCCGGGTAACGCGAAAAATAGACATCGATATATTCCTGTGCGGCACCGCGCGCTATGCCCAGCTGCTTCGCCAGGCCAAATGCGGACATGCCATACATCAGGCCAAAGTTGATCGCCTTTGCCGAGCGACGCTGTTCACTGGAAACAGCCTCCGGCGCAACCCCGAAGACCTCAGCCGCTGTCGCACGGTGGACATCCTGACCTTTGGAAAAGGCCTGCAACAAACCTGCATCCTCAGACAGATGCGCCATGATGCGCAGCTCGATCTGGGAATAGTCGGCCGCCAGCAATAACCTGCCCGCCGGGGCCACGAAGGCCTGGCGTATGCGTCGCCCTTCCTCGGTGCGTACCGGGATATTCTGCAAATTCGGGTCCGATGAGGACAGACGTCCGGTGGTTGCTACGGCCTGATGATAGGAGGTATGCACCCGGCCCGTCTGTGCACAGACCTGCAACGGCAACTTGTCGGTATAGGTAGATTTCAGCTTGCTCAGGGAGCGGTGCTGCAGAATCAGCCGTGGCAACGGGTAGTCCAGCGCCAGCTCCTGCAACACGGACTCTGCTGTCGACGGCGACCCTTTCGGAGTCCTGGCAAGTACCGGCAAGTGCAGCTTGTCAAACAACAACTCCTGAATCTGCTTCGGTGATCCCAGATTAAAGGGCTGGCCGGCCTCTCGGTGTGCCTCCTGCTCGATATCAGCAATCCCCTGCGCCAGCTCGACGCTCTGCTGCGCCAGCAGATCGGTATCGATGGCAACCCCGGTTTGTTCCATATCCGACAACACCGTCAGCAGTGGCATTTCGATGTCAGTGAAAATTTTCTCCAGTGCCGGGATTGCAGTCAGCTGCGGCCACATGGCGACATGCAGTTGCCAGGTAATATCTGCATCTTCTGCTGCATAGGGAGCCGCCATCTCAACGGGTACTTCATTGAAGGTCAGCTGTTTGGCACCCTTGCCTGCGACATCCTCGTACTTGATATTGGTATGTCCAAGATACTTCAGTGCCACCGAATCCATGTCGTGTCGCACCGCCGTGCTCTCCAGTACATAGGACTCCAGCATGGTGTCGTAGCGTATACCGTTCAGCCTGATGCCATGATTTGCCAAGACATTACGGTCGTATTTAATGTGATGACCAATTTTATATAGCTTTCTATTTTCAAGCAGCGGTTGTAGCAGAGCCAATGCCTCTTCCCGATTGAACTGGTTCGGCGCACCGGGGTAATCATGCGCCAATGGGACATACGCAGCCTCATTCGCCGAAATCGCGAACGATACCCCCACGATCCGCGCCGCCATGTAATCAAGGCTGGTGGTCTCGGTATCAAAGGCGAACACACCGGCCTGCTGCAGCCGCACCAGCCAGGCATCCAGCTGTTCCCGGGTGAACACTGTTTCGTAGTCTGGCCCGATAGCGCCCTCTGATACCTCCCTGTCCGCTGCTGCGGATCTTGACGAGTGGCTGTCAAGTTCGTCCAGCAGCCGCCTGAAATCGAGTTTGGTATACAGTTCGCGCAGTCGGTCAACATCCGCTTCCTGCACCTGCAGGGCCTGCGGCCCGACATCCAGGTCGAGGTCACAATGAATGGTCGCCAGTTGTCGTGACAATGGCAACGTATCGAGGTTCTCTCGCAGACTTTCACCCACCTTGCCCTTGATCTCGCCAGCATGCGCCATGAGCTCATCCAGGGTGCCATGAGTGGCCAGCCAGTTGGCCGCTGTTTTCGGACCCACCTTGGGGATACCCGGAATGTTATCGGAGCTATCGCCCATCAAGGCAAGGTAATCAATGATCTGGGCTGGCTCGACACCAAATTTCTCCTTGACGGAATCGTTATCCAGCGTGGTCCGTGACATGGTGTTTACCAGTGTCACGTGGTCACTGACCAACTGCGCCATGTCCTTGTCTCCGGTCGAAATAACCGTATTCAGGCCCAGCCGGGTAGCCTCTGTAGCGAGTGTGCCGATGACATCGTCGGCCTCCACCCCTTCGATCTGCAGCAACGGCAGACCCATGGCACGAACCAGTTCATGCAAGGGCTCTACCTGGGCGGCCAGTTCCTCCGGCATGGTTGGACGGTTCGCCTTGTATTCTCCATACAGGTCGTGACGGAAGGTCTTGCCGCGGGCATCGAACACCACTGCCATCAGTTCCGGTTGATACTCCTTGATGAGGCTGCGCAGCATATTGGTGACGCCATACACGGCACCGGTTGGAGCACCGTGCGCATCCGTCAATTTCTGCAAATTGGGGACATGGAAAGCCCGGTACAGATAGGAGGACCCGTCAACCAGTAACAGAGTTCGGGATTGTTTCTCGGACATGATTCACTTTATGCTTGAAACAGAAGATGGCTGGGGCCGACATGGTACCATTATTAACATTTCCGGCCTCAAACACCGCCACTCACACCAAGATCCAGCCACAGGAACCATAACAATGCCTAAATACCTGCTTATCTTGCTACTTGCCAGCCCGTTAACCCTGTTGGCCGCCGAGCAGACACAACCCGAAGGCCTGCAACCACTGCCCGAGGCGCCTCCACCCGCATTGCCGGAGTCGGTACCACCACCCACAGGGCTGGAGGATGAGGGTCTGGAACCCGAGGTAAAGATCATCAAGCGCAACGATGCGGTCATCCATGAATACCGCATCAATGGCCGCCTCTACATGGTCAAGGTGGTGCCGCGCTATGGCCCCCCCTACTACCTGTACGACCGGGATGGCAATGGTTCACTGGAATCCCGCAGATTGCCGCTCGAGCCCGCACCAATGGTGCCAAACTGGATGATCCACAGCTGGTAGGAGCTGATGCCGCCAGCAACTGCCTGCAAGACTGCAGACGCATTGTACTGCACACCACCCAGGCCGGTGCAGATTAGCCATTAAGGGAAGCCCTGCTCAAAATGTACCTACGCCTGCAAGCAATCGCTGACACGCTGGATCGCCTGGCTGAAACAACCGGTCGTATCATTGCCTGGCTGACCCTGGCCATGGTGCTGATTACTGTCGCCATCGTTATCCTGCGCTACCTGTTCAACAGCGGCTCCATTGCCCTGCAGGAGTCGGTAACCTACCTGCACGCCACGGTATTCATGCTGGGTGCCGCCTATACCCTGAAGCAGGATGCCCATGTGCGCGTCGACATCGTTTATCAGAAGTTGACGCCACGCGCACGTGCCTGGGTAGACCTGCTGGGCACATTGCTGCTGTTGTTCCCCGTGTGTCTGTTCTTGCTGTACACCAGCCTGGATTATGTCTCATCTGCCTGGGCGATACACGAAGGCTCGCGCGAAGCCGGTGGACTCGACGGCGTGTATCTGCTGAAAACGACAATACCGATGATGGCGGTCCTGCTGCTGTTGCAGGGCTGTTCAATGCTGTTGCGCAACCTGCTGCTGATTGCCGGTCATCCGCCGCTGCCGGTTCAGGACAACCCCATGGACCCTGAGCGCTAAGGCATGGTGGAACTGATCCCGTTACTGCTGTTTGTTGCGGTCTGCATCGTGCTGATGGCCGGTTACCCGGTGGCCTTTTCACTGGCTGGCACGGCGCTGTTGTTTGCCTGGATCGGGGAACTGGCAGGAGGCTTTGACGCGGCCTTTCTGGATGCCCTACCCAATCGCCTGTATGGCATCATGACCAACGTTACCCTGATCGCCGTACCGCTGTTCGTCTTCATGGGCGTCATGCTGGAACG
>JAJDNX010000054.1 GCA_022340485.1 Gammaproteobacteria bacterium | reverse complement strand
TCGATCGATGCGGTAAAGGCCTCGACGAAGGCGTCTGTAGATTCCGTGAAGCGTCCGCCCCAGGGTTTTTCAGAAGGTTTTTTGTTTGTCATGTGGTTAACCGGGGTGCCTGTTTTGCCGCAGTATAACCAATCCCGATCGGGTTTGCGTTTGCCTTTTGCATAGTGCCTGGCAGCCATGAAGAAGCTGTACCGCAAAGCTTGCATGCCGGGAAGACAGGGTTGAAACTGCAGCCATGAAGCCACGCCAGCCAGCTGAGCAGTTTGCGATCGAGTCCGCGGAACCGTTCTTTTTACCCAGCTTTTGTGATGTCCGCATGGTGTTCGCGGTGGTGGTGATTGCCGAGCTGCTGGCCTTCATTCTGACCCTGGTAAGTCCGGGGATAGTGGAGAATCGGTGGGTCAATCTCGGTCTGATCTCGATATTTATGCAATGGATAGCGCTGACCAGTGCGGCACTGCTGTGTGTCTGCCGGTCGTTACTGGCGCGTCTTGGCAATACGGTGGCTGCCATAGTGAGCTACCTGTTGGTGTTGCTGGTTACGGCAATTATCAGCGAGATTGCTTTCGGCTTGATGCTTGCAAGTACCCTGTTTCCGCAGGTTGATGACGGGCAGCATGCAGAATTCCTGTTGCGTAACCTCATTATCAGCACTGTTATTGCAGCGGTTGTACTGCGTTACCTGTATGTCCAGTTCCAGTGGCGGCAACAACTCAAGGCCGAGGCGCGAGCACGAATACAGGCACTACAGGCACGGATACGCCCGCATTTTTTTTTCAATAGCATGAATACCATTGCCGCATTAACCCGGAGCGCTCCCGAGCGCGCCGAGTCTGCCATCGAAGATTTATCCGACCTGTTTCGTGCCTCGCTGAACAGTTCACATGAACAGAGTACCTTTGCGGACGAACTGACGCTGGCACAGCGATATCTGAATATTGAAACCCTGCGCCTCGGCGAACGTCTCTCGGTGCAGTGGAGTGTGGAGAGGATCCCGGCGGCTGTGAGCATGCCCCCGCTGACCCTGCAACCGTTGCTTGAAAACGCAATCTATCATGGCATTGAACGATTACCCGAGGGCGGTACCATTCATGTGGATGGTGATTGCCAGCAGGATATGGTGACCATTGCTGTCAGTAACCCGCTGCCGGACACCGAGAGCGGCGGACAGCGTGAAGGTAACCGTATTGCACAGGAAAATATCCGCCAGCGTCTGCAGATCGCTTTCGGCGGTGGTGCCGAGCTGTTAACGTCGCTTGATGAAAATATTTACAGGGTCATTATGCGGTTCCCGAAAGTGATAATCTCATGAAGATACTGGTCGTCGATGACGAAGCCCCGGCACGCGCGCGGCTGTGTTCCATGCTCGAGGAGATCGGTGGCCACGAGGTATGCGGGGAAGCTGCCAACGGCCGTGAAGCACTGCAGCAGTGCGAAAATAAGCAGCCGGATATGCTGTTACTGGATATTCGTATGCCAGGAATGGACGGCCTCGAGACTGCACAGTACCTGCAGCTACTGCAGCAACCTCCGGCCATAATTTTTACCACTGCCTATGATGATTATGCGCTGCAGGCTTTTGAGTCGCATGCTGTCGACTACCTGTTGAAGCCGGTACGTCGGGAGCGTTTGGTCGATGCGCTGTTGCATGCGCGGCGCATGACCGGGGCACAGGCTGCCTCCCTGCGGGAAGCCGGTACCCGTGCCGGTGCGCGGCAGAGCATCTGTGCCAATGTTCGCGGCAGCCTGCAACTCATCCCGGTGGCCGAGATACGTTATTTCCAGGCCGACCAGAAATATGTAGTTGTCGGCACGGCCGATACCCAGATACTGATCGAGGACACCCTGAAGTCACTGGAGCAGGAATTTTCCGACCGCTTTGTGCGTATACACCGTAACGCGCTGGTTGCCAGGCGCTATATTACCGGCCTCGGTAGGGATGCAGATGGGCATGCACAGGTATCCCTTGCCGGGGTTGAACAGACACTGGAAGTCAGCCGGCGCCACCTCGCAGAGGTTCGCAAGCTTGTCAAGGCGCTGCAGTCGTGAAAAGCGTGTCCCTGTTTGCAGCCGGTTGCAGCTGACAGCCTCTGATGCGGGCGGCCTTCTCTGGATCCCTGATATACAGCAATGCGGTCTCGATGCAGTTGTCCAGGTAACCCCCATACAGCTCCGGTGTGTTGATGCCAATGATGCGCTCGGCGAGTTCCTTGCCGTTACCGTCGACAAACAGCAGGGTCGGTGTGACGAATACCCGGTAGCGGTCGGACAGCTCACTGGCAGTGATTGACTGGCCATTAAAATCGATGACTGTAGCGCCCGGGTACAGCTCCAGCTTGCGGATAATGACTTTGTCGCGGTAATGACCGCCAAGTATCATGGGCTGCAGGAAATCCTGTTCCAGAAGCTCACAGTAACTGCACCCAAGGGAGGTTACCGTCAGCAGAATCGGCAATCGCTGTGAGACGGCCTGGCTACCGTCCTGTTGCAGGTTCGTGACAACGGGGACAGTCATAGCGGCGTGCAATGAGGAATCTACCGGCCACAGGAAGGCAGATACTATAATCACCAGACTGTATAATCGTTTCATTTCACTCTATTAAGTAGCGAGACAGCGACTGATGTCAACCGAACTGATACGTATTGCAACACGCAAGAGCCCGCTTGCCTTGTGGCAGGCCGAGCATGTGCGTGCCCGCCTGCTGGCATTGCAGCCCGGGCTGCGGGTCGAGTTACTGAAGCTGAGCACCCAGGGCGACCGCATCCTGGACAGTCCGCTGGCGAAGATTGGTGGCAAGGGCCTGTTTGTGAAGGAGCTGGAGCAGGGCATGCTGGAAGGGCGGGCGGATCTTGCAGTGCATTCGATGAAGGATGTGCCAGCGGAGTTGCCGCCAGGTCTGTGTATTGGCGCCATCCTGGAACGTGAGGACCCGCGGGATGCCTTTGTCTCCAATCACTACGCCTCCCTGGACAGCTTGCCTGAAGGCGCGAGGGTGGGTACCTCCAGTCTGCGACGCCAGTGCCAGTTGCGTTCACGTCGTCCCGACCTGCATATCCTGGACCTGCGCGGCAATGTTGGTACCCGCCTGGGTAAACTGGACGCAGGTGATTATGATGCAATCGTGCTCGCCTGCGCCGGCCTGAAACGCCTTGGTTTGTCGGCTCGCATCACCCGGGAACTGGCAGCTGAAGAAATGTTACCTGCGATTGCGCAGGGCGTGATTGGCATTGAATGCCGCGCGGATGATGAACGCATCAATCGACTGATAAGCGACTTAAACCACGAAGAAACACGGTACCGGACAGATGCTGAACGCGCCATGAATGCCGCACTTGCAGGAGGTTGCCAGGCCCCGGTCGCCGGTTATTCGGAGCTGAATGACGGTGTACTTGAACTGCGTGGCCTGGTGGGGCGCCCTGATGGCAGCACGGTAATTCGTACCGATGTCCGTGGTTCCTTTGCGCATGCTGAAACACTGGGCAAGCAACTTGCCGATGAATTGCTGGCTCGTGGCGCACGGACGATTCTTGATGAGTTGCTGAGTGCGGAACGCTAAGTCCCGCGTACTCGTCACACGTCCGGCCGGGCAGGCGGCGCGTCTCTGCGGGCTGCTTGAAGCAGCCGGTCATGTTTGCATTCGGTTGCCAGCGATAGAAATTCTGGAAGCGTCTGACAACTACCGCCTCGAGGCCGTAACCGATGCGCTTGAAGACTATGACCTGGCAATATTTGTCAGCATCAATGCAGTCAAAATGGGTGTTGAGTTTATCCTTAATCACCGTGACTGGCCCGCGAGCACCCGTATTGCCACGGTCGGTGCAAGCTCCGCAGAGGCGCTGCTGCAATATGGTCTGTACGTCAACCTGCTGCCCGAACACCAGTACAACAGTGAGGCCCTGCTGGCACTGGATGAGCTGCAGGATATGTCCGGTCACCGTGTGGTCATTTTCCGCGGCAACGGTGGACGTGAAGTGCTACGCGAAACATTGCTCGCGCGTGGTGCCGAGGTAGACTACGTTGAGGTTTACCATCGCAAGTGTCCTGATGTGGATGCACAGCGCATGCAGGCATTGTTGCAGCCCGGCTACCTTGACTGCATCACCATCACCAGTAACGAGGCGCTACAGAACCTCGTTACAATGGCCGGGCCAGAAGGGCGGCCGTTGTTGCTCAGGATTCCTCTGGTAGTCATGGGGGGGCGTCAGGCAACACTGGCACAGCAACTGGGATTTGTCCATGCACCGCTGATCGCGGCCAATGCGAGTGATGAGGCGATCTTCGCTGCTGTTCAGCAGCGCTAGCATTGCTTTATTTCAGTTTGTCAGAGAGTGCGGCGTATTCGAACGCATCAGAAAAAAATCGCTCTTCATTAAGGCCGTGCTGCAGGAACAACTTGTGCCCGGTTTCTACCATCACCGGTGGGCCGCTCATATAGACATCGTAGGCTGACAGGTCCGGGTAGTGTCTGATGACGCTGTCGGTGACAAAGCCGGTCTCGCCCTGCCAGTTATCGCTGGCGACAGGCTCAGACAGGACCGCAGTATAAAGAAAGTTTTTGCGGGTCTGCTGCCATTGTTCAGGTAATTTACCCAGGTACAGGTCTCGTTTGGCACGCACCCCCCAGAACAGATGCAGGGGTTTCTCGACCGAGGTATAAAAGGCATGTTCCAGCATCGCCTTGAGGGGAGCAAAACCGGTGCCTCCACCGATCAGGATCGCAGGGCGCTCGCTGTCTTCACGCAGGAAGAACGTACCCAGCGGCCCCTGGATGCGCAGCATGGCCTTTTCCTGCATCTGCCCGAATACCTGCGCACCGAAGAAGCCGCCGCTGACTATGCGAATATGCAATTCGATGAATTTGTCATCATGCGGTGCATTGGCTATCGAAAAGGCACGAGGGGCGTGGTCCTTGAGAAGCACATCGATATACTGGCCGGCAAGAAACTGCAGGCGATTGGATTCAGGGATTTTCAGATAAATGCGCACGACATCATGTGCCAGGTTTTCAAGTTTTTCGACCCGACAGGGCATGGTCCTGATCTCGATGTCCCTGGCAGCGTCGACTTCGCGTATCTTTATGAACAGGTTACTGCGTGGCAACGCCTGACAGAACAGGGCCTTGTTGTGCTCAGCGGCATCGGTACTGAGTGCCGGTGGCAGACCGCTGTCATAGCCAACCGCACCACTGATGACCTCGCCCATACAGGAACCGCATTTACCATTGCGGCACCCGTAGGGCAGTATAATGCCCTGGCGCAGCGCAGCTTCGAGAACCGTTTCGGACGGCTCGACGCTGAACGTATGTCCGCTGGACTGTATGGTGACCTGGTACGACATGCGGTGCGCAAACTCTACAGAATGGGAGAGGCATTGTCGCCGATTTAGGATGCAAGATAAACCGTATAAATCTGTGCTAATCGTGGGCTGCGGTTATGTCGGCCGGCGTGTGGCCGACTTGTTGCCGGCGGATACCTGCCAGATCACAGGCTGTGTTCGCAGCAAGCAAAGTGCAGCAAAACTCGAGCTTTCAGGCATCGCACCGCTGGTGATCGATCTGGACCAGCCTGCTGCCAAGACGGGCTGGGCGGATGGCTTTGATGAGGTGTTTTACTTTGCACCGCCAACCCCGCATGGGGAGCAGGATTTGCGCATGCATGCATTTCTTCAGGCGATAGACACTGCGGCGCTACCGCGCCGCATCGTATACATCAGTACCAGCGCCGTTTATGGTGACTGCCAGGGAGCATGGATCACTGAATCGCAAGCCCTCAACCCGACCACGGCGCGCGGTCAGCGCCGGCTGGACGCAGAGCAACAGCTACAGGCCTACTGTGAATTACACAACATCCAGTGGCTGCTGTTGCGTGTACCAGGGATCTACGGGCCGGGTAAATTACCACTGGCACGGTTACGCGAGGGCACAGCGGTATTGCGCGAGGCAGATTCACCGTATACCAATCGCATTCATGCCGATGATCTCGCCAGAATCTGCGTTGCCGCCATGAACAGTCCGCATGCCGATACGGTCTATAACGTCAGTGATGGACAGCCCAGCAACATGACGGATTACTTTTTCAAGGTGGCCGATGCCGCTGGCTTGCCGCGCCCTCCAACGATTAGCCGTAGTGAGGCAGCGCAGGTGCTCTCTGCAGGCATGCTCTCGTTTCTTAATGATTCCAGACGCATGAGCAATGCCAAGATGCTGGACGAACTGGCTGTGACACTGCTTTACCCTGACCTTGATTCAGGCCTGCGCGCCTGCTTTACAGCTTGAATTCGGCGATCACCGGTGCATGGTCAGACGGTCGTTCCAGGGTGCGCGGCTCCCTGTCGATAAGGCACGCAGTGCAAGTGCTGGATAGCGAGTGACTGGCGAGTACCAGGTCTATGCGCAGCCCCATGTTTCTTCTGAATGCAGCAGCCCGATAGTCCCACCAGCTGTAACTGTTCTCGGGCTGATCAAACAAGCGGAAGGTGTCGGCCAGTCCAAGGTCGATAATCCTTTGCAATGCCTGCCGTTCCGCTGTGCTGCATAATATTCGTTCATGCCAGGCCTCCGGGTCGTATACGTCACGGTCGTCGGGAGCAATATTAAAATCGCCTACAACTGCGAAACGTTCATGCTGTTGCAGCTGCTCGCTGATAAACCCGGTAACCCTTTCCAACCATTGCAGCTTGTGTGCATATTTCTCACTGCCTACTTCCTGTCCGTTGACGACGTACAGATCAAGGACCCGTACCGTATCAATGGTGGCAGCCAGTATGCGGCGCTGCGGATCATCCAGTCCCGGTATGTCAGTGACGATGTCAGTGGCGACTTGCTTGCTGAGGATGGCAACTCCGTTATAGGTCTTTTGTCCCGAGTAAATCACTTGATAGCCGGCGGCTGATATTTCATCAACAGGAAAATTTTCATCAGTGGTCTTGGTTTCCTGCAGGCACAGGATGTCCACCTGTGAGACCGCCAGCCAGTCAAGTACCTGTGGCAGGCGTACCTTCAGTGAATTCACGTTCCAGGTGGCAATTTTCATGCTGTTTGCCGTCGGGTTTCGATACCTCGCTGGATCGCGTCGTATCCATGATAAATTGGTGGCTGCACTTCAGGGTGGTTGACCGTTGTGCATAAATGAGGTGTTGTTGCCATGGGAAACACTGCAGTCTAGGCGGCAAGACCGCTGTGCCGCAGCAGCGCATCAATGCTGGGCTCACGGCCACGGAATTCCACAAACAGTTCCATGGGGTCACGGGAGCCGCCCTTTTCCAGTATACACTTGAGAAATTTGTTACCGGTTTCGCGGTCGAAAATGCCACATTCCTCAAAGGCCGAAAAGGCATCTGCAGAAAGGACTTCTGCCCATTTGTAGCTATAGTAGCCAGCTGCGTAGCCACCGCCAAAGATATGTGTGAAGCCGTTTTCAAAACGATTAAAAGCGGGTGGTTGCAGTACGGCGATCTGTTTGCGGACCTCGTTTAAGGTGTCATGAATTCGTGCACCACTTTCCTTGCTGTAATCGCGGTGAATGCGTAAATCGAAGATGGCAAACTCGAGTTGCCTGAGCATTTGCATGGCGGACTGGAAGTTCTTCGCCTGCCGCATGCGCTGGTACAGGACCTCTGGGATCTTTTCTCCGGTCTCGAAATGTCCGGAAAACAGATCCAGCGCCTCGCGTTCCCAGCACCAGTTCTCCATGAACTGGCTGGGCAATTCTACCGCATCCCAGGCAACGCCACTGATGCCGGAAACGCCGGCATAATCAATCTGTGTGAGCATGTGGTGCAGGCCATGGCCAAATTCATGAAACAGGGTAATGACTTCATCGTGGGTAAACAGCGCGGGCTCGTCACCGATCGGTGGAGAAAAATTGCAGGTCAGATAGGCGACTGGTAGTTGCAGGCCCTCAGCATGACGGCGGCGGGAGATACATTCATCCATCCATGCGCCGCCGCGTTTGTGTGGGCGCGCATACAGGTCGAGATAGAATTCTCCGCGCAGTGCACCGGCTGCATCCCGGATGCGGTAAAAGGTAACATCTTCATGCCAGGTGTCTATCCCTTTGACAGCCTCGATTTGCAGTCCATAGAGCTTCTCTGTGATGGAAAACAAGCCGCTGACAACACGGGGTTCGGGGAAGTAGGGTTTCAGTTCTTCCTGTGAAATGGCGTGTTTCTGCTGTCGCAGTTTCTCCGAATAATACGCAATGTCCCAGGCTTGCAGGTCGTCACGCCCATGGTGTTCCCGGGCAAACTGGCTGAGTTCTTGCAGCTCCCGTTGTGCGGCAGGTTTTGAGCGCTGTGCGAGGTCCTCCAGAAAGCTCATGACCTGGGTGGTTGATTCTGCCATCTTGGTAGCCAGTGAGCGCTCCGCGTAGTTGCTATACTGCAGTAGCTCTGCTGCCTCGTGACGCAGCGCCATGATTTGCTCCATGATTCCGGTATTGTCCCACTGACCAGCCTGCGGTCCCTGATCAGAGGCGCGCGTTACATAGGCGGTATACAGTTCCTCGCGCAACTCGCGGTTATCTGCATAGGTCAAGACCGGGAAGTAGGAGGGAAACTCCAGTGTGAAAATCCAGCCTTCCAGTCCACGCTGTTTGGCAGTTTGCATGGCCAGTGAGCGAGCACTCACCGGCAATCCTGCGAGCAGGGATTCATCCATGATCTGCCTGTGCCAGGCGTTGGTTGCATCCAGCACGTTGTCGCTGTAATGCGCGGTGAGCCTGGAGAGTTCCTGCTGAATGGCCTTGTAGCGGTCGCGGTTAGCCTTATCAAGTTCGATACCCGAAAGTCGGAAGTCACGTAACGCGTTGTCGATGACTTTCTTCTGTGCGCTGTCAAGTTGCTGGTAGGCATCACCATCCGCAATTTGCCGGTGAGCCCTGTACAGACCCTCGTGTTGACCCATCTCGGTACCATATTCACTCAGTATCGGCAGGCATTCATTATAGGCATCTCGTAATGCCTCGCTGTTGACGACCGAGTTCATGTGACTGACTGGTGACCAGGCACGACTGATGCGGTCGTCCATCGCTTCCAGTGGTTCGACCAGATTATCCCAGGTATAGTCACTGTTCTGTTGCAGTAACTGTTCTACCAGCTGACGGCTCTCTGCCAGCAGGGTTTCTATGGCGGGTTTGATATGTTCCGGTTTGATGCGTGAAAAAGGTGGCAGGGCGTACTGTTCCAGCAGGGGGTTCGTCATTCGTGTAGTACCTCGTTATATGCGGCGGCGGGCCTGATAATGGCGCATTTGTGAAAGTGTACTGTCTGACACCATTTGACGGTAGTTCTTTTCAGAAAGTTGCAATGCTCTACAATAGCCAGTATTGCACGATATTGAGCTGGGGTAGCTTGTGACCGTACGAAATTTTGCAGGTATCAAGCCACGTATCGCAAACAGCGCCTACGTGGATGAAACCGCACTGGTAATAGGGGAAGTCACTCTCGAAGAAGATGTGTCGCTGTGGCCGAAAGTGGTTGCCAGGGGGGATGTTAATTCCATTTACATCGGTGCTAGAACCAACATCCAGGACGGCACCATTTTGCATGTCAGCCATGACAGTGATTTCGCACCTGGTGGATTTGCACTGCACATTGGTGCCGACATTACCGTCGGACACCAGGCCATATTGCATGGCTGCACGGTGGAGGATCGTTGCCTGATTGGTATGGCAGCCACGGTGATGGATGGTGCGGTTATCCATTGTGGTGCTATCGTTGGTGCCGGCAGCCTGGTAACGCCCGGCCAGGAGCTTGAGGGGGGCTTCCTCTGGGTTGGATCACCTGCCCGCAAGGCGCGTCCTTTACGCTCTGAGGAAGAGGCTTTCCTGACGTATAACGTTTTGCATTACGTGGAACTGAAAAACCGTTACAAGGCCGAATCGGACTAGGCGCGATTGCGCAATAGCCGGATCACCGGGGAGGTATCCGGCCGTATGCCTCGCCACAAAAAAAACGATTCCGCTGCCTGCTCGACCAGCATACCCAGACCATCCAGGCAGCGTGCTGCGCCGAGTTGTTGTGCCCACACCATAAAGGCTGTAGGTTTGTCAGCGTACATCATGTCGTAACACCAGCTGTCTGGCGTTACCACACTGTCTGGCAATGCAGGCACCTTCCCGGCGAGACTGGCAGCAGTCGCATTGATAATGAGATCGAACGATTGGCCGGCAACATCTTCCAGCCCGCAGCCCTCGATATGCCCGAGTTCGCAGAACATACGTGCCAGATCCACGGCTTTTCCTGCGGTGCGGTTTGCAATAACCAGTAGTGATGGTTTCTCCAGCAGCAGTGGCTCGATAACGCCACGTGCAGCGCCACCGGCACCAAGCAGCAATAAACGTCTTTGCTGCAGGGTGCTGCCGTGGTTGTACAGCAGATCACGTACCAGGCCGGCACCATCAGTGTTGTCACCAAAGTGCTTTCCAGTGGGTTCAAGCACCAGGGTATTGACTGCCCCGGCGCGATCAGCTCGGCCGCTACGAGCCTGTGCAAGAGACCAGGCCTCCTGCTTGAGTGGTACCGTGATGTTCAGACCCTTGCCGCCACTGGCGAGAAAATCAGCAACGGCCGTTGCCAGCTTCCCCGACTCGACGCGGATGGCCTCGTAGTGCAGTTGCTGGCCGGTCTGCTTGGCAAACAGCGAATGGATGCGGGGTGACTTGCTGTGGGCAACGGGGTTGCCCATCACGGCATAGCGGTCCATTGCCGTGGGAGTGAAGGTCACTGGCTGGCGTGAAGCCAGTGACCGACAGTTTTTGCAAAGTAGGTCAGGATGGCATCGGCTCCGGCGCGTTTCATGGATAGCAAAGCCTCCATCACGACGGCCTGTTCGTTCAGCCAGCCATTCTGGGCGGCCGCCTTGAGCATGGCGTACTCACCACTGACCTGGTAGGCAAAGGTGGGTACCCCGAACTGTTTCTTGATTCGGTGCACGATGTCAAGATAGGGCATGCCGGGTTTTACCATCACCATGTCGGCACCCTCGTCCAGGTCCAGGGCTACTTCCCGCAGGGCCTCATCGCTGTTAGCGGGGTCCATCTGATAGCTGTACTTGTTGCCACCAGCCAGGTTGGCGGCGGAACCCACGGCATCGCGGAACGGACCATAGAAACTGGAGGCATACTTTGCTGAGTAGGCAAGGATGCGGGTATTGATAAAGCCGTGCTGTTCCAGGGCTGTGCGTATGGCGCCTATGCGCCCGTCCATCATGTCAGAGGGCGCCACGATGTCGGCGCCTGCTTCTGCGTGTGAGAGGGCCTGTTTGACCAGTACTGTAACGGTTTCATCGTTGAGGACATAGCCGTCTTCATTGGTCAGGCCGTCCTGGCCGTGGGTGGTAAAGGGGTCGAGTGCGACATCGGTTATGACCCCGAGGTCTGGTAGCGCCTGCTTTAACGCGCGCACGGCGCGTTGTGCGAGCCCTTCAGGATTGAAGGCTTCACGGGCGTCCTCGGATTTGCTGCTCGCCGGAGTGACGGGAAACAAGGCGATGGCCGGGATGCCCAGCGCATGAATTTCAGCAGCCTCTTTCAGCAGTTCGTCGATACTGAGACGTTCTATACCGGGCATGGATGCGACAGGTTCACGCAGCTGCTCTCCTTCGAGTACAAATACCGGGTATATGAGATCGGCACAACCAAGCCTGTTCTCGCACATTAGGCTCCGGCTGAACTCATCGTATCGCATGCGGCGCATGCGGGTAGCGGGGAATCGGCTGTTTCCCAGAATTTTATCAGTCACTGCAGTTGCTCCCGGTTCATTGGTTGCCGTCAGTTTACCGCTGCATGAGGACCGGCGTCAGTCCCATCCGGCGGGCCTAACACTGTACCATTACCATAGGGTGTGTGTAAGTTCGTTCACCAGGCCTCGCAGCCGAGATCTGCTGCGAGCGGCTCCTTTTGTGTTTCCCGGGTGGAAAATGCATGTTGTCATAAGTCTTTGCAAATTTATTGCCAACCGGATGGCACTGCTTACCCTGCTGGGTGCCGTGATGGCGTATCTCTTTCCACCACTTTTCATGGTCTTCAAGTCCACTTTCCTGTGGTTCTTTGCCGCCACCATGTTTGCCATGGGCATAGTACTGAATACGGCGGAGTTACAGCAGACGTTGCACAAGCCATGGCAAATCGGTATTGGTGTCATGACGCAATATACGGTCATGCCCATACTGGGCTTCGTGCTGGCGTTGCTGAGCCCGCTGTCCCCTGATCTCAAGCTGGGCTTTATTATCGTTGCCTGCGCACCCGGTGCCATGGCAAGTAACGTGATGGTTTATCTCGCTGGCGGCGCAGTGGCATTTTCTGTAGCCATGACGACCGTATCGACCTTTCTTTCGCCATTGCTGACACCGGTGCTGGTCGAGTTACTGGGGGGTAAACTGTTGCACATTCCATTTTGGCCAATGATGGAAACCATCCTCCTGACCGTGGTGTTGCCCCTGGGTGCGGGGATGTGGTTGCGGAAATACCTGGGATCCTACCTGGCGGTTGCGCGCATTGTCTCGCCGGCTGTGGCTGCGACGGCGATTATTATTATCTGCAGCTATGCCGTGGCCGCCAATCAGGAACGCATTGCCACGGTCGGTGCCTGGGTGGTTGCCATGGTGGTATCACTGAATGCACTGGGCTATCTCTCCGGCTGGTGGCTGGGGCGATGGTATGGCTTCGATGGACACTATCGTCTGACACTGGCAATTGAAATCGGCATGCAGAATGCCGGCCTGGGTGTGGCGCTGGCCCTGGCGCATTTTTCACCGCAAACCGCGTTGCCTGGAGCATTGTTTGCCGTGTGGTGCATCCTCACTGCTACAGGTGCAAGCGCCTGGCTACGCCAGCATGGCAAGTTGTTAAAGGCGAGTAATACCAATTCCAAACAATGAGATGGGGTTTTCATGTGGTGTGAAAAACAGGCATGAAATTATCCTCAAGACCTCAGCCCTTGCGCCGATAAGATTAGCAGACAGTGATGCAACAGTGCACTGTGAAATGGTTCTCGACTTTGAGTACCTGTCAGGAACTATCTCAGAGAAGATTTTGTCATGCACTGTAGTAGTAGAGGCTCCTCCGACGCTGAAAAGCGTTTTCAACCCGCCGCAAGGCGGGTTTTTTTTGCCTTCTTGAACGCTTTCAGTAATGCCTGTACCTGCACGGCATCATCGTTCCAGAAGTTCCCGCCCTTGTAGCAAGTTGCAGCGGGGAATGTGACAGCACCACACGTGGCGTGTTTTTACTGAGCTTGCTCGGGTCATGCTGCAACCAGTCCTGTGACCCTGCCAGCAGGGTCACCTCGCAGTCAGGAAAATTTTCTAGGGTTGTTGCTGGGCCAGCCAGTCAGTCGGTTTCAGGAACACGTCATAGAGTTGAGCCTCAGCAGAGCCGGGCTCGGGGTGCCAGTCATAGCGCCAGGTCACTTCCGGTGGCAGTGACATCAGGATGGCCTCGGTGCGGCCGCCCGATTGCAGTCCAAACAGGGTGCCACGGTCATACACCAGATTGAATTCCACGTAGCGTCCGCGGCGGTAACGCTGAAACGCCTTTTCACGCTCTCCATAGCTCATGTTCTTGCGTCGTTCAACAATAGGCACGTAGGCAGGCAGGTAGTGGTTGCCAATACTGATCATGAGGGAACAGCACCTTTCGAAACCACCCTCATTCAGATCATCAAAGAAAAGACCGCCAATTCCTCGCGGTTCATTACGATGCTTAAGGTAGAAATACTCATCACACCACTGTTTGTAACTTGGGTAGACATCATCACCAAATGGTGTGCAGGCCTCCTTTGCCAGACGATGCCAGTGTACTGCGTCTTCATTGAAGCCATAGTAGGGTGTCAGATCAAAACCGCCACCAAACCACCAGACCGGATCGGAGCCGGGCTTTTCTGCAATGAAGAAACGTACATTTGCATGTGATGTCGGCACATAGGGGTTGTGTGGGTGTATCACCAGCGATACTCCCATGGCCTGAAACGAACGTCCGGCAAGCTCCGGGCGTGTAGCCGTTGCAGACGCCGGTAATTCGGCTCCATGGACGTGCGAGAAGTTGATACCGGCCTTCTCGAAGATGTTGCCACCTTCCATGACGCGCGAGCGACCGCCTCCACCTTGCTCACGTGACCAGCTATCTTCGCGAAAACTGTCACTGCCATCCAGTTTCTCGAAAGCATTACAGATGGTGTCCTGTAATGACATAAGGTAGTCACGCACAAGTTCAACCTGGGTATTGTCAATTTTAGTGTTGGCCATCGCTATTACCAGTTCATAATTGTTTATACAGTTCAGGCATTATTGCGCAGCAGTTCGCCCGTAAGGCCATTGCGTATCTGGCTGGGTTTGTTGGTACTGCCGTGCGTCCCGTGCAGGATGTAGTCAAGCTGTCCATTAAATGCCTTGCGCACTGCCAGTGGAGTCGTCGCGGGGGGGCTTCCGTGTAGGTTAGCACTGCTTGAAACCAGCGGCCCGCCCCAGTGGTCGCATAGTGCTGCGGTAACCGGATGATTACTCACCCTGATGGCGAGGGAATCATGTTTGCCTCGCAGCCATACAGGTATCGCGCGCAGGCAGGGAAGAACCCAGGTGACAGGGTGCCTGGCTGGCCGGATGACACGCCTCCTCACCTCGGCACGCAACGGACACAAGAGTGGTTCGAGCTGTTCAAACTGGCTGGCGACAAGGATCAATCCCTGTTCAATGTTTCGCTTCTTTAAATCTATCAGATGCAGTACGGCAATCGCATTGAAAGGGTCACATCCCAGACCATATACCGTTTCGGTCGGGTAGGCGATAATACCACCGGCGGCAAGCTTGCGGACGGCTTCCCTGATATGCCAGCTCATGATGTTGTTGCTATTAGACTCTTTATCAGTTCGATTGAGTAAGGGTTGCTATGCCTCAATATCTTCCACGGCAGAGACCACTTCATCCCAGGGTTCAACAAATTTGCAGTCCTGTTGCGGGCACACGCGTTGGGTACCGGATCGCTTTGTGGTTTTGATCGACGTAATCGGCCAGTGGCACTTCGGACAGGGTAGTGCCAGCGGCTGGTTCCAGATGGCGTACTTGCACTCGGGATAGCGCTCGCAGGAAAAGAAAATTTTACCGCGCCGTGATTTGCGTTTCAGGATGGTGCCCTTCTTGCACTCCGGACATTGCACGCCGGTATCTTCCGGCTTTTCCAGTGGCTCGATGTAGTTGCAATCCGGGTAGCTGCTGCAGCCTATGAACTTCCCATAGCGGCCTGAGCGGATAATCAGGTCAGAATCGCATTTCGGGCAGCTCCGGTCTTCAACAACCTCCGGTGCCGGGTTTTCCTGTGATTCATCAACATTGCGTGTGTACTTGCAGTCCGGATAACCGGAGCAACCGATAAAGAAACCGCCACGGCCGAGACTCATTTGCAATGGTTTGCCGCATTCAGGGCACTTTTCTTCTATCGGTTTTGGGTACGGTCGTGGATAGTCTTTGCCTATCAGCTGGTTGAATGGTATCCAGAACTCATTCATTAACGGAATCCAGTCCTTTTCCCCGCGTGCAACGGCATCCAGTTCGTCTTCCAAGCCGGCGGTAAAATCATAGTCCACATAGGATGTGAAATTAGTTGTCAGGAATTCGATCACAACCCGGCCAACATCCGTAGGGTAAAAGCGCTTCTTGTCAAGGATGACATACTCACGAGCCTGTAAAGTGGAAATGATGGTGGCATAGGTTGAAGGTCGCCCAATGCCGTGTTCTTCCAGTGCCTTGACCAGGCTTGCTTCCGAATAACGAGGTGGAGGTTCGGTAAAATGCTGGTCAGCACGAATCGCTTTGAGTATACAGATGTCACCCTTTTCAAGCGGCGGCAGCAGCATCTCATCGCTACCAGCCTTTTTATCATCCACACCTTCCTGGTAGACCGCCATGAAGCCAGGATCCACGATGGTTGAACCATTGGCACGAAACAGGTTTCCATTGCCACATTTGAAGTCAACGCTGACGGTATTGATTGTTGCGTGGATCATTTGGCAACTGATGGTACGTTTCCATATCAGGTCATAGAGTTTGAACTGTTCTGCAGACAGGTACTTCCTGATGTCCTCTGGTGTATTTCGTACAGAGGTGGGCCGGATCGCCTCATGTGCTTCCTGTGCATTCTTTGCCTTGGTTTTGTAGGTGCGTGCCTGCGGAGGTAACGAATCCTTGCCGTAGCGTTCAGGGATGAAGGTACGCAGTTCATCTAGTGCATCCTGTGCGAGATTGACTGAATCGGTACGCATATAGGTAATCAAACCCGCTGTGTCGCCCCCGATGTCCATACCCTCATACAGCTGTTGGGCCACGCGCATGGTGCGGCTGGCCGTAAACCCCAGTTTGCGCGAGGCTTCCTGCTGCAGCGTTGAGGTTGTAAACGGTGCGGCCGGGTTTCGCTTGCGCTGTTTCCTTTCAACCTCTTCTACAATCAGCTTGCCATTGGCGGTCTGGAGCAATTCATCTCTGGCAGCATTAGCGCTTTCGGAATCAGTGATGGAAAACTGCTTGAGCTTTTCCCCATGCAGTTGCGTCAGTCGTGCAACAATTTCCTGGTCTTCATGGACAAGATCGCCCTCCAGTGTCCAGTATTCGCGTGGCTTGAAATTTTCGATTTCGGTTTCACGTTCTACAATCATCCGCAGTGCAGGTGTTTGTACGCGTCCAGCGGACAGACCTCGGCGGATTTTTTTCCACAGCAGCGGCGAAAGGTTAAATCCGACCAGGTAATCAAGGGCGCGCCTTGCCTGTTGTGCATTGATCAGTTCCCTGGACAGCTCACGCGGGTGTTCTATCGCATCGTTTACCGCGCGCTTGGTTATTTCGTTGAAAACAACCCGGTAAACCTGATCTTCCCTGACTGCATTTCGATCCTTGAGTAATTCGTACAGGTGCCAGGAAATGGCTTCGCCTTCTCTATCAGGGTCCGTTGCAAGGTAGAGCGCGTCGGATTTTTTCATTGCCTTGACGATGGCATCGACGTGTCTTGAGTTACGGTCGATCAGCTGATACTTCATGGCGAAGTCATGTTCTGTATCGACAGCACCTTCCTTGGGGATCAGGTCACGGACATGACCATAGGACGCCATGACCTCGTAGCCTTTCCCGAGGTATTTCTTGATCGTCTTGCACTTGGCAGGCGATTCAACAATTACGAGATTCTTGCTCATAGATATCTGTTACCGGCAGACAGGATTGCCAGGTGCTCAGTGCAGGCTATTTTTCGTCTCGTCGAACACCAGATCTTCGACCCAGGTGTAGGCGGCTTCCTGGCCGGGCTGGTTAAACAGTACCATCAGGATGACCCACTTGAGCTGATCAAGGTCGAAATCCTCGCTCTCCAGCGCCATCGCACGATCGATCGCCAATTCACGGCTGGCGGGTGTCAGGACACCCATTTGTTCAAGAAACAGGATAAAGCCACGGCAGGCAGTATCGAGCCGTCTCATTTCATTATCCGAAAACAGGCGTAATGAACGTTCGGCCTGCATGCTCGGTGGGTTATCTTCTCCGGAAAGCCCTTCCATCCAATGAAAGGCGCGATCGATTTGCAATGCCGGGAAACCTGCCTGACTGAGTTCCTGCTGAACAATATCGCGATCCGGTGGGGATGTACCGTCGTCATCCATGTAATAATTTTCAAACAGGTACATCAGTACGTCGAAGACGTTTTCTTTCATATTTAACCTTTTATTTCAGTCGGTTATAAACACCCCCAGGGCTGGAAGTAATATAACCGCTCAGTTCCAACTGCAGGAGCATGGAGGAAACTTCGGCCGGCGTCAATCCGCTGCTACACACAAGCTGGTCGATCGATGTGGTATCGAAACCAATTAAATCAATGAGTTGCATGTATTCATCATCGAGTTTGTCTGTTTCATCCTCCGCATTGGTGGTAACCGAGGTCTGGGTCGGTGGGTAGCAGCGAACTGCCAATGTGCCAAGCTCATCGATCACATCCTGTGCAGTCTCAACCAGCTTGGCACCCTGGCGTATCAATTGGTGGCAGCCGCGAGCCAGCGGGTTATGAATCGATCCCGGAATGGCGAAAACTTCACGTCCCTGGTCACAGGCATAACGGGCGGTAATCAGGGAACCGGAACGTATCGCCGCTTCGATTACCAGCGTGCCCAGACTTAAGCCGCTAATAATGCGGTTTCGACGCGGAAAGTTTTCCGCACGCGGGGCAGTGCCTACAGGAAACTCCGATACCAGAACACCCTGTTCAGCAATCTGCCGTGCCAGATCACGATGCCTGGCTGGATACACCCGATCCAGGCCAGTACCCATCACAGCTACGGTAGGTGCGCCTGCATCCAGCGAACCCCGGTGGCTGGCAGCGTCGATGCCTAATGCAAGGCCGCTGCTGATTACCAGACCGGTCGCTGAAAGGTGGCGTGCGAAGTCTGTTGCTGTACGCGTGCCCGCAGCCGACGGATTACGACTTCCAACCATGGCCAGCATGGGTTCGCTTAGAACCTCGGTATTGCCGTGAATATAGAGCAACGGGGGCGGGGTTTCTATTTGTGAGAGCAATACCGGATAGTCCGGGTCATAACACGTCATGATGCGGTTGCCAGGCTTGTCGTGCCACTCCAGGTCACGCCCGATGGCTGCCGTGTCTGTGTGATTCAATGCATCAATAGCTTGCTGCGGCAGTCCCAGATTTCGCAATGCTCTAGTGTCTGAGTGCGTCAGCCCCGGCGAGTCTGGATCAGATTCCAGCAGGCGATGGAAAGTGACTGCACCCACGCCTGGTGTGTGGTAGAGGGCAAGCCAGTGTTTGAGAGTGTCGGTTGTCGCAGGTTCAGAGAAGCGGTGTGCCATAGTGGCTAACCGTTTCTCTTGGACGCGGGGGCTGTATTGGAAGTCATTCGTTCACCATCCTTGGTGATTGTGTGTGTTAAGTTGCCTTTCAGGGAGTTCGTACAAAATCATTGATGTGTATTGCGCTGGTAGCTTTCATCACCAGTCCAAAACTAACCTTTTCAAAACTTCTGAATACCATGATCAGACCAGCATCTTCATCAGGCAACTTGACCATATCGTTGCGCTTGCCGCTGACAGTATCCTTGACCATTGCGCCATCCTGATAAACACGGAAAACATGGCCTGGTTCAATGCCCTCACGTGTACCAAGGTTAATAGTTACCACATTAAACTGACCGATCTGGGTTACACCATCCAGCACGGAAATAATGCGACCCTCGGTGTTGTCGGGTGGTCTGTGAGGTTGGTAGTGGGTAAATGCGGTGGTGCGGTCACTCGGACGCAAGCGGTCGCCAACACGAACTTCTCTAGTTGTTTCAGCAAGATACAGTGTCGCCGGGTCACCATACTGTTCTACTGGTCCGCGGCCCACAAAGAGGGCTTCATAACCGAGTAACTCATTGGTATCCGGGTCGATATAAGGACCGCCCGGATTGTAGATGTCATAGACAGGGTGATTTTGTTCCTCGATACCCCGTGCATAGACACGATCACCAACGCCTGTGACCACATGTTCACCGGCACTTTGTACTACATAAGGGGCAGTTTCCAGCTCATCTTCGCTGACCACGATAGCCCGGGTCAGGAACGGTTCAATAACGTTCAGCGGTATTGTTGGGATGGCTTTTTCAAGACTTTCCTCGCGCACCTGTGGAGACAGGGTGACGGTTGAGTAGCCTCGGGACATTTGCAGCGTTGGCTTTCCGTCGACATAGACCAGTGTGAGGATATCACCCGGGTAGATCAGATGCGGATTCTTAACCTGTGGGTTGACATACCAGATCTCCGGCCAGAGCCACGGGTCACGCAGGAACATGGTTGAGATATCCCAGAGAGTGTCACCTTCAACAACGACATAGCGATCCGGGTGTTCCGGGTTAAGAACCACATCAGCAGCAAACAGTGAGCTGGCAAGTAATGCGGCGAAGACCATTCCGAACAATTTCTTGGTTGTCATGGGTGTCCTTTTTACGTCGAGTGTGTATCGCTGCCAGTCAAGTTTGCCAACGCCGAGATGCTGTAACTGGCAGTTTCAGGTCATGCGCGAGTCTAGCGGAAAACCCACACAGAACAAAACCTTTTGTCGCTTTACTGCGACCGCCGAGCACATGATTGTGGTAAAGTATATCCATTAAATTGACATTTGATCGTGACGGTAATCACATGGCTATCCTCGAAATACTGCATTTTCCCGACCCGCGTCTGCGCAACACTGCTCAATCTGTAGAAGCGGTCGATGCCAGCATCAGGCAATTGCTGGATGACATGCTCGATACCATGTATGCAGCCCCCGGCATTGGATTGGCGGCGACGCAGGTCAATGTTGCCAGACGAGTCATCGTCATTGATGTATCGGAAGAAAAGAACCAACCTTTATGCCTGGTCAACCCAGAAATACTGGAGCTTGAGGGCGTTGAAGAGATGGAGGAAGGCTGTCTTTCTGTGCCAGGTGTTTATGAGGCAGTGCAACGTGCGGAACGGGTACGGTTGCGAGCACTGGATCGTGATGGGCAGTCTTTCGAGATGCAGGCAGACGGTTTGCTAGCGGTTTGTATCCAGCACGAAATCGATCATCTGGATGGCAAGTTGTTCGTTGATTACCTTTCACAGCTCAAACGCACACGAATCCGACAGAGACTGGAAAAAGAGCAACGACAGACAACCACGGTTGCCAATCCCCAATCCAGCAAACGTGTCATCTGATCGAGTTCTCATATATCCCGACCGGAACTTGCCTGATTCACAGGCAATATCATGAAAATACTTTTTGCCGGTACGCCGGAATTTTCTGTACCTTCACTGCAGGCACTGCTGGATAGTCCGCACGATGTCGTGGCAGTCTATACGCAGCCAGACCGGCCGTCCGGGCGCGGTCGGCATACGATGGCAAGCCCGGTTAAACAACTGGCCATGCACAATGGTCTCACCGTTTGCCAGCCTGATTCATTACGGGGAGAAGCAGCGCAGCAGCAACTTGCAGCCTGGCAGCCTGAACTCATGGTTGTGGTCGCTTATGGCTTGTTATTGCCACCTGCAGTGCTGGCTATCCCGAGGTTGGGCTGTGTCAACGTACATGCATCATTGCTGCCACGTTGGCGTGGTGCTGCACCAATACAAAGAGCGATTCTTGCCGGTGATACTGAGACCGGTGTCTGTCTGATGCAGATGGATGTTGGGCTGGATACCGGGCCTATACTTGCCTGTAGCCGTTGTGAAATTGCAGCAGATGACACCGGGAGCCGCCTGCACGATAAGCTCTCAGTGCTGGGTGCACAGTTACTGTCACGGAATCTGGCGGCACTGGAAAGAGGTGATCTTGAGCCGCGTTCACAGGACCAGTCATTGGCGTGTTATGCCAGCAAGTTACAAAAAGCCGAAGCGCGTATTGACTGGGCATCGTCTGCAACTGATATTGCCAACAAAATCCGGGCATTCAATTCATGGCCGGTTGCCGAAACACTTTATGGCGGGCGCCAGTTGCGAGTCTGGGAAGCACATCCTGCGCGAACTGGCCGCGATGTGGAAGCGACCCCCGGTACCGTATTGTCAGCAACCGCAGCAGGAATTGAAGTGGCATGTGGTGAAGGCCGGTTGTACCTTCACAAGGTGCAATTGCCGGGTGCGCGCGTTACTGACGCAGCTGATTTTATTAATGCGCATGCACTGGAAGGCGTTCTTCTTGGTTGAAAATAGCCTCTGGACTGACCGGTGGGTATGACAATGGATGCCCGTGCCTGCGCTGTCCGGGTATTGGTACGGGTTATTTCCAGCGGGCATTCACTTGCAGAGGCACTGCCCGAGGCCGTGCAGTTTGTGGAAGACGTGCGTCAGCGGGCACTGATCCAGGAACTGGCATATGGTACCTTGCGCTGGTATTACCAACTGGATGCGGTTCTCAAGCAGCTTCTGCAAAAGCCTCTGAAACAGCGGGATGCCGATATTCGCTGCCTGTTGCTGATCGGCTTGTACCAGCTAATGCAGCTGGCAATGCCGCAGCGGGTAGCGGTTAATGAGACGGTGCAGGCAACAGTAACATTGAACAAATCCTGGGCGCGGGGGCTGGTGAATGCCGTGTTACGCAACTATCTGCGCCGTGCTGATTCGCTGGAGGTGACGGGGGATTCTGCTGTCGAGATGAAATATGCGCATCCAGCCTGGCTTGTGAAGTGGCTGCAAGCTGACTGGCCGGATAACTGGGAAAACATATTGTCCGCAAATAATGCTCGACCACCGTTCAGTTTACGCGTTAATCAGTGCCGCGTGACCAGGGAGGAATACCTTGATGAATTGGCGGCCCGGTCAATAGCGGCTACGCCATTACCGCAGGTCCTTACAGGTCTGTTGTTGAAAAAGCCACTGCCGGTGGAGAACTTGCCCGGCTTTTCTGAAGGTGTGGTATCGGTACAGGATGGTGCTGCGCAACTGGCTGCCGGATTGCTGGCACTTGCTCCGGGTCTGCGGGTGCTGGATGCCTGTGCGGCGCCGGGCGGAAAAACGGCACACATACTCGAGGCAGAGCCTGGTCTTTCCGGCCTGACCGCGCTTGATATCGACGGGCACCGGCTGCGACGCATTGAAGAAAACCTGGTGCGCTTGTCATTATCTGCTCACCTGCAGCAGGGCGATGCCGGAGAACCACAGGGCTGGTGGGATGGTCAACCCTATGACCGTATTCTTCTGGATGTCCCGTGTAGTGCAACCGGTGTGATTCGCCGGCATCCTGATATCAAGTTGCTGCGCAAGCCAGGTGACGTTGCGACACTCGTCTCCAGACAGGCGCGTTTGCTGAAGGCACTATGGCCCTTGCTGGTGCCAGGCGGTATGCTCTTGTACTGTACCTGTTCGGTGTTGCGAGATGAGAACATTGGCCAGGTTGGCCGCTTTCTCGAAATGCAGATTGATGCAGAAGAAGTGCCAATAAGAGCTTCATGGGGGCGTGTTTGCGGGCACGGCAGGCAGATATTACCGGGTGAAAATGAAATGGATGGATTTTATTTCGCATGTTTGCGCAAGCTCGGTTAACAATTTCTTTTTCGATATCCTCTGTCACCGGTTTATTCCGCTGTCGGGTAGTTCTGCTGTTGCTGTCAGCAATCTGCTATTTTCCGACACAGGTTTGTGCAGGACATCCCGGAACAGTCAAGCTCGAGGATGCACACACCTGGCGAAGCGATGGTAAAGATTACCTGGAAGCACAGTTCTCCATTGACTTGAGTTCGGGTGCCGAGGAAGCCGTGCAAAGCGCCATTCCGCTGGTATTTGAGCTGCAGGTGCAGGTTGTTGAGACACATACCTGGCTGTGGGATTCCGTTGAAATCGAGATAACCGAACGCCGCTCACTGCAATACCATGCCCTTAGCCAAAGTTATCAGGTCAAGGACCTCAATGCTGGTACACAGGGCAACTATCGTCGCCTGGATGATGCATTACGGGCAGCAGGTAAAATCAGAAATTTGCTCTTAACCGACCAGTCGCTGGACCGGGGTCCAAAATACAGCATCCGGCTCAGAGGCAGTCTGGATGTTGAATCGCTGCCAACACCGGTGCGTTTACTGGCTTACGTGTCCTCGGATTGGAGCATGGTGAGCAAATGGTACAAATGGCCGCTGCTACGATAAAACGCACTGGTTTCAGCATCCTGCCGATGCTGGCGTTATTCGGTCTGTTGCTAGTGTCACTGTCACTATTGAGCGGCGCAACCCATAACTCTGAACGATTCGGCCAGATGTATTCCGTGCTGTTGCTGGTCAATGCAGCTGCACTGGTATTTCTCATGGCACTAGTGGCAGCAAATATCATCAGCCTGGTACGTCAACAGCGTATGAAGGTTCCAGGTGCACGCATGACGAGTCGGCTGGTCGTGATGTTTGTCATTCTTGCCGTGGTGCCAGTGTCCGTCGTTTATTACTTTTCGCTGCAGTTCCTGCAACGTGGCATTGACAGCTGGTTTGACGTGAGGATTGAGCAAGGTCTGGATAATGCGCTTGATCTCAGCAGGGCGGCTCTGGATGTCAGGCTCGTAGATTTACTGAATCTCACCGTGCGCATGGCAGAAGACCTTGCCGATGCGGCACCAGCAACACTGTCGCTGACACTGTACGATCACCGCGTCAGGAGCGGTGCAGCCGAGTTAACATTAATTGGTGGCGATGGCCGGATTGTTGCCTCCAGCAGTTCAGACATTTCCCATATTATTCCTGACCAGCCACCGGGCGAAATGATGACGTTGATGCGTAATCGAAAGCATTATATTGGACTCGATCCCATTGGCGACAGTGGCCTGTATGCACGTGCGCTGGTGCCGGTGTTGTCTTCACGTTCCGACAACGAGGTCTACACCCTGCAGGCTTTGTATGAGGTGTCAGAGCGCTTCAGTATGCTTGCGGAGAACGTTCAGTCTGCCTATACACGCTACAAGGAACTGTCCTACCTGCGAGCGCCACTGAAATTCAGCTATAGCCTGACCCTGTCTGTCGTACTGGTATTGAGTTTGCTGTCAGCGATCTGGGCCGCGTTTCAATCTGCACGCCGCCTGGTTGCACCGGTGCGTGACCTGGCTGAAGCAACACATGCTGTTGCTGAGGGTGATTACAGCAAGCGTCTCTCGGTCGCCAGCGAAGACGAACTTGGCTTTCTGGTGCGCTCATTCAACGAGATGACACGACGCCTCGCCAGGTCTCGCGAGCAGACCATACGTGGGCAGCAGCAGATAGAAGGCCAGCGTGCCTATCTGGAAGCGGTACTTGCCAACCTGTCGTCGGGAGTCATCAGCATGAGTGCTGATTCAGTGGTGCGTGCCATCAACCGGACAGCCAGCAAGAGCCTAGGTATAGATTCCAAACAATTTGTTGGCCGTGAATTATCGTTTCTTGCATCAGAAAATGAGCATTTGCATCACTTTGTGGATGCGATCACTAGACACCGTACTGAGGGTGATAATTCCTGGGAGGAAGAAATTACGTTGTTCGGGGCCAGTGGCCATCAGGTACTGATGTGTCGGGGCTCCGTGCTGGGTGGCAAGGGCAAGCGTGCCGGAGGACTGGTCATCGTATTTGATGACGTCACTACGCTGATACAGGCACAACGTGATGCTGCATGGGGTGAAGTGGCACGCCGCCTGGCACACGAAATCAAGAATCCGCTAACACCCATACAATTGTCCGCGGAACGATTACGGCGTCGTTATCTGTCACGAATGGATGCCGAGGATGCCGAGGTGCTTGACAGGGCGACCCATACCATAGTCAATCAGGTAGATGCTATGAAGAAGATGGTGAATGCCTTTAGCGAATATGCCAGGGCACCTAACCTGTGCATGGAGGCGATGAGTTTAAACGGTCTCGTTCGGGAGGTTATGGATCTCTACCGAAGCAACAGTCTGGATGTTCAGATCATTGAGCAGCTTGACGCCGAATATGATGTTATCGAGGGAGACGCTGGACGTTTGCGTCAGCTGTTGCATAACCTGATCAAGAATGCGCTGGAGGCGGTCAAGGATGTGCCTGATGCCCGAATCATTGTAGCGACTAACCGTGTCGGGGGGAAAGGATCGAAACAGATTGAACTCTGTGTAGATGACAACGGGCCCGGCTTCAAGCCGGATGTTCTGGAAAATATATTCGAGCCCTATGTATCAACAAAACCCAAGGGAAGCGGGCTGGGGCTGGCGATAGTGAAAAAGATTGTAGAGGAGCATGGGGGGACGATCAGTGCCGAATCCAGCCAGGCTGGGGGTGCGCTCGTCAGGATTCGATTTTTATTATCAGGCGAAAGCGAATCGAGATCAGAAAGCCAGGCATTACCCTGAGCAGCGACACCTGCCAGACAGGGTGGGCTATAATCCGTTTCTGGCCGGACAACCGTTTGCTCAAGCTGTGGTACTGTCGATATACATGGATTTCATGAATGCAGGTTACGGTGTATGACTAGTCGACACATACTCGTTGTTGATGATGAACCAGATATCCGCAATCTGGTGCAGGAGGTCCTCGAGGATGAGGGCTACTCTGTTGCCACCGCGGAAGGTGGCGAGGCTGCGCGCAAGGCACGACGCTTGCGGCGACCGGACCTGATTTTGCTTGATATCTGGATGGAAGATATTGATGGCATCACCCTGTTGCGCGAATGGTCAGAAAACGGTGGATTGACCTGCCCGGTTGTCATGATGTCAGGACACGGAACTGTGGAGACCGCAGTCGAAGCAACCCGGCTGGGCGCGTATGATTTTATCGAGAAGCCGATTTCACTGGCCAAGCTATTGCTCACGATAGAGCGTGCCTTTGAGAGCGAGCGGCTGCAGCGTGAAAACCTGGATCTGCGGGAACATTCCCAGCCGATTGTTGAGCCGCAAGGCAAATCACCAGTAATGATGCGACTGCGCGAACAGGCAAGGAAACTCGCACAACACAATAGCTGGGTGCTGATTAGCGGAGAGGCGGGAGCCGGCAAAGGTACCTTCGCGCGCTATATTCACAGTCACAGTGCCCGTCGTGACGGACCTTTTGTCGAGATCGCGGTCGGCTCAATTTCAGGTGAAAACTCCGCTGCGGAATTATTTGGCACGGAAGACGGGGAGACGGTTCATTACGGGCGGCTTGAACAAGCTAATGGTGGCACACTTTGTATCGGTGATATTGCGGATATGGATTTGCAAACCCAGACGCGCCTGTTGAGTGTGTTCCAGACACATTCCTTTACACGGCTGGGTGGCATTGAGAATGTCGAGGTTGATCTGCGAGTCATTGCTACCACCCAGAGTAACCTGGAGAATGAAGTGAGTGCAGGCAGATTCAGAGATGACCTGTTTTATCACCTGAATGTTGTGCCTTTGCATATTCCTGCTTTGCGTGAGCATGCAGATGATGTCCACGAACTGCTGGATTACTATATAAATTTCCTGGTTACCCATGAAAGACTCACGTACCGGCATTTTACGGTTGCAGCACAGAACCGGCTGCGTAACTATGACTGGCCTGGAAATATCCGTGAGTTGAAGAACCTGGTGCAGCGCCTGCTGATACTTGGCTCGGGTGAAGAGATTGAAGTAGCAGAGGTTGAACAGGCGATCAGCGCGCACCCGGTATCAGATCAGTCTGCTGCACCTGTCTTGCCATTTGACCTGCCATTACGCGAGGCACGAGAAAAATTCGAGCACGACTACTTGCTGCATCAGTTAATGGAATCTGGAGGCAGTATTGGCAAACTTGCCAAGCGTGTGGGTATGGAACGCACCCACCTGTACAGAAAATTGCGCGCCCTTGGTATTGACCACAAGAAGGGTAACGAATAGATGTTTACTGACTTCGTTTCCATCTGTCAGGAATTCTGAATCGGGAAGACCAGTACATGAAAATCATAATCCTGGGCGCCGGTCAGGTTGGTGCCTCGGTCGCAGCCAATCTGGCCAGTGAAGCCAACGATATCACCGTCGTTGATGAAGATGCGGCCACACTGCAGGAGCTGCAGGGCCGGCTCGACATTCGTACTGTTAAGGGACATGCTTCGCATCCGGAAACGCTGGCGCAGGCGGGTGCGGATGATGCCGACATGATCATCGCTGTTACGAATAGCGACGAAACCAACATGATTGCCTGCCAGGTCGCATATACCCTGTTTCACACACCTACGAAAATTGCACGGGTGCGTTCGGTTGAGTATTTGAACCATATGCGCTTGTTTGCACAGGAAGCACTGCCGGTCGATGTGCTTATCAGTCCGGAGCAGCTGGTGACGGACTATATACAGCGCCTGATTGAAAACCCCGGTGCCTTGCAGGTGCTAGATTTTGCGGGTGGCAAGGTACAGCTGGTTGCCGTGCATGCCTTCTATGGTGGTCCGCTGGTGGGGCATGAGTTACGCGACTTGAAAGAACACATGCCGGGTATAGAGGCACGTGTAGCATCAATTTTCCGTCAGGGCAAGCCGATTGCGCCGGAAGGTGACACCATTATCGAAGCCGACGACGAGGTCTTTTTCATCGCTGCTCACAAGCATATTCGTGCTGTAATGGGCGAGCTGCGCAAGATGGACAAGGCGGTAAAAAGGGTAATGCTGGCAGGTGGTGGCAATATCGGTATGCGCCTTGCCTCTGCAATCGAGAGTCGCTATCAGGTCAAGATTGTCGAGCGGCAGGAAGTGCGTGCACGGATGCTCTCGGAAACACTTGATAAATCAATCGTACTGCTTGGCGATGCGGCAGATGAAGAGTTGTTGCTGGAAGAGAACATAGAGAATACTGATGTCTTCTGTGCACTGACCAATGACGAGGAAGCCAATATACTTTCAGCAATGCTTGCCAAACGTCTTGGAGCACGCAAGGTCATGTCACTGATTAACCGTGCTTCATACGTTAATTTGGTGCAAAGTGGCACTATCGATGTCGCAATCTCGCCGCAGCAGGCAACAATAGGCAGCTTGCTGACACATGTGCGGCGTGGCGATGTTGTCATGGTGCATTCATTGCGGCGCGGTGCGGCTGAAGCGATTGAGGCGGTTGCTCATGGTGACCGTGGCAGTTCGAAGGTAGTAGGAAGGTCCATTGATGAAATCAAGTTGCCGAAAGGTACAACGATTGGTGCTGTCGTACGCGGTGAAGAGGTCATTATTGCTCATCACGACACAGTGATCGAGACTGATGATCACGTGATTTTGTTCCTTGCTGACAAGAAATGTATTCAGGAAGTTGAACGTTTGTTCCAGGTCGGAGTTACCTTTTTCTGATATGTCTGCTGGCAACGCAGATGTGCTCATGTCGCTGCTTGCGTCAGGTGGTTGACCCTTGCACCTGCTGTCTATTCAACGACTGCTTGGCTTACTGCTGATGATGTTCAGCCTTACGCTGTTGCCGCCTGTCGTCGTTTCCTGGCTTTACAATGACGGACAGATGGTTGTATTCCTGGACGGCATGTTTGCGCTGCTGGTGCTGGGTTGCCTCATGTGGCTACCTGCAAGGCGTTTCAAGGATGAACTCCGTGTGCGGGACGGCTTTTTGATTGTCGTGTTGTTCTGGCTGGTGCTGGGTCTTGCAGGTGCCTTGCCGTTTGCAATGTCTATCCAGCCGGAGATGTCGATTACGGATGCCGTATTCGAGTCTTTTTCCGGGTTGACAACCACTGGTGCTACCGTTCTCACAGCACTGGATAATCTTCCTGAGTCAGTGTTGTATTATCGCCAGCAACTGCAGTGGCTGGGTGGGATGGGTATTATCGTTCTGGCCGTTGCCATTATGCCAATGCTTGGTGTGGGCGGTATGCAATTGTACCGTGCTGAAACCCCGGGGCCCCTGAAAGATACCAAGTTGACGCCGCGTATTACCGAGACGGCAAAAGCACTTTGGTACATATATTTGACGCTGACCATTGTATGTGCAGTGTGCTTCTGGCTTGCCGGGATGAGTGGTTTTGATGCCATTGGCCATAGTTTTTCTACCATTGCGATTGGCGGATTTTCGACCCACGATGAAAGCATCGGCTTTTTTCAAAGCACCAGTATCGAGATGATTGCAGTGGTCTTCATGCTGTTTGCAGGCATGAACTTTGCGCTGCATTTTGTTGCCTGGCGGTCACTGAGCCTGAAGGCCTACCTGCATGATTCCGAGTTGCGTACCTATCTGACGGTGCTTGCACTGGTCACCGTTATCACAGTGGGTTATCTGTACTACACAGATACATTCATAGTCGTTGACGAGGCACTCTATGCAGGACTGTTCCAGGCTGTTTCTATCGGGACCACGACCGGGTTTACGACTGCAGATTACTTTCAGTGGCCTGGTTTTTTGCCGGTTATGTTGTTATTTGTGAGTTTTATCGGTGGCTGTGCCGGTTCGACAGGTGGTGGTATGAAAGTTATCCGGTTCTTGTTGCTGCTCAAACAGGGGCATCGGGAAACCTTGCGACTGATAAGGCCAAATGCGCAGATACCGGTCAAGGTCGGCGGCAAGCCAATGCCCGATCGGGTTATTAGTGCCGTGTGGGGTTTTTTTGCTGCTTACGTCGCCAGCTTTGTTGTCATCATGCTGTTCCTGATGGCAACCGGCGAGGACCAGATCACTGCATTTTCGGCTGTCGCCGCGTGCATGAATAATCTGGGTCCCGGCCTGGCAGGCGTGGGGAAGAATTTCACTGCTCTGACGGATCCTGCAAAGTGGGCATTATCGTTCGCCATGATGCTCGGCAGGCTGGAGATTTTTACCCTGATGATTCTGTTTACACGTGCATTCTGGCGACGCTAGCGATCAAACGGTTTCAATGGCAGGTTGCTTCTTTTTGTAAAATGACGCTTCACTATCCGGGCGAGTTTTGAAGCGACGGTAACTCCACTGGTACTGTTCCGGGCATTCTCGTACACAGTCTTCAACAGCCTGATTAATTGCTGTGACCGCGGTGTGTATGTCTCTACTGCGTACTGCTTCAGGTGCTGCTCTGAAGTGCAGGTGGTATCCGCGCCCCCAGGATAGTCGTTCGCACCACGCAAAGATGATCGGTGTATCTGTTGTTGCGGCAAGTCTTGCCAGAAATACCATGCTGTAGGCAGATATTCCAAAGAATGGTGCAAAAATGCCGGTACCGGCCTTTGGTTCCTGATCCGGTAACATGGCCACTACACCACCACGATCCAGATCTCTATAGAGGGTGCGGATACCCTTGCTGGTTGCCGGTACATAGTTGCCACCGAGGCGGTTGCGTGCAGTTCGTACCAGATGCTCCAGTTCCTTCATCTTCAGCGGGCGGTACAGGCAGCTGATTTTGTATTGTGCTGAAGCATAAAGGCCGGCTGCTTCCCAGGCGCCAAGATGTGGTGTGGCAAGGATAGCGCCAGAGCCTTGAGCGATAGCACGTTCAACGAGTTTGTTACCATCCACCCGCCTGATTAAACGCAGCGCCTTTTCACCGGTCCGCAACCACAAGGCGCTGGTTTCTATGATGGTCTTACCGGTTTCCTTGAGACTGTTGCGGAGCAGTGTACGTTGCTCGTGGGGAGAGAGTTCCGGCCAGCACAGAGCGATATTGATCTCACTCGTGTCTCGGGAACGATTCGGAATCAGGTAAAGGCCCCAACCGATGCATATCCCGATTGCGTGCAGGACAGGCAAGGGCAAGTAGGCACAAAGATATAAGACAAACCTTATTATTGTGGGCCGCATATGGTTAAATAGATCCACTTTAATGAAATAAATGCTTTATTATGCTATTGATTTACCACATATATAGTATTTCTATAACATGTGTAGAATAAACGCATATAATTGCTAATTATATTGGTATTGTGGGTATTATGAATCAATTGCAGGGCGGTTGTGTTATATCAGGGGATCGCTATCATGAATACACACTGGTGTAGCTCGCAATCAACCAAAAGTTCAGCATATCTTCACATCCCTCTAACCGATAGTCTAAGTTTAGTTTCATCTATACAGATGTTTGCCTAGTTGGCCGGTTAGTTACAGAATGCAATCTAAAGCTGTCTGTGCAGCTGGAGATTTCTACATGGTCATCAAAGTTCAGTCATTATCACCCACAGAGGCATGGAGCTTTATCCAGGAAAACCAGCGCGCTGTTTTGATCGATGTTCGTTCCAGTATGGAGTACCTGTTTGTAGGGCACCCTTGCGGAAGTATTCATGTACCCTGGATAGATGAGCCGGACTGGATCGTAAATCCTAATTTTGTCACAGAGGTACGCAAGGTTATGCTCGGTGGTGTCGGTATGGACAATCACGGCAGTGATGCACCGGTGGTACTGATCTGCCGCAGCGGAAAACGCTCGCTTGAGGCAGGTAAGTTATTAATAAGTAAGGAATTCATTGAGGTATACAATGTGTCCGAGGGTTTTGAAGGGGAACTAGACGATAGCCACCATCGTTCGACACGGGGTGGCTGGCGTTTTCATGGCTTACCTTGGGAGCAGTGCTGACATAAATTGACCGTAGTAGAATAGGCAAATATACTAATAGGTTCATATAAATAACAAACCCAATCATATGGATCATGGGTATGTAAATAACCTTGGTTACAACGTGAGGTTGAATGCAACACAGGGCTTATAACCTGTTCTTAATCAAGTCATTCCAGCACATCTTATTGGTGTTGCGGAGTGGCCTTTGAGGAGTACAACTTATGTCAACTACAGATAACACTCCAAGCAATGCACAACTGGATGCCTGGTTGGACAAAAAGCTGGACGAATTACTACCCGCCAAGCTAGAAAAGATTGAAGCGTCCAAAACACCTACCATGTCCATTATCGCTACCAAGGGAACACTGGACTGGGCATACCCACCCTTTATCCTGGCATCCACTGCTGCCGCACTAGGCTGGGAAGTGGAAGTGTTCTTTACCTTCTATGGTCTGCTGTTACTGAAAAAAGATCTTGATGCCAAGGTCAGTCCACTTGGTAATCCGGCGATGCCGATGAAGATGCCGTTTGGTCCGAAGTGGTTCCAGGAATTCGACTGGCCGATGCCAAACTTGCTAATGGCGGGTGTGCCGGGGTTTGAGAATGTTGCCACTGGGCTGATGAAGAAGACATTCAAGAACAAGGGTGTGGCTACTGTAGAGGAGCTGCGCAGTCTTTGCCTGGAAGCTGAAGTGAAAATGGTTGCTTGTCAAATGACTGTAGACGTGTTCGGCTTCGATGCCAGTGAGTTTATACCGGAAGTCACCGACTTTGTCGGGGCAACCTCATTCCTCCCTGTTGCACAGAAGTCAGATGTATGTCTGTTCATATAAACAGGCATACTCTCTGGCTGTTTCAGAAAAAATGACGAACCCGTATCAGGGTTAGTCTGCGACAGATGAAGGGCGTGCGATTGCACGCCCTTTGCATTTGTTATCTGGCAAGCATGGTTAATGTACAGGTGTATGCAACAGCTATTTCCGTTTGTAGAACCCTATAAGGTACACAGGCTATCCGTATCAGACGGACATGATCTGTACGTCGAGGAATGCGGCAGGGCAGATGGGCTCCCCGTCATATTTGTACACGGTGGCCCTGGTGCTGCCTGTGAAAGGTACCACAGGCAATTCTTTAATCCGGAGATTTACCGGATCGTGCTGTTTGATCAGCGTGGTTGCGGGCAATCTGCGCCACATGCTTCCTTGCAGGGTAATACTACACAGGCTCTGGTTTCGGATATGGAGATTATCCGTGCAGTGCTGGGTATCGATCGGTGGGTGGTTTTCGGTGGTTCATGGGGATCAACCCTCGGTCTGGTATATGCCGAGACACACCCTGAAAAGGTTCTGGGCCTGATTCTGCGTGGCATATTTCTCTGTCGATCCAGGGATATACAGTGGTTTTACCAGGATGGGGCAAGCTGCCTATTGCCGGACCAGTGGCAGGATTTTATCCAGCCGATACCGGAATCCGAACGAGGCGATATGGTCAGTGCCTATTACCGCCGGCTGATCGGCGATGACGAGATCGCTATGATGTCGGCTGCTAAGGCCTGGTCTCTGTGGGAAGGACGCGCATCGACCCTGTTGCCCAAAGCGGCGGTTGTCGATCATTTTGGGAACCCCAAAACAGCATTGAGCTTGGCGCGGATCGAGTGCCACTATTTCATGAATGACAGTTTCCTGCAGCCCAACCAGATACTGGCAAACGTGTCTCGTTTAAATGGGATTCCCGGTATTATCATACATGGGCGCTATGATGTGGTTTGCCCGCTTGAACAGGCATGGCTGTTGCATCAGGCGTGGCCACAATCGCGCCTGGAGATTATTCAGGATGCTGGTCATTCGGCAACAGAGCCGGGGATTGTCGATGCCCTGGTGACTGCTACCGAACAGTTTGCGAGGCGTTTCCGTTGATTGCACTGTTACAGCGTGTGCGACAGGCGCAGGTTGAAATTGCTGACGAATGTGTTGCGGCAATTGGTGCGGGTTTGCTGGTACTGATCGGGGTACAACATGACGATGATGAAGCGACAGCGGACCGTTTGCTGGAGCGATTGCTCGGTTACCGGGTGTTCGCGGATGCCAAAGGCAGGATGAACCTGAATGTTAAGCAGACAGGTGGAGAATTGCTGCTGGTGCCGCAGTTCACACTTGCGGCCGACACCAGTAGCGGCATGCGCCCCGGTTTTTCTACGGCTGCCAGCCCTGTGGTGGGTGAGCAGTTGTTTTCCTATATGCTTGCTCAGGCACAGTTACAGCCACTACCGGTTGCGAGTGGTCGGTTTGGTGAGGATATGCAGGTATCGTTGGTAAATGATGGGCCGGTTACTTTCTGGTTGCAGGTTAATCCGCGGCAGTAACCTGTTAATATAGATATTGAACAGGCGTAAAATTCAGGTAACTGGATGTAATTTATGGAAATTTAATATGTCGCAGCGACAGGCACGCGTTAGCCGCGATACACTGGAGACACAAATCAGTGTATCTGTAAACCTTGATGGCTCTGGAATTGTCAATTTAGACACCGGGCTGCCTTTTCTTGAGCACATGCTCGAGCAGGTAGCACGTCATGGGCTGCTGGATATTGAAATCAAGGCGCAAGGTGACCTGCATATAGACAGTCACCACACGGTAGAAGATATCGGTATTACACTTGGACAGGCAGTTGCCAAGGCCCTGGCTGACAAGCGTGGTATTCGTCGTTACGGGCATGCCTATGTGCCGCTAGACGAGGCATTGTCGCGTGTTGTTATCGATTTCTCCGGGCGTCCAGGGCTTCAATACCATGCCGTGTATCCTCGTGCACGCATTGGTGATTTTGATGTGGACCTGTTGCACGAGTTTTTTCAGGGATTCTGCAATCACGCTTCAGTCACATTGCACATTGACAGTTTGCGGGGTGACAATGCCCATCACATTGCGGAGACGATCTTCAAGGCATTTGGACGTGCCATGCGCATGGCGCTTGAAGCCGATGCAGCATTGGGCAATCAGTTGCCTTCGACCAAGGGAAGCCTTTAAACAAAGCCGATAATCACGCTGCGTCGCAGCTGATTAACGCACGTGGTTCACTATGACATCTATCGCGATTATTGATTATGGCATGGGCAACCTGCATTCCATTGCTAAGGCACTGGAACATGTTGCCAGCAAGGAGCGCGTTATCGTCAGCAGCCAGCCTGCACAAATTCTTGCGGCCGACAGGGTGGTGTTCCCGGGTGTTGGTGCAATTCGGGACTGTATGGCGGAACTCATGCGCAGTGGGCTGAACGAAGTGGTGCTGCAGGCAGCTGCGACAAAACCGTTACTGGGGGTCTGCCTGGGTATGCAGGCATTGCTGAATATCAGTGAGGAAAACCAGGGAACAGAATGCCTCGGTATCATTCCCGGGAAGGTTGTGCGTTTCCCCGAAGAGTTACAGGAGGGTGCCGAGGGTTCCCGACTGAAGATACCACATATGGGCTGGAACCAGGTGCACCAACAGTGCAGTCATTCCATGTGGACAGATATTCCTGCTGGCAGTCGTTTTTATTTCGTACATAGCTATTATGCAGTGCCTGAGAGGGTGACGGATATTGCAGCTGTAACGCCATACGGTATTGATTTCGCATCTGTGCTTGCACACGAGAATATCTTCGCCGTCCAGTTTCACCCGGAGAAGAGCCAGCACGCAGGCCTGCAGCTTCTGTCAAATTTTGTTCATTGGAATGGAGATATCTGAAAGATGTTGTTGATACCCGCGATAGATCTCAAGGATGGCAAGTGCGTGCGTCTGCGGCAGGGTCGTATGGAAGATGAGACTGTTTTTAGTGATGACCCTGTTGAAGTGGCACAACGCTGGGTGGGGGCGGGTGCACGCCGTTTACACATGGTCGATCTGAACGGTGCCTTTGCAGGTACACCGGTCAATGCAGCTGCGATCAAGGCGGTTGCGGAAGCCTTTCCAGAACTTCCAATCCAGGTGGGGGGCGGCATACGCGACGAGGAAACGGTACAGACCTATCTCGATGCCGGTGTGCAGTACGTCATAATCGGTACCAAGGCTGTCAGGGCGCCACACTTTGTCAATGACCTGTGTCTCGAGTTTCCCGGACACATCATTGTGGGACTCGATGCTAAAGATGGCAAGGTGGCAATAGAAGGCTGGTCCAAGCTGTCTCATCACTCTGTTATCGATATGGCACAGCGCTTTGAACAGGATGGGGTGGAAGCCATTGTGTTCACAGACATTGGTCGTGATGGCATGATGAGTGGCGTTAATGTCGATTCAACAGTGGCGCTGGCTCAGGCGATTCATATCCCGGTTATCGCATCCGGTGGGATAACCAATATCGATGATATACGGGCATTATGTGCGGTTGCCGAAGAAGGCATCATGGGTGCAATAACCGGCCGAGCAATATATGAAGGAACACTGGACCTCGCTGCTGCACAGCAACTGGCAGATCAACTGTGCGGTAATGAGGCAAGCTGAGACCGAACTATGGGGCTAGCAAAACGCATAATTCCCTGTATGGACGTCGATGCCGGCCGGGTAGTCAAGGGGGTAAAGTTTGTCGATATCCGGGATGCGGGAGACCCGGTTGAAGTCGCCCGGCGTTATGACATGGAAGGTGCTGATGAACTGACCTTCCTGGACATTACTGCTAGCTCTGATCAACGCGAGACCATGATACATGTCGTTGAACAGGTTGCTGGCGAGGTCTTTATACCACTCACGGTTGGCGGCGGGATTCGTGAGGTTGCTGATATCCAGCGTATGCTGAATGCTGGCGCAGATAAAGTGGGCATCAATACTGCGGCAGTGTTCGATCCAGAGTTCGTGAAACAGGCGGCAGACCGTTTTGGCTCACAGTGTATCGTTGTTGCCATTGATGCCAAGCGTGTTAGTCGCAATGACGAAAAACCATGCTGGGAAATCTTTACCCACGGTGGTCGCAAACCCACCGGAATTGATGCGCTTGAGTGGGCACAACGTATGGTTGCGCTAGGTGCAGGTGAAATACTCCTGACGAGCATGGATCGAGATGGTACCCGCGATGGGTTTGATATCGCCTTGACGCGCGCCATCAGTGACGCGGTAAGTGTTCCTGTCATTGCTTCGGGCGGCGTTGGGACACTGGATCACCTTGTGGAAGGCATTATCGATGGTAAGGCCGATGCGGTACTGGCTGCCAGTATATTTCATTTCGGCGAGTACAGTATTGGCGAAGCCAAACGTTATATGGCGGACCGGGGTATCGAGGTGAGATTGTAGCAAGGTTACGAACCCTGATAGTGACCTACAGGAATGCGAGCATCGATGAATAGCGAGGCGTGGCTGGATGCAGTCAAATGGACCGTTGATGGTCTGGTGCCGGTGATTGCGCAGGATGCCGCTGACGGCAAGATTCTGATGCTGGCATGGATGAACCGTGAAGCACTAATGTTGACTGCACGGTACGGCAAAGCCGTCTACTGGTCACGCTCCCGAAGTAAACTCTGGCACAAGGGTGAAGAATCCGGTCACCAGCAGATTGTCCGTGAAATCCGCCTGGACTGTGATAATGATGTTGTGATGCTGCAGGTTGAACAACGGGGTGGCATCGCTTGTCACACCGGTAGGCGCAGCTGTTTCTATCAACGTCTTGAAGATGGCTGCTGGGTGACGGTTGAACCGGTGCTGAAAGACCCTGCTTCAATATATGGTAATAGCTGATAACGAAGCTGTAATAATGAGTGATACATTAAAAACACTGGCCGCAGTGATCGAGTCGCGGAAATCAGCAAGTGCTGAATCTTCATATGTGGCCGGCTTGTTTGAAAAAGGCATGAATACCATCCTCAAGAAGGTTGGAGAAGAAGCGACAGAAACAGTCATTGCAGCCAAAGAGAATGACGATTCACAGCTGGTATATGAAACCGCCGATTTGTGGTTCCACACGCTGGTGATGTTGTCTGCGCGTGGATTGGGTCCAGAGGATGTTTTGTCAGAGCTGGAACGACGTTTCGGCTTGTCCGGCCTGGAAGAAAAGGCGGCAAGAAATAATAAAACCTAGTGTAATTTTAGTTTCTGTGTGGGCACAGATGGAGAAATGTTATGGGTATAAGTATTTGGCAATTATTGATTATTCTGGCTATCGTCCTGGTGCTGTTTGGTGCCAAGCGGTTGCGGAATATTGGTTCTGATCTGGGTAGTGCCATCAAGGGATTCAAGCAATCCATGCGCGAAGGCGAAGAAGAGGCAAATGACAAGAAGTCACTGGATGACAAGGATCAGGGGCGGGTAATAGATGCCGAGGTGACCAGGCACGACAAGGACAAGGTGTAGGTATAACTCTGGCATTCTGCTGGAGGATTGCTCATGTTTGATATTGGATTCTGGGAAATCATTTTTATTCTGGTGATAACCTTGCTGGTAGTGGGGCCGGAGAGATTGCCTAGAATTGCACGAACGGCCGGTTTGTGGGTCGGCAAAATGCGTGGCTTCGTCGCTTCTGTTAAGGCAGACATTGATCAGGAACTTGCAGCGGAGGAACTCAAGAAGGCCCTGAAAAAGCAGGCATCGGTTCATGAACTCGAAGAATTGATCGATGAAGTTACCGGTGCACCGCTGGCGGCAAAGGAGAGTCATCCTGCGGGTTCCTCAACAAGAAGGCTATCAAAGGATAATAATGACCAACCTGCCAATACCGCGGACTCGGATGATGCAGCCAAATAATCAGGATTCTGAGTGTCAGACGAAACCGAACAGCCACTGATATATCACCTTATTGAGCTGCGTGACCGATTATTGAGGGTCGTGCTGGTGGTCGGTGTGGTATTTATTGCGCTGCTGCCGTTTTCAAATACCCTGTTTTCGCTGTTATCCGGGCCCTTGATGGCACACATGCCGGATAATAGCAGCATGATTGCCATTGAAGTGGCGTCGCCCTTTCTAATACCCTTCAAGTTAACACTGTTCCTGGCGCTGTTTATCTCGATACCCTACGTGCTGTACCAGCTCTGGTCCTTTGTAGCCCCCGGTCTGTACAAGCATGAGCGGCGATTGGCATTTCCATTGCTCGTTTCAAGTACTGCGCTGTTTTATGCCGGTGCGGCATTTGCCTATTTTGTAGTATTTCCTCTGGTGTTCGCATTTTTTACAGGCACTGCACCAGAAGGCGTCGCAGTGATGACAGATATCAGCAGATACCTGGATTTTGTTCTGACACTGTTTTTCGCTTTTGGTGCCGCATTCGAGGTGCCGGTGCTTACTGTATTGCTGGTGTGGACAGGTATGGCCACACAGGAAGGTTTACGTGCAAAGCGCCCCTACATTATTGTTGCTGCCTTTGTCATTGGAATGCTTTTGACACCACCGGATGTCATTTCGCAGACACTGCTTGCTGTACCCGTCTGGCTCTTGTTTGAGATGGGCGTCTATTTCTCTGGCTGGTTTATCAAGCAGAGAGACGATTTGTCAGACAACAGTGCTGAATCACCCGCCGCATCCTACAAGCCCATGAGCGATGCAGAAATGGATGCAGAGCTGGATCGTATTGAGAAGGAGGATAAAACCTAGTGTTTTGTCGAGGCAGTCTTGATCTGGA
>JAJDNX010000039.1 GCA_022340485.1 Gammaproteobacteria bacterium | reverse complement strand
TCTTCATCCTTGTAGGCGTGCACGTCCCGGTGTGACAGCTGCCAGAGCATATGGTCGAAGTCATGCATGGAGCGCGGCGTGGCCAGCTCCTCGGTGATGTAGGTACAACACTTGGAGTTGGTGCAAAAGCCGCACTTGTTTTCAGTGGTGATTTTCACGCCCACGGGAATATTTCTTGCCTTCGTCATGTCATCCCTACCTTTGTGAATCGTGCTGTTATTGTCTGTCGCTGGACACCATCTACTAGTCACACAACCTAATAAAGATAAAACCCTATGGCCACGGAAGCACACGGAAGAACACGAAAATATTTACTCTAATGAGTTTATTTTTCCGTGTACTTCCGTGGCTAATTGACCCTACTATTCTGCCGAGAACTCGAAGCGGTCAAACACCGGGCTGTCCAGTACGCGACGTCCGGCACGCGCCTTGACTTCCCGGCCACCGACAGCAACATACTGGCGTGATACAGCATGGCGGTGCTGCTGGCCGGCGCCTGTTCGTCATCTTCATCAACGCAGCAACTTAACAAACCATGATGACGCGCCAGGCGGTAGAGTTGGTGTGATTCCGCAATCAGTCGCGACTCAATCGCCCGGTAAAAACGGTAACTGTCCAGCAGCAAGGAATTCAATTGTTCCAGCGCCCGGTTGATTGCCTGCCCAAACTGTGGTTGCTGCACAGCCTCGCGACCAGCCTGGTAGCGCTCGACCACGATCAGTTTGTAGCCATCTGACATACTTGAAAGCAGTTGTCCCACACCGTCAATCGCTTCCTGGCGCTGCTGTTTCGACAAGGCCAACTGGCGCAGGTGCAGGGGATCCATGGCACCACACACACTCCGGATATCAGGAGGATCGTCTAGAATTGACCCGTCATGTCAATCCGATAGTCACCATTTGGCTGGCGTTGCGTATAGTTTTGCAGTACATCCAGCGTGTCAGAACCGACCGTGGGACCCGGTCGCAGCAGCAGGTTTACCCGATAGGCACTGTCGGCGGACAGTGACATTTCACCGCTTGCCCCCAGATCACCACCGTTTACAACTCGCCCAACCAGTTCGCCGTTTTCGATAACGGCGTCCAGCAGCAGCTGCCCCAGTACCAGTTTCACCGGCTCCAGAATGACGGCATCCTGCCATGCAATCTGCCCGTTCACCTCACCTAGATAGTCCTTTGCTGGGCTAAAGGTCTCAAAGACCAAATGCAAGGTGCCACTGGTATCGACCGCCACCGGTGAGTAGTGGTTAATCAGGCGGTCGGGTAGCAGTTCAAGATCCAGATCATGGACAAGGGTACGCCCGCTGAGTGTTTTGCCGATATTCAGCTGCCCGTGGTTTTCCGGGTGGGTGAGCTTGATACGGTATTCAATCCGCCCCAGCAACAACGCCAACGGCCTGAACTTCCACTGCAGCGGACCGAGGTCCAGCCCCTGGTAGACAAGCTGGGCGGCCTCTCCCGAGAACACGGAGCCGGAAACTCCGTTCAGGGATAGATCAGTAAGCCGGTCTTGTAACATGCTGCTGACGCGTGCGGCCGGGAAAGTCAGGACCAGTATCAGCAGATACGCGCCAACTCCCAGCGCAAACAGTCGCCAGGCGCGTGTCACTATATCGTTGCCTGCAGCGTCAAACGCGCGCTGACCCGCCCTGCTGCATCACTGCGCTCCATGGTTACCGTCTCGGCATTCACTCCATGGATGGTACTGAGGGTGCTTAACCACTTCATCACCACATCGAAAGGTGCGCCGTCCAGCCAGACACGGACACTGTCACTGCCTTCCGGCTCAACCCGTTTCAATGCCGAACCGAGGCCTCCGGCTCGCGCCGTGCTGTCGGCAACGGACAACAAGGACTTGCCACCGAGGCCCCTTGCGGCACTGTTGCTGCTGCGCTTCAGGCTTGTCAGTGTCTGCGCACTTTCATGCATCCACAACGCCGTGGCGCGTTGCTCTTTGACCTTGTTTTTGAGGTCGTCATAACCGGAATGCAGCGGCGACCACACCAGGATATAAAGTAAAAACAGCACCAGCAGCGCTGTTCCAGCAGCCAGCATCATGCGCTCGCGTGGTTCCAGACCGTACAGCCAGGCCTTCATGTCCCCAGCCCAACGATACGCAGGCGGCTATTGACACGCTGGTCCTGCCCGGTGGTTGCCGACTGGATTTCAACCGAGAGCCTGCCGCCCTGCATCAATGCCTGTTTCAGCTGGTCCAGCAACTGCAAATTGGCAACGACAAGATCGACATCCAGGCGACCGGCACGAAAGGTCGCGCCAGTCACCTCTACCCCCTGCATACCCCTCAGCACCGAGCCCGACTGCGCCAGCAGACTGAGAAATCCACCACCTGCACCCTGCCGCTTTTGCAACTTGTCGAGCTGCTGCTGCATCTGGATACGGGGGTTAACAATGCGTTGCGTCTCCGGAGAGGCCTCCCTGAAGGTCTGCTCTATCTGCTCGCGCAGCTGCTCACTTTCCCGGCTAAGGCGAAAATAATCAATACCCATTGCAACATTACTGACCAGTATAGCGGCGACCAGCAAGGCAGCCGTGGCACGCCAGGGCCGCAACAGGGTTGCCCAGTCACCGGAACGACTGTACGCACCCTGCAACAGGTTAATCGAGCGGGCATCCAGTCCGCTGGCGAACACGGTGAGTGAGTCACCGGCGAAGGGTTCCACACGTGTCTCGCCGACATACTCGGACATCCCTTCACGCAGGCTGGCCCTGCTGACAAACAGGCGCAAGGGCGGCACGCTGGCATCCTCATCGGTCATACGGGCGGCTAACATGATGCCGAGGTTGTCGCTATCGACGGCAAACCCGGAACTGTAGCCGGTGCGCACCAGCGCCACATCGTTCTCAACCAGTACACTGGTTTCCTCGGGGCTGTACGGTAGCGCCAGTATTTCGGGTATCACCTGTTGAACGTCCAGACCGGCTGCTGCAAATTCTGCGGTCAGATCATCCATGAACTGCTTGCGAATCACGGCCACCGGCCATCCTTCCTCTTCCAGCATCGGGCCAATGGCGAAGTGCAGATTGTCTACGTCTTCGGAGAGTTGCTCTTCCAGCGCATAGGGAACCGCACGCAACAGCTTCTTGCGACTGCTGCCGGGTATATTGACACGTGTCAGCAGGCCTTCCGTCCCCGGCACCAGCACTACCACGCGCTGTCCTGATCCCTCGCTGGCCGCATCTGCAAGCGAACCGGCATGGATACTTCCCTGTGGCCTGCCCTCGTTGTCCAGTGTTAGCCAGCGCCAGACAGGCGCGTTGTCAGGATCCTTCCTTAGTAACAGTGTGTTACGCATACCGGTGCCCTTGTTGCAAGTTGCCGGATATCCTACCTGAAAAGTTGCTGTGGCGCAGGTAGTGCATGGCTATTCCAGCATTACCAGTAAAGCTTTGCCGGTGCGGGTTCTGGAAACCACCTGCAGCTTGTCTGCAGTACGTACAATCCTGCTTTCCAGCCGTGCCCGGCCACGCCCAACACTGACATCGGTCTGCACATTGAACCAGTCACTTTTGACATCCACGCCAATGGCCAGGTCAAGCCCGGCCAGTGCGTTATGCGCGAGGAATGCCGCCTTGTCGGTAAACGGCTCTTCTTCGCGAACTTCAATCAGCTGTTCGACATCACTGGGTTCGAGCTCTGCATGCAAGGCCTGCAGCACGACCGGTGACGCCGTGTTGACATTGATCGTCGTTGCTACCGGCAAGGCAGTGATGTAAGGCTCCAGTTTCGCCAGCACCTCGGGGGTATAGCCCTTGACGAGCCGCAGTTCACTGATATCGACCATCGGCCGGTTCGCAGCCCGGTACGGCAGGTCAGCACGTAAATATTCATCATCCTCGGCGCCATCCGGGAGCGTCACATCGATATCCCCATCAAGCCAGTCCAGTAATGCCGTCGCCAGTGTTGGTTCCAGGTCGAGAGCCTCCAGCAAACGCTTGTAATAATCAAGGTCTGGGGTGGTGCTGCTGACATTGGGCGCGGCACTGGTCTTAGCTTTCACTCCAGCCCTGGCCGCGGCTTTCACTGCAGCACCAGCACCGGATTTCGCTCCAGCACCGCTACCACTAACGGCAAGGATCAGGTTATTCACATTAAAACGCCCCTGCAGGTCTTCAATGTGCCCGATGACAAAACCACCTTCTACCGGAATAGGCGGCAGCGAGGTGGACCAGTCCTCATCCAGGGAATCATGCTGGCTCTCACTACGATCCCGTCGCAAAATCACATAGGCCCAGTCTTCTGCCGCCACGGCATAGGCATAGGCCTGTTCACCGTTTAGCAGGTTGGCGCTGCGGCGCATATCCAGCTGGAAGCGCTCTGCCATCGCCACGGCAGCCACGGTGGCAAGACTGACGACCAGTAGTGCCGTGATGAGTGCCACGCCCTGTTGTCTCATTCGGCCACCTCTGCTTCCGGTAAATATCGCGATAGCCCCCTGTCTTCGGGAACAGCCAGAAGTTCGACGCCAATGGGGCAGGATGAGGAGGGAACTGGAAGAACGGCGGGGTGATACCCGCTCACCCCCGGCGACGGCTTCCTGGATGTGCCTGCATCCTGCCTTCCCCCCATCATGAGCTTCTCCCGCGAGGAGAAGGGGTGGTTGATTTTCGCTATGCGGGTAACTCTCATGATTGCGGCAGCCGGAACAACCAGACGATCGGTCCATAATTTTCGTGCTCGATCGTCACCTCCACAATACGGGGAAGAGAAGACTGCGCAGTGGCAGGGGCATTGGCGGTCGCCGTATCCGGCCACTGCTCTTTCCACTCATTATCCGCACCCAGGTAACGTATTTGTAATGACTCGATTGCATCACTCAACGGCTGCACCATTGGCTCACTGTCCTGTGCCCGATCGAGTACCAACCAGGCATATCGGACCAGTTGCTTATCTTCATAGGCATAGGCAACACGCTGCAGGGTACTGCGCTGGCGTCCAACGGGATTGCGCCAGCCAGCCCGGGTCAGTTGCAAGGTTTCACCACCGATCAATGCCGGCTGCGTATCACCGTACTCATCCCGAATGGGCCGCAGTACCACCTGCTCAATATCCCGCTGCATGATCAGATAGAGTTTCTGCAGCTCAGCGAGTCGATCAGCCGCCTCCTCTGTCCGCGACTGTTGTGTCATGACTGCCTGCAAGCCGCTATAGGACATGGTTGCCAGCAACCCGAATATGGCCAGTGCCACCAGCAATTCCAGCAGCGTAAAGCCCCTGCAGGCTGCCAATCGAGGGCTTCTTTGCGTGCTCAATTCGGTTGCACCAGGAATCCGCTCAGCTGCGAAAGGGGTGTGTCATCGTCTTCACTATCGAGCGCAAACACCTTCACGTCCAGTCGCCGCAACTCCGCCTCTTCCGTCTGCGAAGTAACCGCCAGCCAGCGCCACTCACGCCCCCCCATGTCCTCGGTACCTTTGCGTTCACCGACCCTGGGCCATTCATTTTCAACCCGTGAGCGGATCAGCACATTTCGCGCTACCCACATCGCCAGGGTCCGGTCACGCAGGTAGGCCTGATTATTGGTGTAGTCGCCAACCGCCTTGATCGCCGCCCCCATGGCCAGGGCCAGTACCGCCAGCGCGATCAATATTTCCAGCAAGGTGAAACCCGCGGCATGGTGCCGCCTCACAAGGTCTCCTCCACTTCCCAGCTCATTGAACCCAGCAACGAAGCCGTCAGGTGGTAACGCAAGCGGCTTTGAGGCGACTTCAGGATGACAGTGAAGGGGGTCATCTCGCCGCTGGAGAGTATGAAGACTTGTGGTTGCAGTTCCTCTTCATTTTCCACCGCATCGTCGTCCGCTTCCTGTTCCTCTTCTTTCACAGCAGACGCGGTTAGGATCGGTGGCTCACCCTCTATCTCCAGGCGCAGATCAATGTCTGCGGGCAGGGTATAGGCCTTTAACAAGCCATCTCCCTCCGTTCTCTGCCAGCGCTGCTGCTCATTGAGCAGCAGAAACTCGTAACCGTCCTCGCTAAACAGTACCGCCAGCTCCTCCCCGCGTAGTACCGCTTCATCACTGGCCAGATCCAGCAAGGTCATCATACGATGGGTCTCCTGCTCCATCAGCTCACCGAGCTCATCACCTCCAAGCGAGAGCATCGCAAATGTGAAGATGATCCCGATCAGCACCAGGACCACCATCAACTCGAGCAGGGTAAAACCAGCGGATCGCCTGACGTGTGGCACAGGCAGTAAGGGCATGATGACTTATTGCAACTCCCAGTTGCCGATATCGTCATCACTCGGCTGCTGGTCCGGTCCCAGCGAGAAGATATCGATGGCCCCATGCTCGCCGGGGCTCAGAAACAAGTAGGGTTGTTGCCAGGGATCCAGCGGCAAACGGTCTACATAGCCGCCCTCTTTCCAGTTGGCCGGCTCCGGTGAAGAGGGCTTCTCAACAAGCGCCTCCAGGCCCTGGTCTGTGGTTGGGTAGACGTAATTATCCAGCTTGTAGAGATTCAGTGCCGCTTCCAGGGCCCGGATATCCTGTCTGGCCTTGGTCTTGCGCGCCTGGTCAGGACGATCCATGACCTTCGGTACCAGGATTGCCGCCAGAATGCCGAGGATGACCACGACGACCATGACCTCAATCAGGGTAAAGCCGTGTTGCTTGTGTTGCCTGTTCTTCATTGAATATAACCTTGCTTGGTCGGGAAACGAGACCCGGCAGATATTGCCGGGAGCACAGCGCACATTCTAAAGCTTTTGGGACCCGGGAAACAGGCGCTGGTTCACTACAACAGATAAATCATTCTCAGTTTATGCTCGAGCAATCAGGTGTGGATGCCTGCCTGGTACCGATCCAAGAGTGAGACGCTGGAATGGATACAAAGACTGGTGGGTGCAAGCCTTTGAGAGACGCGGCTTACTCGTGCTTTGTTGGCGTTATTTACTTTGGTTAGCGAGAGAAGTTCCCGTGATTCAGGATAGAAACTAGCCTGAAGCAAGCTGGTCACGCACTCTCAGCGCATATAAATGACGCTCGGCATCCACCAGGTGCTGTCCCCAGTGCAGACGATAGCTGGACTGCCAGGCCTGTGCGGCACGATGCGGCCAGGCCTGGGCCATCAGTTCAAGACCATGCTGCAGATCGAAATAGATGTCAGTGAGATCATCTGCCAGGCTGCCTGACATATGTATTTCCTCTGGAGCGGCGTCAAATTCCAGCCAGTAGCTATCACGCGCGCCCAGGTGCTTGCGCAACCGGCTGTAAAGCTCGAAGCGTTCATCCAGGTCGACGCCGGAAATTTGCATATCACCGGTATCGTAGGCATTCAGTAATGTCACGGCAGAATGCAGGCGCGGCATCAGGTTATAGAGCGACTCCAGCCAGCGATCGGTATCGCCGTCAAGGCCCTCGATCAGCTGGCAGTAACGTTCGGCTACGCCGACCATTTCGGAAAGGGTTTCAGTCAGTGTTGTCATAGATAATGATTATTTTTCATAATGTTACAAGCCATCCAGCTTGCGCAACAACTCCTTACTGGTAAAAGTTTAGTCAATCCTGCGAAAATTGCGCCTCAGACTTCAATCATCTCAAAATCTTCCTTGGCAGCGCCGCATTCGGGACACACCCAGCTGTCCGGGATATCGTCCCAACGGGTGCCTGGCGCAAACCCCTCTTCCGGTAATCCGGCCTCCTCGCTGTAGACAAAACCACACACGACACAGATGTATTCCTTGTAATCACTCATCCAGATGACCCCACCCTGCTGTTACCAGACCTATTTGGCAGTGAAGGGTAATGAGTCCGGGCCTGAATGTGAAGGGCCTGATCATTGAAATATCATCGCCACAGAAGCACACGGAAAAACACCGGAATATTCTTGTGAGGCATTCATCTTCGGTGTGCTTCCGTGGCCGATTGAATACTTGTACCGCTCTCTCCTTTCACCTTTCACCTTTCACCATTATCATCAGCACTATGAAAAACTCGCCGGTCGTCATGACATTCTCCGGGCATGATCCTTGCGGGGGTGCCGGGATACAGGCCGATATCGAAACCCTGGCCAGTCAGGGCTGCCTTGCCGCCACAGTCATTACGGCGCTGACGGTGCAGGACAGCCGCAACGTGATTGAGTTCAAGGCCATCGAGGCCAGCCACGTCATTTCCCAGGCACGTGCCATACTGGAAGACATACCGATTGCTGCCTTCAAGATTGGCATGATCGGCAGTACCGAGAATGCCGAGGCCATTCACAGCATTGTGCATGATTATCCGCACATCCCACTGGTACTGGACCCGGTACTGGCATCCGGCAATGGTGTGCCACTGGGTGATGAGCAATTGCTGGATTCAATCAGGGCACTGCTACTCCCGTTGACCACGATCTTGACGCCCAATAGCATCGAAGCCCGCCTGCTCGCGCCGGAGGCCGATACACTGGATGCCTGCGCTTTTGCACTGCTGGATCAGGGAACTGAGTATGTGCTGGTCACCGGTACACATGAACATACGCCGCAGGTCATCAATTCTCTCTATCATGCCCATCGCTTGCTGGAATCATTTACCTGGGAGCGGCTGCCCCACAGCTACCATGGCTCCGGCTGTACCCTGGCTGCCTGTACCGCAGGCATGCTGGCCCATGGACTGGAACCGTTTCATGCCTTGCATGAGGCACAGGACTTCACCTGGAACGCACTACAGCATGGCTTCCGACCCGGCATGGGACAATATTATCCGGACCGTTTTTTCTGGTCGAAACAGGACTAGGTCTCCTTCAAGGTGATAGTTCGGTGACACAGGGAACATTACCCGGTGGCCTGTATGCCATTACCGACAGCCACCTGATCCCGGCGGCCGAGCTGGCCATGCAGGTCTCGGCCGCAATCAGGGGTGGGGCTGCGGTCATCCAGTACCGAGACAAAACCTCCCACCATGAACAGCGTCGTCAGCAGGCCGACATCCTTGCGTCACTTTGCCGCGCTCACGGTGTCCCACTGATTATCAATGACGATGTAGGGCTTGCTGCGGCTGTCGGAGCCGGTGTGCACCTGGGAAAGTCCGATCGCAGCATTCGAACAGCTCGCAAGGTCCTCGGTGTAAACGCCATCATCGGTGTGTCCTGTTACAACGAATTCGAGCGTGCCGTCGAGGCTGTCAATGATGGTGCTGACTACGTTGCCTTCGGGCGCTTCTTCCCGTC
>JAJDNX010000033.1 GCA_022340485.1 Gammaproteobacteria bacterium | reverse complement strand
TGCCTGCTGTTTCCTGCCACCAGCCTGCTGGCGGCTGAAGCCGTGATCCTGGTCGAAGACACGCTGCTACCCGTGCCGGCCACCCAAACCTGGCTGCCGGAAGACTTCGAGCTGGTACCACGCAGTGACGGCGGTGAACTGCTGCGCACGGTCCCGGGCATCTCCGGTATCCGCCAGGGCGGGCACGGTATTGATCCCATTATCCGGGGCCAGAAAAACAACCGCCTGAATATCCTGCTGGACGGAGCCTATATCTATGGCGGCTGCCCGAATCGCATGGATCCCCCCACGGCCTACACCTCGATGAACAGCTATGACAGCATCACCGTCATCAAGGGCTCCCAGACCGTGCTTTATGGCGGTGGCGGTCCGGGGGGGACAGTACTGTTTGAACGCCGCACCCCCCGATTCACCGCGGATGAGCCCTTCCGGGCAGAGGCCAGTGCCGGCTACAAGGGCAATTCCGATACCGTGCAGTTCGGTGCCGATGTCGCCACGGGAGCCCCGGACTGGTTCCTGCGTGGCATCGTGGACTACAACGATGCCGACAACTATGAGGACGGTGACGGGAACACGGTCCGCTCCGCCTACACCAACAAGGAAGGTGTCGTCCTGCTCGGCTATACACCCAGTGCGGATACCCGGCTTGACCTGTCTTTCGAGGCCAACCGCGAGGAGGATGTTCTGTTCGCCGGCGCCGGCATGGACACGATCTACAGCAACAACGACGCCACACGGCTCAGCTTCGAAAGCGGCAGGCCGGTGGGGTTCCTTGCCGGCGTCAAGGCCGAGCTGTACTACTCGGATATCGATCACCTGATGGATAACTATTCGCTGCGCCCCCTGACCAGTCCGATGAAAATGCGCACCCCCAGCAGCTCTGACACGGGCGGTGGCCGGATGAGTGGCGAGATCCTTGCTGCCAACAACCTGCGCTGGACCATTGGTGCCGACTACCAGAAGAGCAAACGCGATGCCGACCGCTATTCCGGCATGGCAATGGGCGGCACCCCCTACAACCTGCAATCCATTGTCTGGCCCGCTGCCAACATCGGGCAAACCGGGCTGTTTGCAGAACTCAGCAAACCGCTCACGGACAAGGACAACCTCAAGGCTGGCATTCGCTATGACTTTGTCGACACGTCCGCAGACCGCGCCAGTGAAGATGCGAATGTGCCCACCATGCCCGGCATGTCGGTGCAGCGCAGCCCCGATGATCTCTACGAGTACTATTACAACACCACGGATACCGACCATACCGAGCACAACATCGGCGGCTTCGCCACCCTGGAGCATGCCCTGGACCCGCTCTCTACCGTATACGTAACCTTGAGCAGGACCGTCCGTACGGCAGATGCCACAGAACGCTATATCGCCAGTGACAATGGCATGAATGCAAGCCAGCGCTGGGTGGGTAATCCCGATCTGGACCCGGAAGCACACCACCAGCTGGAGCTCGGTTATACCCGCAATACCCGCTTCTGGGATGGTGCGCTCTCGGTGTACTACAACAACGTCTCCGACTACATCCTGCAAGATCGTGCCCATGGCCAGGCAGGTATCGAGCAGGATGACAGTGCCAGCATCTACCGCAATGTCGATGCGGAATTCATCGGCTTCGAAATGGAGGCCGGCATCCGCTGGGCATCCTACTGGTCCAGCCGCGCCACACTGGCCTATGTGTATGCAAAAAATACCGATGACGACCGGCCGATTGCGCAGATCCCGCCGCTGGGCGGCAGTGTCAGCCTGGAATACACCCGCAATGACTGGAATCTCGGCGGCCTGCTGCGTGCCGATGCAAGGCAGAACCGTGTGGAGGATGACCCTGCCACGGACAGTGGTCTGGACGCCGGCAAAACCCCCGGCTGGGCCGTGCTCGATTTGTTTGGCCGCTACGAAGGCCTGGAGCATTTTACCCTGGCCGCCGGTGTCAATAATGTGTTTGACCGCAGCTACGCCTATCACGTGAACAAGGCCAATGTGGATCCGTTCAATCCGGATGCGCTACAGGTCAATGAACCCGGTCGGGAAGTCTGGCTGCGCGTAAGCGCGGCCTTCTAGATGCAGTGACTCCACCGGTAGCAGCCCTATGAGCAATTACGGACCCCGCAGTTTTCTGCTTGCCGCAGTGATCTCCATTGCTGTGCATGCATCGGCTGCCGTCTACCTCGGACACCATCATGCCCCGCTTGCAAACCCGCCACAGTCTGCTGACAAGGTCATGCGCATCAGCCTTGCAGCAAGCCAGCCTGCAGCGACCGTCCCGGCAACACCGGCAGAAACGCGGCCGCAACCGCAGCCCCCGCCACCTCGCAAGACGGCACCCGCGCCCGTCGCCAGGCAAGCACAGCCGCCACAACCACCGCTAGCACCACGCATGGCAAGCACAGAGGCTGCAGAAGCGGCAGAGGCCGTCGAGAAACAGCCCATCGCATCCGGTACTGCCGAGGTACCGTTGGTGAAACCGGCGCTAGACCCGGAGACCGTGCAGCATGAGCGTGAATCCTACCTGCAGCGGCTGCTTGCACTCATCGACAGCCACAAGTTCTATCCGCGCAGCGCCAGACGCCGTGGCACCGAAGGCGAAATCCAGGTTGCCTTCTACCTGCACAAGGATGGCAACATCAGTGACCTGCAAATTTCGGGTGGCAGCAAGATACTGCGTAGTGCCGCAAAGCAGGCAGTGCAGCAGGCACTGTCGCTGCCGCCACCGCCAGAATCGATGCCCCTGCAGGAGCCAGTCCGGTTCGCAATGGTGTATCGCCTTGATGGCTGAAGACCCAGCGCAAGCCTCCAGCCGTGGACAGGCGGCAGACCATTGAGAAGGTGCGCTGCACACGGCGCAAACCGGCCGCAGAAGAAAAAAATTCAGGCGCTGGTACCGCCAACCGTAAGGTGGTCGATCAGCATGGTCGGCTGGCCGACCCCCACCGGTACGCTTTGCCCTTCCTTGCCACAGGTACCGACACCGGGGTCCAGCTGCAGGTCATTACCCAGCATGGAGACACGCTTCAGTACCTCCGGGCCATTGCCGATCAGGGTCGCGCCCTTGACCGGTCTCGTAACCTTGCCTTTCTCGATCAGGTAGGCCTCACTGGCAGAGAAGACGAATTTTCCCGAGGTAATATCAACCTGTCCCCCACCGAAGTTCACTGCGTACAACCCCTTGTCCACCGAGGCGATAATTTCCTGCGGGTCATGTTCACCGGCAAGCATGCAGGTATTGGTCATGCGCGGCATCGGCAGATGCGCATAGGACTCACGGCGGCCATTACCGGTCGAACTCACTCCCATCAAACCGGCATTCATGCGGTCCTGCATGTAGCCTTTAAGAATACCGTTCTCGATCAACACCGTCCTCTGTGCCGGCGTACCTTCATCATCGACATTCAGTGAGCCGCGCCGGCCACTCAGGGTGCCGTCATCAACAACGGTGCACAGCGGGGATGCCACCTGCTGTCCGACCCTGCCGCTGAACGCCGAGGTTCCCTTGCGATTGAAATCACCCTCGAGCCCGTGTCCGATTGCCTCGTGCAACAGGATCCCGGGCCAGCCGGGTCCCAGCACCACTGGCAAGCTGCCTGCCGGCGCATCGACAGCCTCAAGATTAACCAGCGCCTGGCGCACGGCCTCCCGCGCATAGCCCCGGGCACGGTCTTGCTCGACAAAGAAGGCATAATCCGAGCGACCGCCACCACCGGAACTGGCCTGCTCGCGGCGCCCGTGCTGTTCGGCAATCACGGTGACATTGCAGCGCACCAGCGGGCGTACATCCGCCGCCAGCGTACCATCGCTGACTGCAACCATCATGACCTCGTAGACGCCGGCGAGACTGGCAATGACCTCCTTGACCCGTGGATCCTGTTGACGCGCCTCTGCATCCAGCTGCTTCAGCAAGGCCACCTTCTCATCCGCACTCATTCTGTCGAGCGGATCGATCGCGGGATACAACAGGTTTTCCTTACCCGCATGCCAGGCCTGCAGCTTGCCGGTCGTACCCTGCCTGGCAATCGCACGTGCAGCCGTGGAGGCCTGCAACAGTGCCGGCATAACGATTTCATCGGAATAGGCAAAGCCGGTCTTGTCACCACTGATGGCACGCACGCCCGCACCTTGCTCGATACTGTGGGTACCTTCCTTGACAATGCCGTCTTCCAGCACCCAGGACTCAAACCGTGTTGACTGGAAGTACAGGTCACCGCCATCGACAGCATGACCCAGCAGCTGCCTGAAGACCCTGTCCAGATCGCCCTCGTCGAGGCCTGCCGGTGCCAGCAGCCGTTGTCGTGCAATATCAAGGTGGCTGCTGTTCATGATGGCTTGTTCAGGCACTGCAGGCGACGGTGCTGGATACTCGGAAAATTGCGCCGCGCACTGTTCAGCAACCCGAGGTCGATGTCAGCGCAGACCACGCCAGGACCGCGGGACAGACGGTTCAGTACCGTTCCCCATGGGTCAACAATCATGCTGTGCCCGTAGGTCTCGCGACCACTGAGATGATACCCGCCCTGATCAGGAGCAATCACATAGCAGAGATTTTCTATGGCACGTGCGCGTACCAGCACTTCCCAGTGGGCACGCCCCGTGATCGCCGTAAAGGCAGAGGGCAGTACCAGCAGTTCCATACCAGCCTCCAGCTGCTGCCTGAATAATTCCGGAAATCGCAGGTCATAGCAGACGGCAACCCCCATGCGACCGAAGGGTGTGTCGACCACCACCACCTGGTCGCCCGGCTCGATGGTTTCTGACTCCGTGTATTGTTCGTTGCTGTCAATCAGCTGCACGTCAAACAGGTGTATCTTGTCGTAGCGTGCAGCCTGCTCGCCCTTGTCATTGAACACCAGGCAAGTGGCACGCACCTTGTTTTCATCGTGCGCCACCATCGGCAGCGTTCCCCCGACCAGCCAGATTCCGTGTCGCGCGGACTGTTCGGACAAAAAGGTCTGGATGGCACCACCACCCTCCTTCTCCCGATGCCTGACCTTGTCTTGCTCGGTCTTGCCCATGAGCGCAAAGTTTTCAGGCAACACCACCAGGCGTGCCTGCTGGCTCACCGCCTCCTCAATCAGGCGTTCGGCTTCCAGCAGGTTGGCCCCAATATTCGGCCCTGAAGCCATCTGTATACATGCAGCAATCGTCATAGTACTTGTTCATCACTCCTGTGCCGGTACGGGAGAATAACACAGGAGTGGAAAGCGACGGCCAACTCCCCGTGACCGGCAGGGTTATTCCGTATCCAGGTACACCTCGGACTCCACATCCGGAGTCGTGGAACGCAACTTTTCGATTACCGGATCATCCCAGGAGCCGGTTAGCGAGTATTGTTTTTGCGCAATCCTGTTGAGGGGCTCGAACTTCCCTTCCAGCAGGGTCTGTGCTACCAGCAAGGCAGCGCCCACTACCGGTCCGCCGGCCAGCGTACCGGCCAGTGGGATACCTGTCTTGACGGAGGGGATAACGGTTACCAGCTCGTCGTAATCCTGGTCGGCAAGCCCGATGCGGCCGGAAATCTCGATCCTTGCCGCCGGTCCGTCGACCAGCAGGTCATTGGTATAGGCATTGCCGTCATCGATGACAAAGCTGCCACTGATCTCGTTAAAGCTGAACCCCTTGGCAAACAGATCGCTGAAATCCAGTGCCAGTCGCCGCGGCAGGCTGTTCAAACTGAGCAGTCCGAGCATCCGACCGGCTGCGCCAGGTTCGACATCCAGCAACTGGCCATTGGCGATCCTCAGCTTGACCTTGCCTTCCGTGGCCGGCGTTGAATAAGCCCATGGCGGTCCGGGCCAGGAGATGGACATGGAGCCGCTCAAGGTGCCCTGATCAATATTTTTCTGGTAGCCAAACAGCTCCATCAAACGGTCCATCTTGCCTGCACTGATCTCGACGTCGGCAGTGCTTGTCTGCTCCCCGCCCTGCAGCTGCCAGCTGCCACTCATACGCGCTGTCAGCAAATCCGAAGACAGCACCACGCGTTCTATCTGGTACACATCATCCTTTGTCCAGCCGCCCTTGATCTCCAGCAAGCCCAGGTCCGTCTCGTCATAGAGCAGATGCTCGATAATGATCTGCAGTTCAGGAAACTGCTCCGGTTGATGATCACGACCGGAACCGGACTGCATTTGCGTCCTGCTGGAACTGTCCAGCACCAGCCGTTGCAGGTTCATCGTCAGCTTGTCCAGTCCGGCAGCAGAAATCTTCAGTTCGATATCACCTGCCAGGTCCGGGCCGTCGGCGATGATCTCCCAGTGCACACCCGACGACCGCATCGATACCGAGACGTCGCGCAGCTCGTAACCCAGCACCTCCAGACCGGTCATGGTCAACGCAAACTCAAGGGGTGGGCCGCCATCCTTGTCGCCTTCCCCATCGCCATTCTTGCTACCTTCCCTATCAGCCGCCAGGTACGGTTGCCAGTCACTCAGGCGAAAATCTACCAGGTGCCCGCTGAAGAGAAGCTTTTCTGCATCCGGCAGCACAGGTGCCTTGCCACCGACCGTGATGGCGCCCTTTCGCAGCGCATAGCCCTTGTCTCCCGGTGCGATGAGCAGCACACCCCCGAGCAGATCGCTGTAACTCAATCGCAACCGTTTCTCGGGAACATCGATCCTGTCCACCACAATGGACAATGGCCGCACCGTCTCACGACGCTTGCCGAAGGGTGCAGGCAGATCGATCACTGTACCCACCAGGTTTGAAGTGACGCTGACACCGATATCGGCAGATTTACCCCGCTCCGGCAAGCCGCGAATGGTGACCAGCACCCGCCATTCACTGCTACCGGACACGGCCGCTCCGAGGAAGCTTTGCTTGTCTATGAAACGGTCAAACAACTGCAGCGGACCTTCGAGGCTGATATTGGTCTGCTCCTTGTCCGTATCGGTCCATACGCGTGCGCTTGCCGGATGGCCGAACAATTGCACCTGCAGCTTGTCTCCCTGTATGCCCTGCGAATCAAAATCAAGCCGTCCGCTGAGCTGCTGCAACTCGATATCGGAATCCTTCACCTTCAGGGAACTGTTATGCAGTGCAATCCTGCCCGCCACCTCGATCGGTGCCTGCACCTTTGTCAGCGGCACCACGAGGTCCAGTCCCAGTGTTGCCTCTCCGGAGGCCTCCACATGGTCCACGAACCCGCCATAGGTATTGCCCAGCGGGCTGCTGTCAAGTTCTGCCAGCATGACCGGTAACGGACCCAGCACATCCCCTTTCAGTGTCAGCACCGGATTGGCAAGATCCTTTATCTGTGCGTGCACTGTCTTGAGTCTGGCGCTGCGAATGCCCCCCTGGCTACTGACAATATCCATTGCGCGCCCGTTAAAATCGACCTGGGCATCCAGCCCCGTCAACGGCGACCAGTCCTCGTTAAAATCCAGCACTGCATTGCTGACAGGCAGACGGACTTCAAGTATCCCCTCACCGTGATCGAAGGGGAGCTGGTCAAGACGTCCATTGACTACCACGCTGCCATCGGTAATGACACCACTCTTGAGACTGTGGTCAAGCCACTCGACACCATGCTCCGACATAACCCTGGCCGGCAGGTAGCGGTGCAACTGGCCGACATCGGCCGTTTCTATGTCAACGGACAGGTTGAGGGATTCAGCGCCACCAGCAACCGGGAAGTAGAGTCCCGCCCGGACCAGCAAGGAAAGGTCCTGATTGCGGATGACCAGCTCATCGGTGGCAATCTCCATCGTGCCATCGATCAGTTGCCAGTGGAGATCGCCCTGCATGATATCCACTGGCAACAGCTCGCGAAACAGGCGTTCGTCATAGAGCCCGGCATTATGGCTTGCCAGTGACAATGTGCCGGATTCCATGTCACCACTGAGTGTTCCATCGATGCCAACGAGTTTCGGAAAGCTACCGGATTGTTCTATGCTCAGCCCACTGAAGTGTGACGAGAACTCGTTCACCCGGGTGACGTTATCGCGGCGGGTAATACTGAAGACCAGGTCCTCGATAGCGCCACTTGGCTGCAAACCAGCCAGCAGTTGTCGCTGCTCGACTGTCAGCCCCGGAATGACCGGCAACAGTGCACCGACACCATCCAGCACCACCAGGGATGACACACCCTTGATGCTGGTGGCATCCTGCTGCTGCCGGCCGGCCAGTGACAGATTGCGTGTTTCCCAGCTTCCCTGCTGCTGATTGACCACCATGTTTTGCACGGCAAACTGCCAGTCATCCCCGTGACTGCGCCAGCCGAACTGGCCACGCAGGCTGTTGGCCTCGAAGGTGTAGGACCCGGTTTCACTTTGCTGGCTGATTTTGAGGTCACTGGTATCAATTTCACCACTGACCGCATTGATCACTGCAGTGTCTACATCGAACCATAATCTGAAGTCTGCGACACCCTGCAGAACCTGGCCATCCACCAGCCACTGTGCGGGCAGTCCGGACAATGACAGCGACTGTCCCTTGAGATAGATATGCCCGCGCCAATCCAGCGGCTGTGGGCTATCACCATACAGAACCGCCTCCACATCCGCACGATAACCAAGACTATCCGGCAACAGGGTGTAACCGGTAAGCGTATGCGTGGCCCCGTAGTTACGCAGCGACAGGGATACCCCGGTGAATCGTCGTGGCAGGTCTGCGGTGAGTTCATCGATATAGGTGATATCGACATCATGGACTGACAGGGACATCTGCATCAGCTCCGCAAGCAGTTTGCTGTCCTCATGCTCGGGGCGGAAACCTTTCAGGTAGACCACTCCCGTGGTATCGCGTACCAGCGTCAGCTCCGCACCGATCACACCAATACCGGCAAGCCTGATTTCCTGGCGCGTCAGATAGCGCTCGGCATCCAGCGTAACGCGGACCTCGCGTACAGACAGCGACTCCTGTCCGCTTGCCGGATCAGTCAACTGCACATCCTTCAGCCGGATTACGGGATTCATACCGCGCCAGCTGGCCTGCATACGCCCGATCGTTACTTGCTTGTGCAGTACCTCACCCGCGGCCTGCTCGAGTTCCACACGGTAGGCACTGACTTCCGGTATCAGCAGGCGCGCAGCCGTCAACGCAGCGGCAACCAGTACCAGTAGTGTCAGCAGCAGCATCCAGAGGGCATGAAAGATTTTTTTCAGCATGTCGGCAAGGACCGGAAGCTAATCTGGCTGGCAGGCTGCAGGCTTATAGTGGAACCACGTCATACTGCTCCTGGGTATACAGGGATTCCACCTGGAACTTGATCGGTTTCCCGATGAAGGCCTCCAGCTCGACCAGGCTAGCTGACTCCTCGTCCAGTAGCAGATCCACGACTTCCTGCGAGGCGAGTACCAGCAACTGTTGGGTATCAAACTGGCGGGACTCGCGCAGTATTTCGCGGAAGATCTCGTAGCAGGTGGTCTCCGCCGTCTTCAGCGATGCCCGTCCGCCACAGGTCGGACAGGTCTCGCACATGACATGCTCGAGGCTCTCCCGGGTACGCTTGCGCGTCATCTCCACCAGCCCGAGCGATGACACCTCGGTGATCTGCGTTCTGGCGTGATCGTTGTCCAGACACTTTTGCAGGGCACGCAATACCTGGCGCTTGTGTTCCGGGTCAGACATATCAATGAAGTCGATGATGATGATGCCGCCCAGGTTGCGCAGCCGCAGTTGCCGGGCGATCGCCTGTGCCGCCTCCAGGTTGGTCTTGAAGATCGTTTCCTCGAGGTTGCGGTTGCCGACATAACCGCCGGTATTGACGTCCGCGGTAGTCATGGCCTCTGTCTGGTCAATGACGAGGTATCCGCCCGACTTCAACTGTACCTTCCGTTCCAGCGCTTTCTGTATTTCATCCTCGATCCCGTAGATATCGAAGATCGGTCGCTCACCCGGGTAATACTCGACCTGGGTTTCCAGTTCAGGCATAAAGCGATTGCAGAACGCCTGCGCACGCTGGTAGCTCTCCCGGGAGTCAATGCGCACCCTTTCGATCTGGCTGTCCAGCATATCCCGCATGACGCGGATGGTGAGCGGCAGGTCATCGTAGATCACGGTACCCGGCTCTGCGAGCGCCTCGGTCTCGGTCACGGACTGCCATAACTTTCTCAGAAACAGCATGTCTGCGCGCAGGGCATCGGCACTTGCACCCTCGGCGGCGGTGCGGGCAATGTAACCACCACCTTCCTGGTCGGTCATAAACAGCTGGATGATGTCACGCAGCCGTACACGCTCCTGTTCAGATTCAATCTTTTGCGAGATGCCCACGGTGGCAACCTTAGGGATAAACACCAGGTAGCGTGACGGGATCGTGATCTGGGTGGTGAGGCGCGCACCCTTGGTGCCCATAGGATCCTTGATCACCTGCACGGATATATCCTGTCCCTCGCGCAACAACTGGGTGATATCGACAACCGGGGCATCATTTTCGGCTTCACCATCGACCGTTCTCGACATCACATCAGAGGCGTGCAAGAAGGCGGCTCGTTCAAGGCCTATGTCCACAAATGCCGCCTGCATACCCGGCAGTACCCGACAGACCTTGCCACGGTAAATTTTACCGACGAGTCCACGGCGCCGTGCCCGCTCGATATAGACTTCCTGAAGGACACCGTTCTCGACCAGTGCAACCCGTGTTTCCCGGGGTGTTACATTTATCAGTATCTCTTCGCTCATGCTTCCCTGTTAGGTTCCCAGTTGCATATGTTTGACCACCAGCGTCCCCGTGATGACCAGGTGTGTCCAGGCCCGTGTTTAGAGAACGATAATTCCAAATGTCTTTAACAGTTCCGTTGTTTCATACAGAGGCAGGCCCATTACACCCGAATAACTGCCATCGAGGCGCGTGATGAACATGGCAGCAAGGCCCTGGATGGCATAGGCGCCTGCCTTGTCGCGTGGTTCACCAGTATCCCAGTATGCCTCACATTCGAGAAGTGTTAACGGGCGAAATGTCACGTGACTGCACTGGCTGCACGCATCCTCATGCAAACCCGCCAGCGCAACCGCTGTGATGACCTGGTGGGTAGTGCCCGAGAGCGCCATGAGCATCGCGATGGCCTGCTGACGATCAGACGGTTTCCCCAACACACGGTCACCGGCAACCACAATGGTATCGGCACCCAACACGGGGCGTTGTCGTCCAGGGGGTAACGCACGCCATCCCGTCCGCGCCTTTTCCATTGCCAGCCGCAGTGCATAATCCCCGGGGGCTTCTGCACCGACCATGGCCTCATCTACCTCGACGGACAACACCTCAAATGCGACACCGATTTGCTGCAAAAGTGCCGCCCGGCGCGGTGACCGGGAGGCCAGGTAGAGTTGTGGAAGATGCGTCATGGGAAAGTATTGCTGCGGCTCCGTTTACCGACATAAAAAAGGCCTGAATCTCAATGATCGGTCACCCTGCAGATGCTGGAAGGCACTGTAACAGAAAGAGATTTAAGCCATGACCCATCATAACACCGAGGCTGCACAATTACCCGAATTTGTCCCGGACAAGCACGGCATGTAGGCAAAAAACCTGTCACGGAAACAGCGGGAAGGATACCCGCTTTGAATTTCGCACACCCCGATTACATATCCCGCCAGAATGACGGGCTTAACAGTACCAGTATGGTGAAAATTTCCAGGCGCCCCAGGAGCATGGCGAATGCCGAAATGTATTTCGCGGCATCACTCAACGAGGCGAAGGTATAGGCCACATCACCGAGGCCCGGGCCAAGATTGTTCATACAGGTTGCGATGGCTGAAAATGCGGTGACCTGGTCAACGCCTATGGACATCATGGCCAGCATCAGTACTACAAACGTAACGACATACAACGAGAAGAAACCCCAGACGCCCGAGCGGGTAAACTCGCTGACAACGCGCGAGCCTATCTTCACGGCATATTCCGAACGCGGGTGCAGCAATACAAACACTTCCTGCCTCACTTGCTTGTAAAGCAGCATAATCCGCATCACCTTCATACCCCCGGCGGTTGAACCCCCGCAGCCGCCAATAAAACTGATGAAGATGAGCAGCACAGGTAAAAACAGCGGCCAGTTTGAGAAATCGGCTTCACCAAAGCCGGTGCTGGTAATCACGGAGATCACCTCGAAACCACCAAACACCAGTGACTCCATCAGCGTCTCGTATTCACCGGTGAACCAGAGCACGGAAGTGAGTATGAAGAATCCGCTGAACACAAACAGCAGGAACCTGCGCGTTTCCAGGTCACGAAGGTACTCCAGCGGGTTCAGCGTACTGCGAAAGCGAAAATGAATACTGAAGTTGATACCTCCCAGCAACATGAAAAAGCATGCGATCAGTGTCACCGGCACACTCTTGTAATACCCCAGGCTGGCATCATGCGTGGAAAACCCGCCGGTCGATACCGTGGAAAAACTATGTGCAATGGCATCGAAAATACTCATCCCGGCAAGCCAGTACGCCAGTGCACAAGCGGCCGTCAAAACAACATAGATCACCCAGAGTGTACGCACGGAATGGGTAAGGCGCGGAGCAAGCTTCTCGTCCTTCAGGGGACCGGGTATCTCGGCCCGGTACATCCGCATGCCGCCGATACCCAGCATTGGCATAATGGCCACCGCAAGAACCACCAGACCCATGCCACCCAGCCATTGAATCTGCTGCCGGTAATAAAGAATCGAGATCGGCAATTCGTCGATTCCGGTAATGATCGTGGCACCGGTGGTCGTGAGGCCGGACACGGTTTCAAAAACGGCGTCGACAAAGTTTAAGTGGGGACCAAGCACAAAAGGCAGGCTGCCAATGATTCCCAGTACGATCCAGAAGGCAGCAACGATGATGAATCCGTCTTTACGGCGCAGGTCGGCGGTAGATTGACCCACCGGGAGATACAATATCAGGCCAATCGCCCATACCAGGCCAAGCGTCAGTACAAAATGTACGGCTTCTCCGTCATCATAGGCCAGCGAGAGCAGGATCGGTGGTAGCAGGGTAACCCCGTAACCAAGGCAAAGCAGCCCTACTGTCCGAATGGTAACCCTGAGTGAGTTATAAGCGTCCAAAGCCTGTCACAACGCCCTGTTGATGACCGGCGGCCGTTAGTGACACTTCTCATCAATCAGCACTGCATCAGTGCCTACCTCGCTAACCAGTTGTGCGAGCAGTTCACAGGAGAGACCTGCAATCCCCTTGAGGCTTATCAGCTTGAGTCCGCTACAATCAAGCAGCGGTTCAATACTCTCCAGTTGATTTCCATCCAGCATCAGCCGGCCGACATTTTCCATACCTGCCAGAGGCGCGATGCTGCTTATCTGGTTGTAAGAAAGATCGATCTCGTGAAGATCCGACAGACTCGAAAGTACCGTGATATCGTTGATGCGATTATTGGCAAGATACAGGTGTTCGAGGCTGCGCAGTTCCGCAAGGGCAGACAAATCAGCAATCTGGTTGTCACTCAGGTCGAGTTCCCGCAGCTGCAGCAGTGACGCTAGCGGGCTGATATCCGCAATACGGTTCTGATCCAGATTGAGTACCCGCAAGGAGGCTAGCTCCTGCAACGGCGCGATATCCTGCAGTTGGTTGTGCGCCAGAGACAGCATTTCCAGATGTTGCAACAAACGGATCCCGGCAACATCGCGGATACGGTTGTGATCGAGATTGAGATGCGTGAGGCTCAAATGCGAGAGGACATCCGGCAGTTCGCTGATGCGGTTATCATCGAGATCGAGGCGCTCGAGTTTCTGCAGACCGGCGAGTGGGCTGATCTCTGCAATTGCGTTGTGCGCAACATCAAGCTCCTTGAGATTGACCAGCTTCTCGACACCCGCGAGACTGGTTATTTGCTCACTATCCGGGTTGACGCAGTGCAGCCGGACCACATGTCCCGCTTCCGACCAACCCTGGTTCGCCGATTCTTCGACCACACAGGCCTGCAGCCGGGCATCTTCAAACGTCAGGTCCTTGACCGGCGCATAGACACCATCACGATCCATGCAGCCACACAGCAGCAGACCCGGCAGCAACAGACAAACAGCACATCTGAAAATTTTCATAGCAGATTTCAACACCCCCCTGCCCCGGGGTTCAGGAATAGAATCACGCACCGATCGCCACTTGATTGCGCGGCAGAAGAATAAGCGATCAGGTGCTGCAATGCATCGCCGGGGTCATCGGACGCCGCAGAAATTACGCTTATCATAAATTAATCTCTAGTGAATACATAGTGTTCCAATACTTTCCTTATGACAAATTCAGGAGCGGTGATAGGGGTGCCCGGTGTTCAGAGTCCAGGCCCGGTAGAGTTGTTCCGCAACTACGATGCGTACCAGGGGATGCGGCAAGGTAAGGGCAGACAGGGACCAGCGCTGGTCGGCTCGATCGAGGCAGGCCTGGGACAGACCATCAGGACCCCCAACCAGCAAGGCTACATCCCGGCCGGAGCCCATCCAGTCGCGCAGTTGCCCGGCGAGGGTTTCCGTCGCCCAGCAATTACCCTGCACATCCAGCGCTACAACCGCACAATCTTTTGGCAACGCGGCCAGCATGGCCTGCCCTTCCTGCTGTTTTGCCTGCGCAGCAGTCAGTGACTTGTGTCGCTTGCAAAGCGGGATCTCCGTCAACTGCAAGCTGCATTCTCGCGGCAGTCGTTTTGCGTATTGCTGGTAACCCTCAGCCACCCATGACGGCATACGGGTCCCGACGGCAACCAGATGAATGTGCATGAATGAGGTGGCAATTCAATCAACAAGATCAGGCACTGGCATTGTCAAGGTCACCAACGGACCATAGTTTTTCCAGCGCATAGAATTCCCTGGTCTCGGGCATCATGACATGGACAACCACATCGGCAAGATCGACCAGAATCCAGCCGGTGGTAGCCTCGCCCTCGACACCAAGGACAGGATAGTTGTTCTGCTTCGCCTTGAGTACAACATTGTCAGCCAGTGCCCGGAGGTGCCTTGAGGAGGTGGCGCTGACTATGACCATGCGGTCGGTAATCGACGTCAGGCCGCGAACATCGATCACCCTGATATTGACACCCTTGATATCTTTCAGTGCCGCCAGGACAATCTCGAGCAAGCGATCGACAGCTTCGTAATCCGCATTTTCCTTGTCGTGTCTACTCGTCATGCGGTTTTCCTGTGCCATACAAGCCCTCACTGCGAATGAACTGCAGCACACTGTCCGGTAACAGGAAGTCTGCGCGTTTTCCGCTCGCAAGTAATTTACGTATCTGTGTTCCCGAGATCTCCAGTTGACTGACGGCGTGAAACAGCAACAGGCCCGACGCCCGGGACTTCAGTGTCGCCACATCCGTTACCCGGTGCAGGGAAATAAAATCCGCCAGCTCACCTTTTTCCGGCGGCGGCATACCTGGCCGGGTCATCACAACAAGGTGAGCGTAATCAGTAATCTCCCTCCAGCGATGCCAGCTGGAAAATTCCCGAAAGGCATCCATGCCAATGAGTAGACAGATACCTGCAACTGTCAGTTCAGTGCGCAGTGATTTCAGCGTATCCAGCGTGTAGGAAGGCCCTTCCCGATGAAACTCGCGGGTATCCACCTTGAATGCCGGGTCGCCGGCAATGGCGGCATTCAGCATGGCAAGGCGTTGCTGTGCAGTGGCATGTGGTTGCGGCCGGTGCGGTGGCACGAGACTCGGCACCAGCCGGACTTCATCCAGGCCCAGTGCCTGCTGAATCTCCAGTGCAGGACGCAGGTGTCCATAATGTACCGGGTCGAAGGTACCGCCGAAAATACCGATCATAAGGCCGGCGAGCCACCGCAGACAGACTGTGGGTCAGTGACCATCATGTCCTGATATGACCGTCGCCAATGACAATATATTTCAGGGTCGTCAGCCCTTCCAGGCCAACCGGGCCACGCGCATGCAACTTGTCGGTACTGATACCGATCTCCGCACCGAGACCGTATTCAAAACCGTCCGCAAAGCGACTCGAGGCATTCACCATCACGGAACTGGAATCCACTTCGTGCAGAAAACGGTTCGCTCGCGTCAGCGACTCGGTAATGATCACATCGGTATGACTGGACCCGTAACGGGCAATATGGTCCATGGCCGCATCCATGTCATCGACAATGCGAATCGCGAGAATCGGTGCCAGGTATTCCTCCCCCCAGTCGGCTTCCGTGGCTGCCGTGATACCGGGCAATATCTTCAGGGTGGCCTCGCAACCGCGCAATTCGACACCGGCAGCCTGATAATCGGCTGCCAGCTGCGGCAGTACACGTTTGGCGATCTGCTTGTTCACCAGCAGGGTTTCCATGGTATTACAGGTGCCATAGCGCTGAGTCTTGGCATTGACTGCGACCTTGATGGCCTTGTCAATGTCCGCCATGTCGTCTATGTAGGTATGACAAACACCGTGCAGATGCTTGATGACAGGCACACGTGACTCTTCACTGATACGCGCTATCAGGCCCTTGCCACCGCGCGGCACAATCACATCGACGTAGCGTGGCATGCGGACCAGTTCGCCGACTGCAGCACGATCTGTGGTCTCGATCACCTGCACCACATCGTCAGGTAGGCCTGCCGCGGCAAGGCCCCGGTGGATATAGCGGGCAATCGCCTGGTTGGAGTGAATAGCCTCCGAACCACCGCGCAGGATCGCCGCGTTGCCAGACTTGAGGCACAGACCGGCAGCATCCGCCGTCACGTTCGGTCGTGACTCGTAGATAATACCGATGACGCCCAGCGGCACACGCATGCGCCCCACCTGAATACCCGAAGGCCGGTAGTTCATGTTGGAGATACTGCCAACCGGGTCCGGTAACAGCGCGATTTCCCGCAAGCCCTCGGCCATGGCGGCAATGCGCTCATCCGTAAGCTCGAGGCGGTCCAGCAATGCCGCATCCAGACCATGCTGCCTTCCGGACGCCAGGTCTTTCTCATTTTCGACCTTGAGTTCCCCGGCGCCTGCTTCAATGGCGGCGGCAATCGCGGTCAGCGCCGTATCCTTCTTACCGGTGCCGGCGCGAGCAATCACCCTGGCGGCGGCACGCGCTCTCCTACCGACCGCTTGCATGTATTCTGGAATATCAATTTGCAGTGTTTTGGCTTCCGCGCTCATTTCTCAGTCAGGATACCTGCTCCATTACGGCCGACTCCGGCAAGGACTCCTTGCCAGCCAGCGTGAGTGTCAATTGTAACAGCTCATCCCAGGCGTTGCCTGCCGCCTGCCCCTTACTGACCCTGTCGATCCGGGCGCAGTGCCGCAACAGGGTATTGCACTGTGTCCCTGACAGTCGTTGCAGGGCCGCAGCCACGATCGGTTTACGTGCCGGTGGCCAGATACGATGGCGTGTCACAACCGCCTGAACCGGCTGTCCCGCGCTCACTGCAGCTGCCATGGTCGCCAGCTGGCGAAGCTCGCGGGACAATGCCCACAGGACGATCTGGGGGGCAACGCCTTCCGCCCGCAGCCCCTGCAGTATACGGACACCGCGGGCCGCCTCTCCGGATAGTGCACTGTCGACCAGGGCAAAGACATCGAAGCGGGCGTTGTCGGCAACCAGTGCGAGAATGGTGCCGGCATCGACCTTGCCTTCACCTTGCAACAGATACAGCTTTTCGATCTCCTGCCTGCAGGCCAAGAGGTTGCCTTCTACCCGGTCGGCCAGCAGCATGACCGCTTCTGCGGTCGGTTCCAGACCCCGCTGCCGCATGCGCTGCTGTATCCAGCTGCTGAATTCCTGCGCATTGAGTGGCCACACGAATACCGTCACCCCGACCTTGTCGAGTGCCTGCACCCACTTGCTTTCGCGCGCCGACTTCTCCAGTTTGCCTGCCGTTACCAGCAACAGGGTATCGTCAGGCGGTTGCTGCGCATAGGCGCACAATGCCCTTGAACCCTCGGTACCTGGCTTGCCTCCCGGCAGTCGCAGATCGATCACACGGCGTTGTGAAAACAGCGACA
>JAJDNX010000027.1 GCA_022340485.1 Gammaproteobacteria bacterium | reverse complement strand
CAGCTTTGCGGTACACACCTACGGGACCACCGGTACCAAGACTATAGAACTGTGTGTGTTCGATGGTGCAGAAGGCAAGGGCTGTGATACTGCCGATATCAGTGTAGAAAAACTGGTCAGTCTTGGTGTAGGCGCCACGGTTTTTTCTGAACCGCTGGCCGAGGGGGAAATCCTGCAAACACAGATCGCTGATAATGCAGCCTTCAGATACCAGCTGACCATCGTGAACGAAAAGCCGTCAATCGGCAGCGGTATTACGGCGACTGAGGTTTCGTTGACCGGCAGGCTTCCCGTCGGTCTGCCTATTAGCAGTATCGAAATTACCAAGGGGACCTGTTCACTTACGGGCACTGACCTGAGCTGCTCGCTGGGCAGCCTGTCGCCCGCTGAGGAGGTCACACTGACGGTCAACGCAACGGGGCCGGGGGGGCTGGTCTTTAATAAAGACCAGGATTTCAGGGGTGAGCTGACCACTGCAACCCCGGCCCTGGAAGACGGCGTGTCGTTCTTTGTCAGCACCGAACTGGTCGCCAATACGAAGGACTCGGATGGTGACGGGATGAGTGATATTTTCGAGTCAAGCTACGGCCTGAATATTACCCTGGATGACTCCGGTGGTGACCAGGACAGAGATGGTTTAACGAACCTAGACGAATTTCTTGTCGAGGCCGACCCGACTGATCCTGATACCGACGGCGACGGCATGCCGGATGGTTACGAGACTAAGCACGGTCTCAACCCGATTACCGCACTGGATGCGAATGAGGATCTCGATGGTGACGGATTGACCAATTTCGAGGAATTTGTTGCTGGCACGGATCCCTCGGATCCTGAAGATACCCCCACTTACCTCAAGGGCACCATCAGGACGGCGGGTGATGAAAATATCTGTGCCCTGGTGCTGGCCAGTGGACGCTACCTGTTTTCCTGCAACCCGAATGGCATATTTTCGCTGGTTGGCCTGCCGCGCGAACAGAATGGCACCTTCAAACGTCAGCTGTATGCCGACGGCTTCTTCCCGAAGGTCGATGTCTTGCAGGACTCTATTGCTGAAGATTTGGTCATGACCCGTTCGGGCGCCTGTCCGAAGTACAACGCGCCTGTTGATCCCGGGTTCTTCCCGGGTTCGGCCGGCAAGCGCCTCCGTATCACCGGGAAGGTATTGCTGCAGGACAGCCAGACGCCGGTCTGTGCCCTGGTGCTGGCGAATGGACAGTTCATGTTTACCTGCGACGGAACGGGTAGCTATGACCTGAATATTCCGCTGGATAACAACGGGCAGTTCAAACTGCAGGTCTATGCGGACGGTTTCGCGCCAACCATCCAGACCTTTGATGAGTTCAAGACTACAAACGATATACACATGGCAAGGGCCGTGGAGTGTCAGCAGTAATCCCGGGGGCGGCACACAGACGAGGCTTTATCACCAGCTTGCAGTTTGCTTCCGGGTAACCGGGTCTGATCCTGCATACCACTGCATACCAAGGCGAATACTCGCTAGGGATGTTGCTGTCAGCATCTGGCGGAAGCGTAACAGGTACTCCGGTTGTTCCTTGCCGGCCGGCCCCGGTTGCAGTGCTGTCCGGATCCCGTACGGAACCTTCAATGGACTGTGCGGGTTGCCCGGTGCTGAAAAATTTTTCGCATGCCTGAATGCCGGAGAATATTGTCTATACTGGCAGTATTGTCCGGCAGAGACGGTGCCAGGGAGGGGTATCAGTGCAAAATACGGATACACGGGCTGATAACAGGCAGGCACTGCACCCGATAGATGCCGTGTGCAATGCTCGACAGGAGGACCATTGTCACATTTCCTGCATGTTTCCCAAAGAGAATTGCATTGACCTGGGAGATCCAAACCACCGAAGGGTGTAACCAGTGATTCGGGAAATGACCAACAAAATGGTCATGCAGTCATGCCTTCATAAGTTTTCGAGGAGAGAAACAGTATGAGCCCAGTCAACAGGTTAACAGGCATTAGGAGCCTGTGCTTCGGTTCCTTGCTCGGGCTGTTACTGGGCGTCAATGTCCATGCCGCAGAAGATAACAATACGCTGGAGCGCGAGATCCTCGCCGCAACGGCACTGCACAATCCGGCATTCGGCTTCTCGCTGGCAGCCAAGCCCCCCGCCAGCCTGTATGCAGATGGCATTGTCTTTGCTGCGAATATCCTGCAGAAAAGGATTCCGGCCGTTTTGACGGTACCGGGAACCGTCAGGAAAAAACCGAATATGGACCTGGACGGAGAACCCGAGTGCGGATATGAATTTTATCTGCCGCAATCCGATTTCCTGTTCAGTGATCTGTTTGGTGTGCTGAAATTGTCCACCTTTGAAACCAGCGGGTCGGGTCTAGATACCCGTGTCGAAACCAATAACCCGCTAACCGGTCTCCCCGATGACTGGGGAGACCTGGGGACTCCCTATGTCTTCCACCAGAATGCAGAGGTCCGGCTCACTGCAAATAATCCGAACATTGAGTTGACGAGTGATCCGCAAACGGTTTTCCTGCCCGCTGGTGTACATACCATCAAGTGGAGGGCCGATACCCTGATCGATCCGGTGTTTGATATCGGTTTTCCGCTGATCATGCTGGGTACCAGCATCTATGCACATATGAAGGCGCCGACCTTCAAGGCGGCACTGGATGCGGATGCTGCCAAGGCTGTTTCAGAGCTGGGGTCCTTCAGGAAGGCTGTGTACAAACTGTTGCAGCCGGATGAATTCGCCAAGTTCAAGAGACTCGTCACGGGTTTAAAGATCAAGGCTGACAGTGCGACTGGCACCGAAATCGTGTCGATCTCGCATGATCGTGATCAGACCTTCGTCGTCTACGATGTACATCCGCCAGTGATCGATGTCGGTACCCCCAGCAGGACCCTGGAGGCGACCGATTTCGGCGGGGTGTTGTATCAGCGCGTCAAAAAAGACCTGCTTGCCGACGTCAAGGCAAGCGATCCGTGTCAGCGCACTGCCTCATTGAGTAATGATATCCAGCCGCTGCTGCCGCTTGGTACGACCACGGTCAAGTGGATGGCCAGGGACTCCGGTCCGAAGAACGCTGCCGGTGACCGGAATGAGACGGTCGCCTTCCAGACCATCACGGTGCAGGATACCCAGGCACCCATCATGGTACCGCCCCCAGGTCGTGTGCTGGAAGTGGACCCGGCCGACACTGACAACTCCGACGGCAAGGATCGCACTGGTATCGACCCTTCCATTGTCGCACTTGGTCTACCCATGGTGATCGACCTTGCCGACCCGCGGCCGACGATCTCGAGCAATGCGCCAAACTTCTTCCCTGTGAATACACGCACCCAGGTCACCTGGTCGGCGACAGACCACGGCTTTCCCAGTGCCAATACCGCCACCGGAAAACAACTGATTACCGTCAAGCAAAAGGGCACCAACACCGCGCCGGCCGTTTCCAACCGCAGCGCTAACACCCTGACATCAAAACCGGTTGATTTTGTCTTGACCGGAACAGACAACGATATGCTTGGCGGACGTGTCGATCCGCTGTCCTTCGAGATTGTCAAGCGGCCGCAGCACGGTGAATTCGTCGCGCCGCTGTTCCCCTTCTTTATCGAAGACTATCGCACCGATCCGGGTGGACCCTATGGTAACTCTTTTATTCAAGAGGGTAACAAAAACAACTGGTTGTATGACAACGTTTGCAGAAAAGGCGATGCCATTGCGCTCGACTGGGTGTACAAGCCGCGCTTTGTCCACGTCATGGACGACGGCACCCAGTTCATGATCGACACCTACTGGAAATGCAACCCCAGTGACGCCAGCGCCGGAGGGCCGCGCATCTCGAAATGGGATGCGGATGGCAACTACATCGGCCAGATCGATTACAGAGGCACCAATGATACCTTCGTCGTGGACCAGGGTGGGCTGCTGTATACGGTCAACAAGCAGGGCGCTGGCAGTAGCACCACCCTGACATTGACACAGGTACGGCCGAACTTTGACACCAACAATGATCCCATAGGAGACAGCTGGCGTTTCACCTTTGCTGATACCGGTAATGATCCTGTCAGCAATAATCAATACTCCTATGCCCGTGTCGACAGCAGGCGCGGGCTGGTCTATGTGAATGATCGCCGCCGTATCTTCGTCTTTGACGTGCGTGAAGATCTCTCAAACGGTATCGACGAGTTCAAGAACGGCATGGATGAACAGTATCTCGGTGCACTGCGCAATGCAGAACAGATCTTCGCCTGTAGTAGCCATGGCAGCTCATGGAGCGGCTTTGCCATGGATGTGGACTCGGAGGGTAACCTGTATGTCGCCGATACCTGCGGTGACCGCATTCACAAGTTCACAACCTCCTACTTCAATGCCAATGGAAAATTCATCATGGGTAACTACGTTGGCTGGATGGGGCGCTGTGAATCCAGCACCAACAAGGCCTGTGACACCGACAGGGAGGTCAGCAAGGGCTACAGCTGTACCGATGCGACCTGTGCCGCAGTGACCACGCAGGGCGACCAGCCGGGTCAGTTCAGTACCCCCGTATACCTGACGGTAGATCCCAATGACGTGCTCTACGTGGCCGATACCGGCAATTCCCGCATTCAGCGGTTTGCAACAGACGGCACTTTCGCCGGCGAGGCGGTATCGACCGGTACCGGAATCAACCAGGGCGAGTATCCGAGCTTTGTCCTGGGTAACATGGAACCACCGAAATCGGTATCGGTGAATTCCACACAGTTCTTCGTGGTCGACACCAATGAATCATTTGTTCATGTGTTCCAGACCACACCGTTCAAGGAGATTACCGATTCCTCCGCCAAGGTCACCTATATTTCGAATTTCGACTTTCACAATGCCCAGGACTCTTTCTCCTATCGGGCTAGCGATGGTCTTGCCTTCAGCAACATCGGTACCGTGAACGTCAACGTGTCACGCAATTACCGGCCACCGGAGGCCATCCCGGATACAGTCAGCACCGACGAGGATACACCGGTCGGTATCCGGCTTACGGGGGATGATCCCGACGGCATCCTCAATGTAGACTTCAACGGCCTGGACGTGCTGAGCTACCGGGTTGTCACCCCGCCCGCACACGGTGTGCTGACCGGTGCCAACGACAACCGCAGCTACCGCCCGGATCCCGATTATTACGGTAAGGACAGTTTCACCTTCGTTGCCAATGATGGCCGCGATGATTCCAAGCCTGCCACGATCACGATCACGATCAATCCCGTGGACGACCGGCCAACGGTTACCCAGATTGATCTGCCTGAACGCATTGGTGCCGGTTTCCCGATCCTCATGAACGGTACCTACAAGGATGACGGTGCCGTCACGCATAATGCACGAGTTGACTGGGGTAACAAGGTTGACTTGAACGGTGACCTGGTAGATCCGGATGGCGAGCAAGGCGAACAACCGCCGGAGCTGGTTGGCATCAAGGTTATTGAACCGCCGCAGCGGAACGGTGCAGGCAGCGTCATTGCGCAAAACACCTACAGCAACACTGGCGGCCGCCTGGTGGAATACTGCATGAGCGACGAACAGGCTCGCCAGCATTGTATGAGCCGGGCCATCAACGTGGAGCGTCTTGTCAACCTGGAAGTGAACATGGCCTCCAGCAAGGAAGCCATTTCTGACGACATTGCCGCCGTCGAGGTCGTTGTCAGCAACATGCTGCCTGAAGGTATCTCCGGGCTGACGGCCAGTAACGTGGTTATCAAGTCCCTGCCATCAGACATTCTCCGGGTCACCGGTTTTGTGGTACAGCCAGGTGGCTGCACGACGCCCTCGGGGACTGCACTGTGTGATGTGGGCAACATGGCGCCTGATGGCAGTGTCCGCATTGTTGCCGGTGTAAGGAGCCGGGCACCGTTAATTTTCGATACCGACGAGCCAGTCATCTTCGAGGTCACTAGCACTTCCGAAGCGATACGACCGGTTTACCAGGCAGTACTGAACCTGCGGGTCCTTGCTGATCCCACCGATACCGACGGTGACGGTATGACCGATGTCTTTGAGAATGCCTATAACCTGAATCCTGTATCGGCGGCTGATGCCAGCCAGGATCCGGATGGGGACAACCTCACCAACTTGGACGAATTCAAGGATCGTAGTAACCCGAAAAAGGCGGATTCCGATGGCGATGGGCTCCGGGACAATATCGAGGCCTCACTGGGTACCGATCCCCAGTCCGCCGACACCGACGGCGATGGCATCAGCGACCGTCAGGAGGTCGATAACGGCCTCGATCCGCTTGATCTTACCGATGCCGGGAAGGATTATGATGGCGACGGCCTGACCAACCTGGAAGAGGTCGATCTCGGTACGAACATTCTTGCTGCCGATACGGACGGAGATGGTATCAATGATGGCGTCGACAACTGTGCGGTGATTGCCAATGCCAGCCAGGTCAGCAACCCCTGTAAGGAAGACAACGATAGGGACGGGATTGCCTACGAATCCGACAACTGTCCGGTCAGTTACAACCCGGACCAGAGAGACACCGACATGGACGGTATTGGCAATGCCTGCGAGCCCCCGATTGACCTGACCGGCATCGTACGTAGCCGTAATGGTGACGATGTCTGTGCCATGGTGCTGGCCAGCGGAAAATTCATGTTCTCTTGCAACCCCAAAGGCCTTTTCTCTCTTGCGAGTCTCCCGCTCGAGACGGATAACACGGTAAAACGCCAGATCTATGCGGACGGATTTTTCCCCAGGATCGATATCCTGACGGATTCCAGTGACGACACCGTGGTCATGACGCGATCAGGTACTTGCCCAAGCTACAATGCCTCCTATGAACCCGGTTTTATTCCCGGTTCAGCCGGCAAGCGCATTACTATCACCGGCAAGGTATTGCTACAGGACAGTCAGACACCGATCTGTGCCATGGTTCTGGCAAACGGGCAGCACACGTTCTCCTGTGATGGTTCAGGCAGCTATTCGCTGAATATTCCGCTGGATAGCAACGGGCAGTTTAAGCTGCAGGTCTACGCGGACGGTTTTGCGCCGACCATCCAGACCTTTGATGATTTCAGGGCCACGAACAATGTACGGATGGCGCGTGCCACAGAGTGTCAGTAGTCCGGACCCCTCTGGGAAAGATGTAGCGTGACTTCATCTCGCGCAGAGCTGCCACGAAGCCCTTCGTGTCGTAGTTCCTGTCCGCGACCAGCGCTGCGTACTCTTTGATACTAAAGACGGACATTTTTCTGGCCACAGCACCGTTTTGGCCTTTTTGCTGCAGGGAGAGCTGCAGATACCGGGAGGGTTGACCCGTTTTCACCGCATCCAACATAGCCGGCATCCTTGCCACGGATGACCAAAATGACTACCACCTGAGTCCCTGACAGGAAATCTTCAAGTTGATCAATGGCTTTTAAGTCACCGAGTTCATGGTGATTTTCATCCCCATCAGGAAAAGATCTCCCCCCGGTTTCAGACTCTTATCATGGTTGACAAGGCTGAAAATGACGTTAATTCAGCTTATACTCGCACTCGGCTTCGATTGAGCGACATAAGCATCTGCAGTGTGCATGATGGATATCAATGTACGCGCTTGCATTCTCTTGTGCGTTTTATCCGCATCTGATGATCCCGGAAAGGTGTTTTGATCCTCTCTGGCAAGAGACCATTGAGGGGAGCTGCTCGTGTGGAAGCAATTTCTGTTAATCCGGTAATTTATCAAAATCGAGAAATATGAATCCCCACGCAGCCCGGCCAATTTCCCCCGTTTCATTCCTTACGTCATTATCTGCAAACCGAAGTCTGATCTTGAAACTGGTCAGGCGCGATGTAGTCGGTCGCTATCGTGGCTCAGTGATGGGGCTGTTGTGGTCATTCTTCAACCCGGTGTTGATGCTGGCAGTTTATACCTTTGTCTTCAGCCTGGTGTTCAAGGCACGCTGGACTGGAGGTTCCGGTTCCAAGACTGAGTTTGCCCTTGTGTTGTTCGCAGGTCTGATGATGTTCAGTCTTTTTTCCGAGTGTCTCAACCGGGCGCCACACTTGATCGTGGGCAATGTCAACTACGTGAAGAAGGTTATTTTCCCGCTGGAGATACTGCCTGTGGTCGCGCTGGGGTCAGCGGCATTTCACTTCCTGATCAGTCTGGCGGTCTGGATGGTTTTCTTTCTGATGTTTTTCGGTATCCCGGGCCCTGCCATCCTTCAACTGCCGCTGGTCGTCCTTCCGCTGATTCTGATGACGCTGGGGTTGTCGTGGTTCCTGGCCTCGCTCGGCGTCTTCCTCAGGGATGTAGCGCAGATCATCGGCGTCGTGACCACGGTACTCATGTTCCTTTCACCGATTTTTTACCCCATCGATGCCTTGCCGGAAGCGTATCGCCCCTTCATCCAGATCAGCCCGCTAAGCTTTGTGGTCGAGCAGGCTCGTGACACCATGATTTGGAGCAAGGGCATCGATTGGGAGGGGTGGTGGGTATACACGGGCATTTCAGTCCTGGTGGCCTGGCTCGGCTTCGCCTGGTTCCAAAAGACTCGCAAAGGGTTTGCCGATGTCCTCTAACGACCTCGCCATCAAGGTAGACAATCTCAGCAAGTGCTACCAAATCTACGACACTCCACGTGACAGGCTGAAACAATTCCTTATGCCGCGACTGGGGCGGTTAACGGGCCGTGCCAGCAAAAAATACTTCCACGAGTTTTGGGCACTCAAAAACGTTTCGTTTGAGGTAAACAAGGGGGAAACCGTGGGCATTATCGGGAGAAATGGCTGTGGTAAATCTACCCTGCTGCAATTGATCTGCGGCACGCTTACCCCTACCGGTGGCAGCATTCAAACCTATGGCCGTATCGCTGCGCTTCTTGAACTTGGTTCCGGTTTCAACCCCGAATTCACCGGGCGTGAAAATATCTACATGAATGCCGCTGTGCTTGGCCTGAGTGAGGAAGAAGTGACGGAAAGGTTTCACGACATCGTCACCTTTGCTGATATCGGCGCCTTTATCGATCAGCCCATCAGGACCTATTCCAGTGGCATGGTTGTGCGCATAGCCTTTGCCACAGCCATCCATGTGGAACCGGACATCCTCGTCGTGGACGAGGCGCTGGCCGTGGGCGACACAGCCTTTCAGCAAAAATGCCTTAATCATATTCGGAAAATGCAACAAAGTGGCGTGTCGATTCTTTTAGTCACTCACTCTAGTAATGTACTTGTGGAATATTGTGATCGCGGCATCTTTATAAATAGTGGACTCATGGTGCTGGACGGTCCTTGCCGGGAGGCTGTCAAGGTCTATTCAGACTACCTGGTGGAGACCGAGGGAGGGGTCACATTTGTCAAACAGGCATCAGATGCAGACCCGGGGGAATATACTGATCACCCACCGACGGCGACTTCGCTCAACGAGCCTGCGCTGGACAGTACCGTGCAAATGCACATTGAAGCCGTACGATTGCTCGATGAAGATGGCATCAACGCTGCAGCGTTCGAGTACGGTAGCGGGCTGCAGGTCGAGCTCACTCTGCGAGCGCATTACCCCGTTGCACAGCCCTGTTTTGGTATCCAGATCTCGAGTCCCGAGGGAATTGTACTGTGGAGTGCCAATACCCAGTTAATGGGTATCCCTCTAGAGCCGATGGCGGCGGGGACACATACAGTGAAATGGAAACTGCACGCGGATTTTTCAGGCAATCGTTATGTGATTGCTCTGGGGGCAGGCCATATTGTCAATGGTGAGTACAAACGAATACACAGGCTGGACTATGCTGGGCATTTTGACGTGATGCCTGTAGAAAGCGCCGGGCGAGGCTGGCTCGCTCCCAGGCCCGAGTTTTGCGTTCCGTGAACGCTGACAGGAATGTTCTCAGGTTACCTATCTTCCCAAAAATCTCTTGGAAACTGATTCAATGAATAAAACTCCTCGTGTTCTTGCCGCTGGCTGCTACGGTGTTGCCAATGTAGGGGACGAACTGCTTCTCTTGACGCTTAGGCAATGGGTACATGAGCTGGGTGGGGAACTTACCGTCGTGAGTTTGGACCCGGAGTACACCTCGTCGGTAATGGATTTGCCTGCAGTTAGTTTTTTTGATGTTTCAGAAATCGCACAGGCTATGCAAAGAACGGATCTGCTGGTGATGGGGGGTGGAGGAATCTTTCAAGACCATTATCGTTTCGATATCAGTGCACTGTATGACCCAGACGCTTATGAAATCAGCAGTTATGCCCGGCCTTTCTATATCGCGAAGCAGTTTGGGGTTCCGACCCTGATCCTGGCCCATGGGGTGGGTCCACTTGGTGGAACGGGTGCAAAAGACATGACGAGAGACATTTTCTCGACGGCGGACTTCGTTTCGGTTCGAGACAAAGACTCTGCGGAGATACTCAGTACTGATCTAGGAATCAAGCGGCCGGTATTCGTGGCACCCGATCCCTCCTGGTGCCTAATTTCATCCCCGGGTTTCTTCAACCGCAGGATAGACCTGGGCTTGCCTTCGGGGAAAAAAAGGCTCGGGCTCATCGTACGTAGCTGGAGTATTGACAAGGGCTGGGAAAAGAAACTGATCGATGCACTTAGAGAGGTGTTGACGCCTGAATGGGAATGTACATGGATAGGTTTCCAAACTGTTCGTGATCAGAAAATCTCTGTTTCGGACAGGCCTTTCCTGGAACAGTTGTCTGCGCAGCTTGATGGGGCGGTTTCCTCAACCGTTGTGGATAAGCTGCTTCCTGAAGAGGCCGGTGCGATCATCAGTCAGTGCGATGCTGTACTGGCCATGAGGTTGCACGGGGCGATCCTGTCGCTCGCTGCGGGTGTACCTACCCTGTCTTATGAGTACGACAAAAAAATGGGACTGGCGATGGAGTTGGCCTCCATGCCGACACACCTCAGGGTGCAGCTATCAGACTCGAGTAATCAGCTGGCTGAAGCCTTGCGACATATCATGGGGCAAACGGGAGTGGCCTGGCGCTTGCCTGAGAGTGAACTCAGGTCTATGGCAAGCTCGGCCTTGGTTCATCGAAAGGTTCTCGCCGAAGCAATGGAAAATGCACGATCACGGAAGATGCCTGTGCACTGGGAGGCTGGCCAGTACGACTGGCTGAGGTCATGGCGGTTTAGCGATTCATATAAGGCGAGGGCGCGCGATGTTACCGTGGCCGAGCGTGCTGCACAGATCGCCAGCCTCAACCAGTCCGTGGCCGGGCGTGATGCACAGATCGCCAGCCTCAACCAGTCCGTGGCCGGGCGTGATGCACAGATCGCCAGCCTCAACCAGTCCGTGGCCGAGCGTGATGCACAGATCGCCAGCCTCAACCAGTCCGTGGCCGAGCGTGATGCACAGATTGCCAACCTCGGAAACGAATTGGGCAGCCTGATGTCGATGTGTCAGGCAATACGAAATAGCCGCTCCTGGCGCTTTATGGCGCCTTTGCGGTTTATTGCTCGGTTGGCACGCCATGGCTTGCTCGTGGAGGATCGCCGATGGTTTGAAAGAAAATTGCGCAGTATCTTCCGCAAGCTACCACTCAGTATAAGTGCCAAAATGGCTATGCGAGGCTGGTATGCACGTCTTTTTGGGCGGCCACTTCCAGACTCAGACTCACAGAGGGCTTTCCTGGGATTGCCGGGAGTTGGGACACCGTTCCTCTCACAGGTTGATCTATCAGGGAATGATAGTGGAGATTTCCTGGCTCCCGAGTCTTGGGACCACCATAAAATGCCGTATGGTGTCGTGGTATTGCCAATTATCGATTGGAATTTCCGTTTTCAACGTCCTCAGCAGATTGCCCGCAGGTTTGCGATGAAAGGGCACCCCGTTGCCTATGCCAGCCTGAGTTTTGGTCCAGAACTTGGCATCGCTCCTATCGAGGAAGGCATTGAGGAATTGCGGCTTCCCGGGCCGGGCTCCAAGAATGTCTATAAGGAGATGCCGTCTGAGGCAGAAATCGAGCAATTGTCTGGAGCACTGCTACGCTATGTTTCAAACCGTGCACCGCACAGCCCATGGGTGTGTATTGTGCAGTTGCCATATTGGGGGCCGATTGCCGAGCGATTAAATGCGCAGGCTGGCTACCCCATCGTATATGACTGCATGGATGACCACGCGGGCTTTACAACCAATGGAGAGCAGATGCTGGCTGCAGAGGAGCGTTTGCTGGGTCAGGCAGATCTTGTGGTGGCGTCATCCGATTTACTGTTCCATAAGGTCCAACCGCTAGCCAAGCGCACAGCCTTGATCAGGAATGCCGTCGATTACGCACATTTCGCTGCGGTGCCCGCACTTTCGCACTCGCCAATTTCAAGCCTGACCGTTGGATATTATGGCGCGATTGCCGACTGGTTTGACAGTGCCCTGGTGGCCGAGGTGGCCAGGTTGCGACCATCCTGGCAACTGGTCCTTATCGGCAGTACCTTTAGCGCGGATACCGGGCCACTGACTGCATGTCCAGGTATCTCTATCCTGGGGGAGCAGCCCTATACAGAATTGCCGAAACTGATCGCTGACTGGGATTGCTGCATCATTCCCTTCAAACGTCTGCCGCTGACAGAGGCTACCAACCCTGTAAAGGTTTACGAAATGCTTGCGGCAGGCAAGCCAGTCGTATCGGTTGGTTTGCCAGAACTCATGCCGATTGCTGATGCTGGCTATATCGCACTCGCCGATACAGCAGCAGAGTTCGTTACGCAAATCGAAAATCAGGTCACACAAGATGCCGCGCAGAGGCAGGAAGCTCGACGCAACTATGCGTCGGAAAATACCTGGGAAGTAAGACAGGAGGCGCTCGATCAGGCGATCAGTCAGGTTTATCCGTTAGTGTCGATTGTGGTTGTTACTTATAACAATTTGGCACTAAACCGTCTGTGCCTGGAAAGCCTCTTCAATGATACAGACTACCCGAATTTTGAAATCATTGTAGTTGACAATGCCTCCTCGGATGAAACCCCTGCCTACTTGAAGAGCCTGCAATGGGAGAACTGCACGGTAATCCTGAATGATGAGAATCGCGGCTTTTCCGCAGCAAACAATCAGGGGCTGGCCAAGGCGCGTGGCGAATACCTGTGTCTCCTGAACAACGATACAGTGGTGGCAGGCTCGTGGCTGTCTACACTGGTGCGTCATCTGCAAGCCAATCCCGATATTGGCTTGATCGGTCCCGTCACCAATGCGATTAGTAATGAAGCCAAGATACCTGTCGGTTATCGCAACCTGCAGGATATGCCAGCGTGGTCAGCACGGTATTGTCAAAGCAAAATTGGAAGTCTTGACGATATTCCCATGCTGGCATTCTTCTGTGTGGTCATGCCGCGCCCCGTGTTCGAAAGCGTCGGCTTACTGGACGATAGGTTCGGAATCGGAATGTTCGAAGATGATGATTACAACCGACGTGTACGTGAAGCCGGCTACAAGGTCAAGTTGGCCAGGGATGCTTATATCCACCATTGGCAACGTGCTTCGTTCAAGCTCCTGGGCGAGGATACCTATTTCGAGACATTCAACGAAAACGAAATAAAATATCGTTCCAAGTGGGCAGCAGATGCGCTGGATAAGAAGCATGCTGAGAAACTGGCCGGACTGCTTACGGCATCCAAGGCCTCTGCCAGGACAATTATTTTCGCCCCGTCGATAGGCTGGAGCGTCCACCTTTTTCAGCGACCGCATCACCTCGCCCATGTTCTCGCTCGGGATGGCTATACGGTGGTTTTTGATTGCAGCAACGGTCACGATCAAATCGCTTTTCTAAAAGAAGTGGAACCTCGGCTTTTTCTCTTTAAGGGTGAGGCGGAACTGCTCGCAGGCTTGCATCAGCCGGTCTTGTGGACCTTTACCTACAACTATGGTTACCGGGCTCGCTTTCCCAGGGATATCCCTGTCGTCTACGACTGGATTGATGACTTGTCGGTTTTCCCATACGACCAGAAACTGCTTGCGCAACTGCATTCACGGGCCATGAAAGAGGCAACCGTGGTTGCCTCTGTGGCACGCAGACTGCACGAAACAGCGCTCGTGGACCGGACAGATGCGGTGTACCTGCCCAACGCGGTTGAAGAAGGGCGTTTCGACCATCCTCCCACACCAAATCCAGCCTTGGACGACAAGGAATTTGCTCGTATCGTCTCGAGCGGGAAACACATAGCGGGATACTACGGGGCACTGGCTCACTGGTTCGACTATGAATTACTGTCGCAAACAGCAGGGCTCCGTCCAGACTGGCACTTCGTCCTGATCGGCACAGACCACGACGGTTCCTTAGAGCAGTCTGACCTCAGGAATCATCGTAATATTACCTGGCTTGGCCCACGGGATTACCAGGCCTTGCCAGGTTATCTCCACCTGTTCGATGTGGCAATGATCCCCTTCAAGATCAACGATATCACCCTGGCGACCTCCCCATTAAAGCTGTTTGAGTACTTCGCTGGTGGTAAACCGGTCGTTTCTACGCCCATGCCGGAGTGTGCAGCCTTTTCGGAGGTTTTCATCGCCGGAAATGCTGACGAATTTTCTGCAACCCTGGATGTGGCAAGGGACTCCGCAACGGATCCAGAATATTTAAGTCAACTTGCTGCACTGGTGAAGGAAAACACCTGGGGTGCGAGAGTGCGCAAGGTCATGGAGGCACTAATTGATGCTGGTGACCATGATGGCGGCAGCAAAGAAAATAAACAGGATTCCATGCAGTTGTCGAACAGGCCAATACCCAAGGTCTTTCGTGATTGGGAACATGTAGCAGGATACTGTAATGTCTGTGGCCAGCCTGCGCGCTTTTTCTATCAGGATAAGGCATTGTACAGAGAGCAACTTAGCTGCGAGCATTGTCGCAGCACGAGCCGCTATCGCTCCATCGCCCGTGGCTTGCTCCAGGCCATCAAGGAGACAGCGGGGGTCGACGTTGCGGCTATCTCACAATTGCCGCATACAGGGGTTTCCAGAAATATTCGCATTTACGACACACAACCGCCGTTCCGTTATGAACCCTGTGCCTACTCGATTCCAGTGTATTTGCGGCAATGCGACTGGATTGCAGTCAGCCTGTCAGCCTACAAACCCGATTTGCCACTTGGTAGTGACCTTGCTGATGGTGTCACCAATCAAAATCTCGAAAGACTCACCTATCCCGATGCTCACTTTGATATCGTCGTTACCAGCGATGTCATGGAACATGTCAGGCTTGATGCATTAGCGCACGCAGAGATCGCGCGAGTTCTTCGTCCGGATGGCATCTACCTGTTTACCGTGCCGCACAGGTGGGAATGGGATAAAAACCAGATACGTGTGAAGATTAACGACCCTGGACGGCAGGAAGCCGATGAGCATTTACTTGAGCCTGAATATCATGGCGATGCCAATTCCGGGGATGGCTCAGGTGTTTTGGCCTATCGGGCTTATGGCAAGGAACTGAAGGATCAGCTGGCGGCGGTTGGTTTGAGTTTGCGCTATGAAAAAAGTGATTTTCCACAGTATGGAATACTGAACACTGAGCTTTTCTATTGCCGTACGCAACCAGCCGGAAGCGTACGACCAAGGGTGATTCGCACTGCCGGCGTACACAAGACTGGAACCGCGCAGTTCAAAACGATTGATGAAACAGCTAAAAGACAGGAGTGAACGGGAAACACTTATGAACTTGTTGCGAACACATTTCTCAAGCACAACGCATCAAGAGGCTAACCGGCTGAAACCAGAGTATCGTGCCTGGATGAGGAATGCATGCGAGCCGGACAATGGAGTCATGCTCGACAAGTACTTCCCAGATAGGAATCGCTTTTTACGGGCTCTTCCAGGGATCGCTGTTATTGAGCCATAAGATTATGCCTGTCAGAAAAAAGATAATCTGTGTTGTCGGAACCCGTCCAGAAGCCATCAAAATGGCCCCAGTGATCTTGGCATTGAAGTCCGAGCCATGGGCTGATGTTAAGGTGCTGGCGACTGCCCAGCACCGACACATGCTGGATCAGGTGCTCAATTTCTTTGGCATCGAACCGGACATC
>JAJDNX010000020.1 GCA_022340485.1 Gammaproteobacteria bacterium | reverse complement strand
ATGACAACCGGCCGCGGGATCCGCCGCAAGATGCAGTCCCTGCCAAGCGGTATTGATGGCTGCTTCTTTCATAGCGCTTTGCTCGAACTGTTGTCGGCAGCCACCCTGGCTGCCCGGCGCCCCGGCCTCTTCCCATCGGTGATATGTCCCTTACCGCTGGTGACTGACGAGTGTCAATGACAGAATACCAATCTGCGGCTAGCCTGTGGAGCTTCCATATACTCTGGATAGCACCTTGCTATACTCCTGGCTGCTGCGGCCCCATCCGCAACCAAGGACCTATGCGGTACGTGCCAGAGTAATATATCCCTAACACCGAACATCAGAGAGAGGAGAGCTGGCATGATTGTCCCGAGTGAAACTGTCGTCGAGCTGTCACGCTGGCAATTCGCAGCCACAGCCCTGTACCACTTCCTCTTTGTACCCCTGACGCTGGGTCTCAGTTTCATTCTGGCGGCCATGGAGACCGTTTATGTCACCACCGGAAGGGTCATTTACAAGGAAATGGCCCAGTTCTGGGGCAAGCTGTTCGCGATCAACTTTGCGCTGGGCGTTGCCACCGGCCTAACCATGGAGTTCGAATTCGGCACCAACTGGTCTTTCTATTCCCACTACGTGGGCGATATCTTCGGTGCACCGCTGGCCATCGAGGGGCTGATGGCCTTCTTCATGGAATCGACGTTCGTAGGCCTGATGCTGTTCGGCTGGGATCGTCTCAGCAAGGCGGGACACCTGTCCGTCACCTTCCTGGTTGCGCTGGGTTCGAACCTGTCGGCGCTGTGGATCCTGGTGGCCAACGGTTTCATGCAGGACCCTGTGGGTGCGACCTTCAACCCCGTTTCACAACGCATGGAACTGACCAGTTTCTTCGACCTGCTGTTCAGTCATGACGCCCAGTCCAAGTTCGTGCATACCTCGATTGCCGGTTACGTCACCGGCGCCATGTTCGTGGTGACGATCAGTGCCTGGTATCTGAGCAGGGGGCGTCACGTCGAGATGGCGCGCCGTTCGCTGCGCATGGGGGCCTTGTTCGGCGTGTTCTCTGTGATCGGAGTGATTACCCTCGGCGATGCGCTGGGCTTCGTTGCCGGCAGCGCGCAGCCCACCAAACTCGCTGCCATGGAGGGAATGTGGGAAACCGAGCCGGCGCCGGCACCGCTGAAACTTATCGCTTTTCCCAGCGACAGCGAACAGCGCAACGTGGGTCCGACGCTGGAGCTTCCCGGAGTGGCGGGTATCCTGATTACACATTCCCTGGACAAGGAACTGCCCGGTATCAAGGAGCTGGAAAAGCGCGCCGCGGAACGCATAAGGAACGGGATCCCCGGGATGCTGGCGTTACAGCGTTATCGCGAGAACCCGGATGACCAGGCCGCACTGGCCACAGTCAGGGAACACGAGGAAGATCTCGGTTATGCCATGCTGCTGATGCGCTATGCGCCGGACCTGACGCAGGCGACACCCGAGCAGATCGAGCAGGCCGCCAGGGACTCCATTCCCCCAGTGTGGCTGACATTCTGGTCCTTCCGCCTGATGATCGGCCTGGCGTTCCTGATGCTGATCTACCTGATTGCCATGGCTACCTTCTCTCTGAGCAAGCAGTGCGCGGCACATGATTTCCTGCTGAAAATCTCCATCTGGCTGTTGCCGGCCCCGTTCCTGGCCTGCGAGCTGGGCTGGTTGACCGCGGAACTCGGACGCCAACCCTGGACGGTCTACGAAAAACTGCCCACCTGGATTTCGGCGTCTACGCACAGTGAGGCCTACCTGTACTTTTCGCTGATCGGTTTCACACTGATCTACCTGGTGTTCATCGTTATCGAGATGTTCCTGATGGTGAAATTCATCCGTCAGGGTCCGGCTGGGTACGGCCACGGTCTGGCTGGCGGCGGGAGTGGCACGATCCAGCCGGTTCTGTCAGCCCCTGTCAGGCATGAGGAGGCATAACTATGGAAGTCTATATCGTACTGAAGGTCGTATGGTGGCTGCTGCTCGGCATCTTACTCATGGGACTGGCAATCATGGTGGGCATGGATATGGGTGTGGGCACCATCCTGCGCTACGTCGGACGTACTGATGGCGAACGTCGCGTGGCACTGAACATCATCGGTCCCCACTGGGATGGCAACCAGGTATGGTTCATCTTGGGAGGCGGCGCCATCTTTGCTGCCTGGCCCGTGATCTACGCCACGGCTTTCTCCGGCCTTTATGTGGTCATGCTGTTGCTGTTGTGGACCATGATCATCCGTCCGGTCGGGTTTGAGTATCGCAGCAAGCTGCCTTCCGTGGCCTGGCGCAACGCGTGGGACTGGGGCCTGTTTGTCAGCGGTTTCGTGCCCATGCTGGTGTTCGGCGCGGCCATGGGCAATGCCCTGCAGGGCTTCCCCTATCATTTCGAGTGGAACATGGCCTCGGTCTATACCGGCAGTTTCATCTCGCTGTTCAATCCCTTTGCCATTCTCGCGGGGCTGCTGTCGGTATCCATGTCGATATTCATGGGTGCGGCCATGCTCATGAACCGCGCCGATGGACCACTATTCGAACGCAGCAGAAAACTGCTGGTATTGTCCGGCCCACTGGCACTTCTTCTATTCAGCATCGGTGGCATCTGGGTTGCCAACATGCAGGGTTACACCTTGTCTGGTGCCACACCGGGAGCGGTTTCCAATCCGCTCGATCCGCGCGTGGTGGTGGAATCGGCCAGCGGTGCCTGGCTGACCAACTTCAGGGCCATACCGGCACTCTGGTTGTTACCGCTGCTCACTTACGCCAGCGTAGTACTGGGTACCCTGGCAGGACGTGCAGGCAAGTCGCATTTTGCCTGGTGGATGGGTGCGCTGGCCTGGATCGGAATACTGGGTACGGTCGGCGTTGCCATGTTCCCGTTCATGATGCCGTCCAGCACGCAGGCAGCACACAGTCTCACTGTCTGGAACGCCTCGTCCAGCGAGCATACCTTGGTCTGGATGTCACTCTGGACGGCGGTTTTTGTGCCTGCCATCCTCGCGTATACCAGCTGGGCGTTCTGGGTCATGCGCGGCAAGGTCAGCACTGAACAGGTCGAAAACGACGAGCATGCCTACTGAGGGAAACCGCGATGCGAATCATTATTTATTTTCTTATCTCACTGTGGCTGATCTTTCTCGGTGTCATTCTCGGGGACTACGGCCCGTGGTACTTTGCCTGGCTGGTCGGTACCGTCATGATCGTGCTGATTTCAGCAGCCGGTGGCGCCCTGATGGATACCCAGCTTGAAGAAGAACAACAGCATAAATAGAAACCAGGGACAGTCGCGCCGGGTGCTGTTGCCCTGCGCCGCCACCTGACTTGACAGCTGCAGTGCAGCAACCGCGGCAACATGACCGGCAAGGCCGATAAGTCCCTTGTCAGGGCGCTGCAGGGCTGGAAAGTCCATGCCGGCCTCCGGCTGCGGCTGGCTGTTGCCATGGGCCTTGCTTCGGGGCTGCTGCTGATCCTGCAGGCATGGCTGCTGGCCAGCACAGTGGACGCGGTGGTGTTCGACAAGGCCATCCTGCAACAGGTGATGCCCTGGCTGTGGGGGTTGCTGCTGCTTTTTCTGCTGCGCGCCCTGCTGGCCTGGGCATCTGAGCAGGTGGCCTTTCAGGCGGCTGTGCGTGTCAAACTGGAAGTACGTGAATCCCTCTACAGGCATGTGCAGCAGCTTGGCCCCGCCTGGCTAAGCGGTGAACGCAGTGGCGATATTGTCAATGCCGTCAGCGACGGCGTAGAGGCGCTTGAGGCCTACTACGCCCGGTACCTGCCCGCCATGTCGCTGATCACGATGGTGCCGCTGGCGATCCTGGTGTTCGTGGTTCCCCATGACTGGCTGGCGGCGGTAATACTGCTGGTTACCGCGCCGCTGATCCCGGTGTTCATGGTCCTGATCGGCAAGGGTGCAGAGCAGCGCAATCAGCAGCAATGGCGTCAACTTGCCTGGATGAGTGCACATTTCCTCGACGTGATCCAGGGATTGACGACGCTGCGATTGTTCAATGCCAGCCGCCGCGAAGCACAGATGATTGCGCGTATCTCCGATGAGTACCGACGGGGCACCATGTCGGTACTGCGCATCGCCTTCCTGTCCTCCTTCGTGCTGGAATTTTTCTCGACGGTCAGCATCGCCATCGTCGCAGTGCTGGTCGGTTTCCGTCTGTACTGGGGCGAACTGGACTTCATGCACGGTCTGTTTGTGCTGCTGCTGGCACCGGAGTTTTACCTGCCAATGCGCAACCTGGGTACCCAGTATCACGCACGTATGGAAGCCATCGGCGCGGCAGAACGGATGCTCGAAATTCTCGATACCCCGGTGACGGAGACGGCAGGCAAGCTGACGGCTGTTCCCGATTTGCAGCAGGTGGGTATTCGTTTCGAGGCATTGGGTTTTCGCTACCCGGATGGCAGGCAGGCAGTGCAGGGCCTGGACCTGGAAGTCTCACCAGGCGAAGCCCTGGCACTGGTCGGGCCCAGCGGCGCGGGCAAGACCACCCTGATCAACCTGCTGCTGGGATTCCTGCAACCGCACAGCGGTCGAATCCTCGTGGGCAGCACGCCCTTGCAGGACATTACCGCGGAGGCTTGGCGGCAACAAATCGCGTGGCTACCGCAAAAGCCGCAACTGTTTCCCGGCACGGTCGCCGACAATATCCGCCTCGGGTCCCCCCTGGCCGGCATGCAGGCCGTGCGGAAGGCGGCTGCCCTGGCACAGGCAGACGATTTTATCGAAGCGCTGCCGCATGGCTGGGATACCGCGGTTGGCGAAGCCGGGCAGGGATTATCCGGGGGGCAGGTGCAGCGCATCGCCCTGGCGCGGGCCTTCCTCAAAGACGCCCCGCTGGTCATCCTGGACGAACCGACCGCGAACCTGGATTTGAACAGTGAAACACGGGTCCAAAGGGCTGTGCGCACCCTGGCTGCCGGGCGCACGCTGATCATGATTGCCCATCGCCTGCGCACCACTCGGGATGCGGACCGCATCGCCGTGCTGGACAACGGCCGCATTGTACAAATCGGTACACATGCAGAACTGCTGCAGATCTCGCCGCTTTACCAGCGCATGGTGAGCGCATACGGGGATGCATCATGAGCGACCTGCTGCGGCTGTTGCGTCTGTTCAGACCGTACCTCGGCTGGTTGCTGCTGGGTATCGCCCTGTCATTCATCACCTTGCTGGCGAATGTTGCACTGATGGCGCTGTCGGGCTGGTTCATTACCGCCATGGCGATCGCAGGTGCTGCCGGTGTGAGCATGAACTATTTCACCCCGGCGGCCCTGATCCGGGCGGCGGCCATCGTGCGCACCACTGGCCGTTACGCCGAGCGACTGGTAACGCACGAGGCGACATTCCGGCTGCTGGCTGAACTGCGGGTATGGTTTTACAACAGACTGGAGCCGCTGGCACCTGCAGGACTGGAATCCTATCGCAGCGGCGACCTGCTGAGCCGCATTCGTGCCGATATTGATACGCTGGACAGCATCTATCTGCGATTGCTCGTCCCCGCCGCAGTGGCACTGCTTGCCGCTGTGGTGTTTACCGGTCTGCTTTGCTGGTACCAGCCGGCACTTGCCCTGGTCGAAGGCACGCTGTTGTTGCTGGCAGGTGTATTCATGCCGTGGCTGATGAATCGGCTTGGGCACAGTGCCGGCCGGCACAAAGTCGAGGTATCCGCACAACTGCGCGCCGCCCTCGTAACGGATCTGCAGGGCATGGGTGAACTGCTGGTATATGGCGCAGCACACAGCCATGCCAACCGTATTCAGAAACTGTCGCAGGAACTGGCGCGGCAGCAACAGACCCTGATTGGTCTGAACGGTGTCTCGCAGGCGGCGCTGGGCCTGTGCGCCAGCCTGGCGATGTGGCTGATGCTCGTGCTTGCAGTGCCTATGGTTTCCGATCAAACCCTGCCGCCCACGGAACTGGCCATGCTGGCATTGTTTGCCCTGGCCAGCTTTGAAGCGGTCATGCCATTGCCGCTGGCCATGCAGACATTGGGCGAATCCCTGACAGCTGCCCGGCGCATCTTCGGCCTGGCGGATCGCCAGCCGGCAGTGAGCGAACCGGCGAAGCCGCTGCCGCTGCCGCAGACCTTCACTTTCCGTTTCCGGAAGGTGAGCTTCCGCTATCGGCCGGACAGTCCGGAGGTGCTGCAGGATGTTTCCCTGGATATCGCACCGGGGCGCAAACTGGCAGTGCTTGGTTCAACGGGTTCTGGCAAGAGCACGCTGGCCAGCCTGTTGCTGCGCTTCCGTGAACCGTGCGGTGGAAGCCTGCTGCTAAACGAGCAACCGTTGCAGCGCTACAATAGCGAGGCGCTGCGTGAGCATATCGCGGCACTGACGCAGCAAACCCACCTGTTCAATACCAGCATCCGCGACAACCTGTTGCTGGCGTGTCCGGAAGCCGCTCAGGAGACCATCGAACAGGTATGCAAGGCGGTGCTGATCCACGACTTTATCCTTGCACAACCGGATGGCTATGACACGCTTGTTGGCGAAACCGGGGTCAGGCTTTCTGGCGGGCAGGCCAGGCGGGTGGCAATTGCACGAACGCTGCTGAAGAATGCTCCGTTGCTGACCCTGGACGAACCTACCGAGGGTATTGACTCAGAGACGGCCCGAAAAATCATGGCCAACATCGTGGCTCGCGCAGAGGTACGGCAGCAGTCGCTGTTGCTGGTCACTCACCGGCTGCAGGGACTGGAACATATGGATGAGATTCTGGTAGTGGCGGGCGGCCGGGTGGTGGAGTCGGGCAGTCACCATGCGCTGCTAGCTGCACATGGAGTTTACCGGGAGCTGTGTGCTGCGATCTGGTAGACGAGTCTGGCCGCTGCAGTAACGTGATCATCCCCGGATAACCGTTACCGGGTTTCCGTTACTCACGGTCGCACGCCAGGAACATTCGGTATCACCCACGTTATCAAAACAGCATCCCGGCTCCGGCGTAGCTGGCGGCTCAGAGCGGAACCAGCTCGGTGATCGGCGTTGCATTCTTCACATCGACCTTACCATACAGGTCATAAAGTGCAGCCTGCAGCGCCTCCTCGATGACCGGATGGTAGAATGGCATCTGCAGTATTTCACCGACCTTCATTTCCTGCTGAAGACACCAGGCCAGCAGGTGTCCCAGGTTTTCACCCTTCGGACATGCCATCTCGGCACCCAGCAGGCGTCCACTCGCCTTGTCTGCATAGACCCGTATCAGGCCGCGATTGCGTGCCATGATCATGGCACGGCCAACCGGCCCCATGTGAACCTGACCGCTAACCGTGCTGGCAGGATCAAGGTCTGCAAAGCGGGTGCCGACCACCACGATATTGGGATCGCAGAAGGTAATGCTGAGCGGCGTTTTTCTCCTGAAGGCCATCGGCTCGGCGGAAATTGCATTGTGACCGGCGATACGCCCCTCGTCACCGGCCTCGTGCAG
>JAJDNX010000011.1 GCA_022340485.1 Gammaproteobacteria bacterium | reverse complement strand
AGACAGACAGGCTGCAGTAGACGAATCGATACGTGTACTTAAGCAGGAGAATGAGAGATTACGCACCGAAGTAAGTGATGCCAGTTTGCTTCTGGATGAAAAAAATGAGCAGCTGGTAACTCTGCGGGATGACAGGAAGGTGCTGGAAGAATCTTCACAAAGGCAGCAACAGGAATGGGATGCAGAACGCTCTGCGTTCCAGCAAGCTCTGGATCGTGAGCAACAGGTGGTGGCCGGTCTACGAGAGGATCTTTCTCGGGCAGAGTTGCAATCCAGTGAAGAAAAGTCCGCACTGGAGGCAGAACTCAAGGCGCAGCTCGAAAATTCAAATAAAAAAATAGAGCAGCTGGAGACTAGTCTGGTAGCGTTTGAACAGGAACGCTCTTCCGAGGCAGATGAACTGCAGTCTCTGCGATCTGAACGAGCACAGCTGCAGCAACGATATGAAGACATCGAGGAACAAAACAGGCAGTTGCAGGATGAAGTAGGCTTGCTTAGACAGCAGGCTGAATCTCAGGTATGTGCTTCGGAAGAACAGCAGCAACAGTTGCTGACACAACTGGAGAAGGCGCAGGCAACGAAAAGCAGTCTCGAACGAAGCGCTGAAGAGAAAGATGTACAGATAAATTCCCTGCTGGAACAGCTGGCCCAGCGTGGGGCAGAGTACGAGGGGTTTCAGCTGCAACATGAATTATTACAACAGCAACAGGGTGAACTACGCTTGCAACTTGAACAACAGGAAGCGCGGGCGAGAATGCTTGAAGAAGAGAACAAGGAGACTGTTAGGAAAGCACACGAGGATCTCACCAGGAAAAACGATAACGAAAAAGAACTGCAGGGCCAGATTGACAGGTTGCGCAAGAAGCTTGAGCAACAGACTGCAGATCAGCAAAAGGCACGCGAAGTAGCGCAGGACGATATTGAGCATATACGTGATCAGCTACATGCTGAACGCCAGGCGCGGTCTGAAGAACGATCCGAGATGGCGGCCCGCCAGCGTGAGCTGAAGGAGCAACTTGCCCTAGTTGCTACAGAGCATGAAGCAAATCTGTCAAACCATACCGGTGCAATTGAACAAGCACGCCATGCTGCAAGGCAGGAAGAGCAGGAACGCCTGCGGGAATTGCTGGCTATACATGTTGAAACTGAAGACCAGGTTGTCAAGCTACAGCAGGAACTGAAAAAGGCACATGAGGAAATAGCCGAGCTTGCCCGTCACGAAAAGGATCGAAGACGGATCGATATCGATTTGATGGAGGAACAGAATCAGCAAGCCGTAGCGACAATCGTGCAGCTTGAATCGCAGCTCAAGCAATCCACAGAGGAGCGAGATGCGGCACTGCAGGAGCAGCAGTCACTACGTAACAAGCTCGATGCGCTCCGCGGCGAAGTGGAGGTGGTGCGTGGTCTGATGGGAGCAGGTGAGCAGGTTGAGGATCCAGCACAACTGCACAAAGAGCTAAATGAAAGTAAAAAGAATATGGAAATTGCCTTGCGATTGCGAATCGAGGCAGAGGCAGCTCGCGATCGGGCATTGCAGGAACGTGATGCACTGCAGCAGCAACTGGAATCCGGTGCGAGTACATGTGTACCGCTACATGTGCCATCCCTTGACGAAGACGAGGCCGGTTCGGGACACCCGGGTCCGATGCAGCAAAGTCAGCAGGAAAAATTACCGGTAACACCTCTGGAGCGAGAACCGGACAAAGAATCCAGCTCCCTGTTGGATCGCGTGCAGGAGGCCAGGCAGCGACGCTGGCCGGTTGCCGCAACAGGGTTGGGTGCAGTGGTTGTGTGTGCGCTGGCTGGATGGCTGTTACTTGACGTGGAATTAGCGCGACGTGAAAACAACCCATTGCAACAATTACCCGCCACCACAATCGTTGATGCTGAGCCCATACTGGCAGATACCAGCGAGTTGCCGAAAGATACCGTGCCGCCAACCGCGACGCCAGTAGAAGAAATCGAGGAAGAAGCTGCGGTCTTGAAGCTTGCAACTGCTGATACAGCGGCTGCCGTGACGAAGGCACCCGCACCTAAAGAAAACCAGGCCAACCCTATCCCTGAGGAAGTGGTCCCGGTCACACAACAACGCCCCGCCGTCATTGCAGGCCGAGCATTTCGTGATAACCTGCAGGTTGGCGGTCAGGGTCCTGTGATGGTTGAGCTGCCAGCCGGTAGTTTTGAAATGGGCAGCATTGGAAACTCACTGAATTTTGACGAGGGGCCACGGCACGAGGTGAAGATGGCTGCTTTTTCCATGAGCAAGTTTGAAATCACATTTGCAGAGTATGACCGGTTTGCGCGCACGACCGGTCGTCGTCTGCCATATGATGAGTCATGGGGGCGTGCCGACCGTCCGGTTATCAATATTTCCTGGCAGGATGCGCGTGCCTATTCTCTCTGGCTCTCGGAACAGACCGGAAAGCAGTACCGTTTGCCATCAGAAGCTGAGTGGGAATATGCCACTCGAGCCGGCAGTGCCTCTAATTTCTGGTGGTCTGACGATAGTAACAATCTGCATGCAAATTGTTTCAACTGTGGTAGCGAGTGGGATGGTACACGTACAGCTCCTGTGGGCAGTTTTAATGCGAATGATTTCGGTCTGCATGATGTGTCTGGCAATGTTCAGGAGTGGACCGCTGATTGCTATCATGGCAGTTATCAAGGTGCTCCGGACGATGGCAGTGCCTGGTTGTTCCCTGAATGTGCGATGCGTGTCGTGCGTGGTGGTGCGTATACCAGTCCTATGGATTCGCTACGCAGTGCGAAGCGCAGCCAGTATAACCAGGATACACGTCTTGATAACCTCGGTTTTCGAGTTGTTCGTGAGAACTGAGACATCGTCAGCGATCTTTCTGCCCGAAAGGTCACCAACCTCGAACCTTGACGAAACACCAGCTACCCGGCTAGTCGGTATGTCCGTTCTTGCAGAATCTGCCAACCGGCTGCTCTCACAGACAATATGCACCAGGGTATGTTGATGAGCAGGGCCTGCCAGACAGTTGTCTGTAAACTTGATGAAATGCAGGACCCCGGGAGCCGGGGGTTTGTGCTTAGTCTGAATGAACAACTGTACGATGTGTTTATTGTGCGACAGGGCCAGCAGGTTTTTTCTTACCTGAACAGTTGTCCGCACACTGGCGGCCCGCTTGACTGGGTACCTGATCAGTTCCTGAGTCTAGAGAAGAACTACATTCAGTGTGCAACCCACAATGCCCTGTTTCGCTTCAACGATGGCTACTGTGTTGCAGGTCCTTGTGCCGGTACCCGGCTTACAGCCGTCCCGGTGGTTATTGAGTCCGGCGAGATCATAATCCTGCATGGCAACTTGCACGCAGATAATTAGACACGTGCAGAAATGGAGAATGCCCTGATTCCTGACTTGCAGAATGTATGCAGATGCTCCAATGCCGTGACGTCATGTGATGCAATCGTACGACAAGTTGGTGATACCGTTGGCTGGGCCGATAGCTGTTCCCTGGGGGTGGCTGCTTGATGCGCGAATCTATCGGTGGTAACTGCTACAGGATAGCGTGTAGTTGTCGGTACTCTCCGACCTCTATTGCTTATGTGAAAATTTATGCATGCACTCAAGGTGAGCGTCAGCCGGCAGATGTTGCAGCGGGCAAGGATTATCAGAAATCTTTCAGCAACTCTCTTATGATGCTCATATAGTCGTCACAGGGTCCAGTCCTTGCGGGAGGGGCTGTGACCGGAACCGGTTGCAATGTCACGTTGAATTCCGGCAGTTCGTCGTGGTTCTCAATGGTGCTAATACCGCTGTTTTCCGACACGATTGTGCCGAGTTCCATTTCATAGATTGCTGCCATGATGCTGCTCCCGATGTTGCCTTGTAAAGGCTATCGGCAGCATGCCAGGGCGATTAAGTGCTACATTTTCCGACTGAGCTGGTGCCTTAGCATCGTTTTCGGGACGGTGTACGGCTAGTCAAGTTCGTCAAGCGGATTGATATGATCATTCGGCGAGGTGAGTTCAAGGTCAACCCCATAATCTTCACGCTCGATATCCAGTGACCCTGACCAGTCTTCCGGTGGCTCGATCGGGACGATCTCCATTTCATCCCAGCTATCAAAATCGACTTCCTCTATGGCGCCATCGAAGTGCTGTATCTCCATAGTGGCGACATCATCATCGAGTGCAATAATTTCGAACTTGTCACCATTTATTGAGCGGTACCAGTCGCCGAGACGTGGTTGATATGTATTTGCCATGTTCAATATCTCCGTAATGTCAGGTTGCCAACGTGTTAAAAATAAGCCGCACGGTGATACTGCGATTTGTAGCGTTACACCTGCATTTATAAATCTTGCATTAATGCTTGGCAAGCAGTTCAGTATTAGCTTATTTTCGATTCTGAATTTCGGACGTTCTGGAGTTTTGCCGGATGCCGCTCGAGTCCAGGTTGGACCTTGTTTATTGCTGTGTAGCGGTTATCGTCTGGTATTCTCAGGCTTGTTTTTGGAATACTGTATAACTGGTTGCAATTTAAAAGAAAGCAGGGAGGTCTTCAGTGTGTACCCGATCTGTTGACCTAGGTGGGCGGAGTTAGGCCTAGAATAGATCTTTGGCTACTTTCTGATCCGGACATGCTGAAAAGTCTGTCCTGTTGGGTTAAAGTGCGCGTTCAAAATTTTACGTTACCCCTTTGAAAATCCGAGTGAGGACAACAACATGGCCGATTACAAGATTGCACCATCCATACTCTCAGCAGATTTTGCACGTCTGGGAGAAGAGGTTACGCAGGTGCTAGATGCTGGTGCTGACATTGTGCATTTCGATGTCATGGACAATCACTACGTACCCAATCTGACAATTGGTCCGCTGGTATGCGAGGCGTTGCGCAATCATGGCGTGACCGCTGATATTGATGTGCACCTGATGGTGAAGCCAGTAGACCGGATTATCCCTGATTTTGCCAAGGCAGGTGCAACCTATATTACCTTTCACCCGGAGGCCAGTGAGCACATTGACCGTTCCCTGATGCTGATACGTGAAAATGGCTGCAAGTCCGGCCTGGTATTTAATCCAGCAACACCACTGGATTACCTGAAACATGTCATCGAAAAGATCGATATGATCCTGCTGATGTCGGTTAATCCGGGCTTTGGTGGACAAAGCTTTATACCCGAGGCGCTGCCTAAGTTACGCGAGGCGCGCAGGATAATCGATGCCAGTGGGCGTGATATTCGTTTGGAAATAGACGGCGGTGTCAAGGTGGACAACATTGGTGAAATTGCCGCTGCCGGTGCGGATACTTTTGTTGCCGGCTCTGCAATCTTTGGTGCAGATGACTACAAGGCGACGATTGAAGCCATGCGTTCTGAAATCGCCAGGGCGGTTGGCTGAGACTATTTGCATGCGCAAACCCGAGATGATTCTGATTGATGTGGACGGTACGCTGGTCGACAGCGTTCCGGACCTCGCCTATTGCGTCGATGAGATGATGGCCGCGCTCGGACGTGCGCCTTGCGGTGAGTCGCGGGTTCGGAACTGGGTGGGTAATGGAGTGGAGCGGCTGGTAAGGCGTGCGCTGACCGGAACACTCGAAGGTGAACCGGATGAGGCTGATTTCAATCGAGCCTACCCGGTATTTCTCGAGCTTTACGCGAAAAATACCTCCGTACGTTCCTGCCTCTATCCCGGTGTCCGTGAAGGTATTGATCTGCTGAAAGCCGCACATTATCGACTGGGTTGTGTAACCAACAAGGCGGCGCAGTTTACCGAGCCACTGTTAAAGGACCTTGGCGTATATGATGATTTCTCAATAGTGATCAGTGGTGATACGTTAACGAAGAAGAAACCGGATCCGGCGCCGTTGCTGCACGCGGCAAGTTTTTTTGGCTGTGAGCCAGCCAGTGCCATGATGGTCGGGGACTCGGTAAGTGATGTGGCGGCTGCTCGGGCGGCAGGTTTTCAGATTGTTTGCATGAGTTATGGATATAATCATGGCATTGATATCCGCGAGTCAGCGCCTGATGCTGTGATCAACAATCTGACAGAAATCATTCCATTACTGGAACAGGCGGCTTGAAGACGATGTATTTCACTGGAGAGTTTAACCTGACACAGCACAAGGTCAGCAGTCGGTGGCGGCATAATAGCTGCTGCTCGATTTGCGGCTTTGTGCCGACCGGTTTTCTCAATAGTGACTGTAATGACGCCTGAACAATTCAAATCTCTTGCCAGAGACGGCTACAACCGCATTCCTGTCACCCGTGAGGTGCTCGCTGACCTCGATACGCCTGTTAGTACCTTTATAAAGCTGGCCAACAAACCCTATTCTTACCTGTTTGAGTCTGTCCATGGCGGTGAAAAATGGGGACGCTATTCCATAATCGGGCTGCCGTGCTCAACGGTATTGTGCGTGAATGGCCATGACATCACCCTGTTGCAGGATGGTGCAGTGATTGAAACGGTTAATTGTAATGACCCACTGGCCTGGGTTGAGACCTTCCAGAAACGCTATCGTGCTCCTGAACTACCTGGACTACCGCGTTTTAACGGCGGGTTGGTCGGCTATTTCGGTTATGACACCGTGCGCTATATAGAACCTCGTCTGGCGAGGTTTAACAAGCCGGACCTCATCGGTTGTCCGGATATCCTGCTGATGGTGTCTGATGAATTGCTGGTCTTCGACAATCTGGCGGGTACCTTGCAACTGATTGTCCACATTGATCCCGAAGCAGTTGATGCCTGGACAAGGGGACAGTCAAGGCTGGATGAACTGGAACGCCGTTTGCGGACCGTTGCGTCCGGCTATGAGGCGCATATCGGACGAGCCGGGCCCATCGAGGAGACCGATTTCATTTCCGGGTTCACGCGTGAGGGTTTTGAGGCTGCAGTCGACAGAATCAAGGATTACATCGTGGCAGGCGATGCCATGCAGGTGGTGTTGTCGCAGCGCATGTCAGTGTCTTTTTCAGCGCCACCGCTGGATTTGTACCGTGCCTTGCGTAATCTGAACCCGTCACCCTATATGTACTACCTGAACCTCGGCGAATTCCAGGTCGTTGGGTCTTCCCCCGAGATACTGGTACATCTTGAAGATAATGTGGTGACGGTAAGACCGATTGCCGGCACCCGGCCACGTGGCAAGGATGAAGCAGAGGACAAGGCGCTGGAGCTTGATTTGCTGGCAGATCCGAAAGAACTGGCCGAACACCTGATGCTGATCGATCTCGGGAGAAACGATGTCGGCAGGGTTAGCAAGGTGGGTAGTGTTGAGTTAACAGAGAAAATGGTCATCGAGCGCTACTCGCATGTTATGCACATTGTCTCCAATGTCATTGGCCGCACCCGGAGTGGTATGAGTGCCATCGATGTGCTTCGTGCAACCTTTCCGGCCGGCACCGTCAGCGGGGCACCAAAGATTCGTGCCATGGAAATAATCGATGAACTGGAGCCGGTCAAGCGAGGGATCTACGCCGGTGCCGTCGGATATTTGTCATGGTCGGGTAATATGGACACGGCGATTGCCATCCGTACCGCAGTGATCAAGGACGGAACCTTGCATATTCAGGCCGGTGCAGGAATTGTTGCGGATTCAGTACCTGCAAACGAATGGGACGAGACCATGAACAAGGGGCGTGCCATTTTCCGTGCGGTAGCCATGGCTTGTCGTGGATTGGAAGGGAGGCACTGAATATGCTCCTGATGATCGACAACGAACATGAGTGTCCTGTGCCGCCCAGAATTAGCTTGGGCGGCCCTGTAAAAGTAGGTAATTACAGCTATCAATATCTTGAGAAGCAACGCAATTAAAATTCCTCAGCTTCAATTTCAAGATATACACGGCTGATGTGAGGTCCTATCCTGATATCGAAGCCAGGCCATTGCTGGTATTCCTGCAGGACTTTTACAACCTCCGGTTTCATTTCAAAATCTGCTAATCCCTCATCGTATAATTGCTTGACGGCACCCTTGAGGGTAACGAGGTAAGCACGGTACTCATTGAGTATCTCTGCACCGCCGGCATGTCCATGTGCAGGTATATAGTGACTGAAACTCTTCTCCAGCATGGAATCAATCGCTGCGATATTGCCTTTGAAACTGGCGTCTTCCTCCATCATGCCAAGGAACTGGTTCCGCACCACATCGCCAGTAAACAGCGCATCTTCGCCGACTATCTCGATAGAGATGTCGTTATCGGTATGTGCAGGTCCCGTGTGATAGATGCGAAATTCCGTATCGCCGATATCGATCACATCACCGTCATTCACC
>JAJDNX010000002.1 GCA_022340485.1 Gammaproteobacteria bacterium | reverse complement strand
AGGCCTGGTCAGTCAACGGTATTGCCTATGGCAGGAGCGAGGATCTGTATAGCCTGCATGAGCGGGCTGCGGAGTACATTCACCAGTATGTATTGGCACGACGGCAACAGCTGTCCGATACTGGTTCAAGCGGATAAAGATGGATACTATTGCCACGGAAGCACACGGAAAACACAGCAATATTTCAGCCAAGGCAATCTTTCCCCCGTGCTTTTTACGTGTGTTCGTGACTGATTGTATGTATATATTGATGATGCAGCTTAACCAACCACCATACTATTCAGGGAATTATTCTTCCGTGTTTTTCCGTGTGCTTCCGTGGCAATAACACACAGTCCGGCACTCCGGCTACCAGGGAGTGCGTTAACAGGGCAGCAATGAAGCAAGTCGCAATCCCGGTATTCGCCTGCGGGCCAGGTTTGATCTTGTGCGTGCGCTACTGGTAATCGCGCCATCCTGGGTCGGCGACATGGTGATGGCCCAGAGTCTGTTCAAGGTGCTCAAGGCACAGGAGGCAGACCGGGCGATCGATGTCCTGGCGCCGGGCTGGACGCGGGCCTTGCTGGAACGCATGCCGGAGGTGCACCGGGCGATCGATATGCCCCTGGGGCATGGCGAAGTCAAGTTGCTGACCCGAAGACGTCTCGGTATACAGTTGCGTGACGGGAACTACCGGCAGGCCATCGTGTTGCCCAACTCGCTGAAATCCGCACTGGTCCCCTTTTGGGCGCGCATTCCGCTGCGCACCGGCTATGTGGGTGAGCTGCGGCAATGGCTGCTGAATGACTGCCGCCACCTTGACAAGCAGCGGCTGGTGATGACGGTGCAACGCTTTGTGGCGCTGGGGCTTCCTGATGGTGCTGCATTGCCGGACCCGGTTCCGCCACCAAGCTTGCGTGTAAGCCATGAAAATGGCCGGGCAGCGCTGCAACGGCTGAACCTCGACGCCACGGCCAAACCCGTGCTGGCACTCTGTCCGGGTGCCGAGTTTGGCGCGGCGAAGAAGTGGCCGGAGGCCTACTATGCAGCGGTTGCGCTGCACTGGTTGTCTCAGGGTTGGCAGGTGTGGCTGCTTGGCTCGGTAAATGACGAGCCGGTATGTGACAGCATCAACGCGCAGGCGCACGGTCGTTGCGAAAACCTTGCCGGTCGAACCCGCCTGGAAGATGCCATCGACCTGCTCGCCAAGGCAAGTTTTGTCGTCACCAATGACTCTGGCCTGATGCACATCGCGGCTGCCTTGCAACGTCCGATGGTTGCTATCTACGGATCATCCGACCCCGGTTTTACACCGCCATTGTCGGAAACAGCCAAGGTTGAACGACTGGGCCTCGATTGCAGCCCCTGTTTCCAGCGCGAGTGTCCGCTGGGTCACCTCAATTGTCTGCAGCAACTGCTGCCGGGGCGTATTATTGCCGCCATGGAAGAGGTGATGCGGCGGTGAGGGTTCTGGTCATCAAGACATCTTCCCTGGGAGATGTTTTGCATACCCTGCCTGCCGTGACCGATGCCATGCAGCAGAAAGCCGGGATCCGCTTTGACTGGGTGGTGGAGGAGGCCTTTGCCGAAATCCCGGCGTGGCATAACGCCGTTGATGAAGTCATCACCGTGGCAATACGGCGCTGGAAACACCGCCCGTTCCAGGCGCTGCGTAGCGGCGAGCCACAGGCTGCAATCCGGCAGCTGCGCCGGCGCCACTACGACCAGGTCCTCGATGCACAGGGACTTCTCAAGAGCGCCGTGATCGCACGCCTGGCACGCGGACCACGCTCGGGGCTGGACCGTGACAGTGCCCGCGAATCCATGGCAGCCCGTGCCTACGAGCACCGCTTTGCCGTTGCACGCAATCAACATGCGGTGCAGCGTGTGCGGCAGCTGTTTGCCGCGGCACTGGGATATCCGCTGCCGGATGGTACTCCCGACTACGGTATAAAAGCACATTTTCACGTATCCATGCGCCAGCCTTATCTGGTGTTTCTCCACGGGACGACCTGGCCGACAAAGCACTGGCCGGAGGCCTACTGGCTGAGACTGGCTGCCATGGCGACGGCTGCCGGCCTGCAGGTAAAGCTGCCCTGGGGCACTGCCAGCGAACGGGAGCGCGCGCAACGAATCGCGACTGCCGATGATGCCATCGAGGTGTTGCCGCGGATGTCACTGCAGGAACTGGCCGCGGTGATCGCCGCGGCCGGTGCCGTGGTCGGTGTGGATACCGGGCTGGTACACCTGGCGGCAGCGCTCGGTACGCCTTGTATTACCCTATATGGGGCAACGGATCCCGCCTTGATCGGGACACTGGGAGAGTCGCAGTTGCAGTTACGGGCGGACTTTCCCTGCGCGCCCTGCCAGCAGAGGAAGTGCCAGTATCCGGATGAAGCGGCGGTGTTTCCCGCCTGTTACAGCACGCTGAACCCGGACAGGGTTTGGTCGGAGATTGAGCAGATGCTGGCCCAGCCGGCTGCTACCGATCCCGTCTGATACAGAAAACATGGATGCCACGGAAACCCGCGAAAAAACACATCAATTAAGTATGCCTTGCCAGAAAGGTTTCCCTGGCAAGGTTTGTGGCTAGCGGCAATTCGTACTAGGCCTTCTTGGGCTGGCTGATCAGCTGAATGACATTGTCCGGGAGCTGTTTGTCGATGTGATGCAGTTCCGGCACCAGTGTGGCGATGCCTTTCAACAGGGCCTTTTCGTCATAGCTCGTACAGGCCGATTGCAGCTCCCTGATGGTCGTCTCCAGCAGTCCCCACTCGATCTGGCGGTGTCGGGCAAGGAAGATCTTTTCGTGTTGCGTGCCGGTCAGCTGTTCCTTCTCGTGAAACAGTTCTTCAAAGAGTTTCTCACCCGGCCGCAGCCCGGTATAGACGATCTCGATATCCTTGCCCGGCTCGTTGCCGGACAGCCGTATCAGCTGCTCAGCGAGGTAGGTGATACTGACGGGTTCCCCCATGTCCAGTACGAAGATCTCGCTGCCACTGCCCATGGCCTCGGCCTGCAGGATCAACTGGCAGGCCTCCGGGATGGTCATGAAGTAACGCATCATTTCCGGATGCGTGACCGTGACCGGACCACCGGCTTCAATCTGGGATCGGAACAGCGGCACCACACTGCCATCGGAGCCTAGTACATTGCCAAAACGGACGGTGATGAAACGGGTTGCGGAGCGCTGGTTGAGGTTCTGGCAGAAGATCTCCGCGATGCGCTTGCTGGCCCCCATGATGTTGGCCGGATTGACCGCCTTGTCGGTCGAGATCAGTACAAAGGCGTCACAGCCATGCCGGTCTGCTGCCAGTGCCATGATGCGGGTGCCGCAGACATTGTTGTGGATGGCCTCGCGCACCCGTGATTCCAGCATGGGCACATGTTTGTAGGCAGCCGCGTGGTAGGTGATGTCCGGTTTATAGGTATTGTAGGTATGCTCCACAGTGGCCTCGTCGGTGATATCGCCGAGCACAGGATGCAGCACCATGTCGGGGAAGCCTTGTCGCAACTCGTTCTCGATGCGGAACAGGTTGTATTCGCAGTTCTCCATCACGATCAGCTTCGAGGGCTCCAGTTTTGCGACCTGGCGACACAGCTCGGTACCGATGGAACCGCCACCACCGCTAATCAGCACACAGCGTCCCGACAGTTCACTGCTGATCGCCTCGCGGTCGAGAGTCACCGGGTCACGTCCCAGCAGGTCTTCGATCGATACCTCGCGCAGGGTGTTGATGCTGACGCGTCCTGCAAGCAGGTCCTGCATACAGGGGATGGTCCTGAAGGGTACGTTGGCTGTCTCGCAATATTTCACGATGCGGCGTATCTGTGGAGAACGTGCCGAGGGGATGGCCAGCAGGACGATGTCCACCTCCAGGCGCTTAACCAGTTCAGGCAGCTGGTCACAGCCTCCCAGTACGCGGATGCCGTGTATATCGGCGCCCTGCTTGTGCTTCATGTCGTCCACAAAACCCACTGGCTCCAGGGTGCGTAGCGGGTCACGTAACAGGTCGCGGGCCAGCATTTCACCGGCGCGGCCGGCACCGACAATCAATACCCGATCGCCCTGGCCAAGGTAGAGCTTGTGGTCCTTGATCCAGCGATAGAAGAAACGTGGCATGCCCAGCCCGGCAATCAATAACAGCCAGTAGGCGGGAAACACGGATCGCGGGATGCCCTGCAGGCGGGTAAACAGGAAGATGACCGCCATACACACCAGGGTGCCAACGGTGACGGCCTTGATGATACGCAGCAGGTCCGGCATGGAGGCAAAACGCCAGTCTCCCCGGTAAAGGCCAAAATAGAAGAATGCCCCGCTCTGGGTGACGAGGAGCAAGGGCAGCCACATCCAGGCCTGTGTGAGGTACTGATCCGGGATCGTGGCGAAATTAAAACGCAGCCAGTAGGCGGCAAACCATGCCACGGGGACAACGGCCAGGTCATGAAGGAAGGCAACCAACGGATTACGGAGTCGGCCGTAGAGTCTCATGTTTGTGGTTCCCGGCGGCGCGCGGTGCGGCGTATCAGGTAGATGAGGATTGCATATAGTAGCGCCCAGCCAGCAATTATTGTAGCTTGCCGCCATGGTGATTGCGGGGCAGCCGCGATGGCCGTGGCACTGCAGGCAAGCATCAGGGCGTACTCGGCCAATACGGTGCGTTTGTGTCCCCAGCCGGACTCAACAAGTATCTGATAATTATGAGATTTATGTGGAAGCCAGAATTTCTCGCCGCGCAGTATGCGGGTCGCCAGGGTAACACTGGCATCGACAATAAAAGGTGAAAACACCAGCAGGCCCAGCCAGAAGGGCAGGATGTTTTCAAGATGTGCCTTGAAGATCACCATACCGGCCAGCAGGCCCAGCACCGTCGAGCCGGTATCTCCCATAAACAGCCTCGCGGGCGGGAAGTTCAGCAGCAGGAAGCCGCTGCATGCAGCCACCAGGATGGCACAGGCAAGCGCAAGGTCCACGTTACCGGACTGCCAGGCCAGCAGCGCAAAGGTGCCGAAACCGGTGATGGCCATGCCCCCCGCAAAACCATCCATCCCGTCCATGAAGTTGTACAGATTGATCATCCAGACAAGTCCCAGCAGCAGGGCGAACCAAGGCAGCGACGTCACCTCTGGCACGGGGTCAGAAATCAACAACCCTGCAACCACTAGGGTCTGGAGCAACAGGCGCAGTCCGGCAGCGATAGGATAGTGTTCATCGACGAGTGCGATCATTACCAGGGCAAGGACAGCAGCGGTGCTGGCTGTATCCAGCAACAGATCTCCGTTGCTCAGCCAGTGTGTGAAGACCCCGGCGGCAGCGCCGGCCAAGATTGCCAGCCCGCCACTTCGTGGTGTTGGCGTGGTATGCAGGGAACGGTGATTCGGTATGTCGACTGCCAGCCAGCGCCCACGGGTCCGTGACAGTATCCATGCGAGCACGGTGCTGGTGATGAGGGCGGAGAAACTGGCAAGGAGCATCAGGCAGTCGTGTTCGGGACGTTATGCTGTCGATAGTGCTGTACCATCATGGGCAGGCTGTCTTCCAGGCAGTATTCTGCATGATAACCCAGTACTGTTTCTGCAACGACGGAGTGGTAACAGGCGGATTCCAGCAATCTGGCACAAACCGCGCTGTTGAAGGGGGCCGGGCGTTGCAAGACAGCCTCATACAGATCTCCGACCCGGCCAGCGGCGCGGTACATCCAGCCGGGGACTGACCAGCCGGGGACAGTCTTGCCGAGAGCGGTTTTCATGGCGATATAAACGCGCCGTGTTGAATAGTCCTCACCATCGGAGATGATGCATATCCGTCCGTTTGCACTATCCCGGCTGGCTGCAGCGATCACTGCCCGGGCAAGGTCGCGTACCTCTACCATCGAACGACGATTGCCGGTGTCCGGAACCGGTGGAAAGATTCCCCGGTCTATCCATTCCAGCATGCCCGCAAGGTTACCCTTGCAACCGGCCCCGTATACCAGTACCGGTCGCACGATACTGACATGCATACCGGTACGTTTCCCTGCGGACAGCAGCTGTTCTTCCGCACGGCGGCGGGCCAGGCCATACTCGTCCTGTGGCAAACCCGTCTCGGTCTCGTCAATGCAGTCACGGCCGGGTGCTGCCATGGCCTTGATGCTGCTAATGAACACAAATCGTTTGACATTGCTGGCGATTGCACGCTGTAGCAGATGCTGTGTTCCGTCCAGCGTGGTTGCGTAATGCACGTTATGGCCAGTAACGGTTACATGGGCCTGACCGGCTGCATGAATGACGGTGTCAATGCCGCTCATCAGTCCGTCCAGCGATGCCGGCTTGGTAATATCACCGCGGCGGACATCCACGACAGGGTCCTTGCCGGATAGTGCGCTCTGCCGGGTAAGGCCACGGATGTAGCAGTCTTTCCGCGCCAGTTCGGTAACGATATGACTGCCGATGAAACCGGTGTGGCCGGTAACGAGATAACGGGTTACCACAATTTCCATCCATGCTGGTTGAAGAACGTTAGCGCTGAGCGAAGGAACAGAAAGATATGACGGGAGCCTTTTTTTGCAGCGTTGCCACCGTAGTGGATTATGCGTACGTCGGGTGTATAGGCGATTTCGCCGTACTCGCGGATACGCATGCTCAGATCATAGTCTTCAAAATAGAGAAAATAGCTGTCTGCAAAGCCCCCGATCTGCTGCAGTATTGTCGTTTTACAGAACATGAAACAGCCGCTTGCAAGCAGGATGTCATGCCGGTCCTGGGCCCGATCTGTATCACGCAGTTCATAGCGAGAAATCCTTGCGGCAAAGTGTCTTTTTATGAATGCCGGGGCAAAGCCCCTCAGTAGCAGGGATGTTAGGTCGGGATAGTTCTTGTTGAGGTATTCCTGTTTGCCCTCGGCGTTACGTACATTTGGTGTCAACAGGGCCGTTTGTTCATACGCCTGCATGAATCTGACCGCATGGTGCAGTGCCTCGCGGTCCAGGACGACATCCGGATTCAGGATTAGGTGATAGTCCATCGAGGACCCGGCGATCGCAAGATTATGCGCCTTTCCATAACCCAGATTATGCTGCGTCGTCAGGAGCTGTGGCACGGTCCCGGTGACGTGCCAGTCAGCATCCAGCAATCTCCCGAGTTCCTCTTGGATGCGTGTATCGGTACTGTTGTCTACGATGGCCAGTGCGCAATCCCGAATGCTGCCCTGCTGCCGGGCATACTCGATTGCGCTGCCGAGGCTGTCGAGGCATTCACGCAGTGGACCCTCTTCCTGCCGGTACGTCACAATGGAGATGGAGAGAGAGGCCAACCGGGTCACCTGTTTGGAATCCAGACAGGATTATAGTGCAAGCCGCCAGGCGGGTGCAGGGATGGGAGACGCACCTTCTGGCCTGCCTTCGCATTCTCGTTTATGCTGTCCCGGTTACCGTGGCATGCTCGGTTTATCCCGGGCTGGGCGCGGCTAACAGCTGCCGGGGTACGTCGAGAATGAACGTGTCCAGGTGGAATGCAGTATCCGGAAAAAAGGCAAACGCTTCCTTGCGGCAGCTAGAGTGGATCACTGGCATTCTGCGGCGCGCGCCATGCGTACATTGTTCATTGTCTGGAATTCGTCAAAGACCTGGATTGTCGGTGCGAAGCCATCGGCATAGACCTGCAGCTTGAACTGCCCATTGCTATCCAGCGGGATGTTCAGGGCATAGCTTCCCGTACCATCACAGGTGAACATAAATTGGCCGTTCGCCAGTACCATGGCACAGATCGGTGTCTGGCTGTTCTGCAACAGCACCTTGCCGGAGATGTTAATGCGCTTTCCGGCAGAACCCGGAACAACCGCTTGATCGTAGGGCATGTTATAGCTGGGACAGGCACCTGAACGTGTCATGAACACTGCGGCACTAGTGGAGCCCGTCAGGATGTCGATCTTGGGGAAAAAGCCGTCTGCATAGACCTGGCGTTTTACAGTACCGTTCTTCTCCCGTGGCAAGCCGGTGAGCAACAGTTCGCCAATCGGGTTGCAGGAGAACATGAATTTGCCACTGGCCAGTACCATGGCACAGATTTCCGTACCGTCAACCGCCTTGACCGTGCCGCTGAGATCAACGGGTGTGGTGGGGAGTGTCGGTGGATCGGCGAGTTTGGTGATGAATGCGTTTTCCGAGGCATCACCTGCTCCCGGCTGAATGGCATTGATCACAGGAAAATCGTCCGCGGCTGTGCTGCCAGCGATGTAGGCATAGCCTGCGCCATCCAGCGCAATATCCATCCCGCGTGCGACTCCACCACCGAATCGTGTCGAGTAGACAAAACCGGAGCCATCCGCCAACAGTTTCGAAACAAATACGGCGGAGCTGCTCACGGGTTGCACCTCGACAGGACTGAGGGTCGGGAAATCGCTGGACAGTGATTTCCCGACGATATGCGCCTGATGGTCGGCATTCACCTGCACGCCATAGGCCTCATCGCTGCCAGATCCACCAAGATAGGTGGAATACACCAGCGAGGAACCATCTGCTGAAATCTTGCTGATGAATGCCTCTGCAAATAATCCGATCCCGCCAGCATTTATTGGCTGCAGTGCATTGTTGACCGGGAAGTCAGTCGAGTTCGTTCGGCCCGTGACGTAGGCATTCCCCTCGTCATCGATGTCGATGCCCTGGCCGGCATCGTCCTCGCTGCCACCCAAATAGGTTGAATACAACAACGCCGAAGCGGTGGGATTGATCTTGGCAACAAAGGCATCAGCCTGGGTTTGGTCGCTGCCGAAGACCGGTTGCAATGCATTGACGGTGGGAAAATCACCGGAATCAGTCTGACCCGTAATGTAGGCATTCCCTTGCAGATCGATTGCGATATCGCCCGTGAGAGAACTCAGTAGCTCGCTTTTCGTGCCACCCAGCAGGGTAGAGTATAAGAGTGCAGTTCCGGTACTGTTGAACTTGGTTACAAAGGCGTCAAAGCTGCCCATCCTGTTCTGTTGCAGGACACCCGCTGTAGTAGGGAAACTGTTACTACTGGTATTCCCCATCAGATAGGCATTGCTACTGGCATCGACCGCAATACCTCGTGCCTCCGTCAACGTGGTTCCCAGATAGGTTGAAAAGACAATTGCGGTTCCGTCAGGACTGATTTTAGTCAGGAATGCACACGAGCCGCAGTTGCTGACCTGGTAGGCGCCGTTGCTGACGGGAAAATCGTCAGATTGTGTCTTTCCGGTAACGTAAGCATTGCCTGTGCTGTCCACCGCGATCGCCAGCGGGATATCCTGACCTTCACCGGCCAGATAACTCGCATAGATGAGATTCTTGCCGTCGGCGCTGATCCGTGCAACGAAGCCATCGAAATTGCTGGTGCTGCTGGCGATGGTACCGTCTTCGGGTTGAAACACTCCGGGGGTCACGGGAAAATTCGCTGTGGTCGTGTAGCCGGTGATGTAGGCACTGCCGCCGGGATGCACTGCGATCGCCGTGCCCATGTTCTCATCGCCAGTGGAACCTCCACCCAGATAGGTCGAATAACTGACCACCGGATCGATGACCAGCGGTAATGACCGGTCATATGCTGCGACCTGAAAGCGCAGATTACCGCTGGAATCGAGATAAAATGCGCCTGGAATATTCCTGGTTTCTGCCCCGGATCCCTGGTAGATCCGGGGTTTGTGCAGGCGCAGGTTGTCCTCACCAAGGTCAAGTAGGGTGTTTCCAGATGCATCGATCCTCAAGACGTCCTGGCCCGTAACAGCCAGTGTGATCGATTCCGGGTCTGCACCGGGTTCCAGGACGAAATCAAATTCCAGTTGATGACCATCACCCCGGAACAGCAAATCGATTCCCGGGTAGATGTCAGCATATTTCACCCGTGCATACGTGGGGACCTCTGTATGCCAGTGTTCCGGTGTTTTGCCGTAAAAATAATTGACCTTTCCCGGTAGCTCTTTCAGTCCGCTAATGTGTGCCTTGCGGTTGCCATTCACCGCGGTTATGGCCACGGAGCGCGTTATCCGCTGTTTGCCGGGAGCGCCGGAATTTACTACCAGGACGACGCCACGATCTGTCAGAAACACGTTTACCCTGTCGGCTCTCGATGCAAACTGGACCCGGGGGTCAAATTGTCCCAGGTTGGGTTCAAAGAAGGCCGGGAGGTGTGCATACGCGGCTTGACGCAGGTCGGTGGACGCAGGCAGGGCGGTCATTCCAGGCATCGGCTCTGGCTGTAATTCGGTCGCCGCCAGCAGGCAGCCCGCGGACGGTATGGCTGTCAGCAGAGTGGTTAATAGATACGAAAGGGACAAGTGGCGGATTCGTGGGTACATGGCCATCTCCGTAATGCAGGATGGGGAACCGGCAGGCAAGCTGGCTGTCGCACTGCGTGG
>JAJDNX010000138.1 GCA_022340485.1 Gammaproteobacteria bacterium | reverse complement strand
TTCGCAGATCTGCGAGATGTGCACCAGCCCATCCTTGCCCGGCAGGATGGTGACGAATGCACCAAAGTCCATCAACTTGGCAACCTTGCCATCGTATATGGCGCCCACCACGACGTCTGCCGTGATCTGCTCGATGCGGCGGCGCGCCTCGTTACCCGCCTCCAGGTCAACAGAAGATATCTTGATCGTACCGGTATCATCAATGTCGATATTGGCACCGGTTTCATCCTGAATGGAGCGGATTGTGGCGCCACCCTTGCCGATGACGTCGCGGATCTTGTCCGGGTTGATCTTCAAGGTGATATAACGCGGTGCAAATTCGGAGACATCCTCACGCGGGGTTCCGATTGCCTTGTTCATCTCTCCAAGGATATGGATACGGCCCTCATTGGCCTGTGCCAGCGCCTTTTCCATGATCTCTCTGGTAATACCCTGGATCTTGATATCCATCTGCAGGGCGGTTACACCACTGGAGGTGCCGGCCACCTTGAAGTCCATGTCGCCCAGATGATCCTCGTCACCGAGGATATCGGTGAGCACGGCATAACCATCGGCCTCCTTGATCAAACCCATGGCCACACCGGCCACAGCGGCACTGATCGGTACACCGGCATCCATCATGGAGAGACTGCTGCCACAGACGCTCGCCATGGAGCTGGAACCGTTGGACTCGGTGATCTCTGAAACCACACGGATGGTGTAGGGAAAATCCTCGGGCTTCGGCATGACGGCACTGACGCCGCGCTTGGCCAGCTTGCCGTGACCCACCTCGCGGCGCTTGGTGCCACCGATACGGCCGGTTTCGCCGACACAGTAAGGCGGAAAATTATAGTGCAGCATGAACGTTTCCTTGTAATTGCCTGCCAGGGTATCGATCAGCTGTGCATCGCGTTCTGTCCCCAGCGTGGTCACGACCAGCGCCTGCGTCTCACCACGGGTGAACAGTGCAGAACCATGTGCGCGCGGCAGTACACCGGTGCGGATGGTGATGGGGCGCACCGTCCGGGTGTCGCGGCCGTCAATACGCGCCGCACCGGAGAGGATGCGGGCGCGGACAATTTTCTTCTCGAGCTTGCCAATGGCGCCCTTGACTTCTTCTTTGGAGAAACCTTCCTGGTCCTCATTGGCCACCTTGTCGACGATTTCCTCGCGCACCGTGCTGAGCAAGGTATAACGGTCCTGCTTGTCGGCGACCTTGTAGGCAGCGGCTATGGCTTCCCCGCCTTCCTTTTCAACGGCTTCCAGCAGGGCCGTATTTTCAACCGGGGCAACCCACTGCATGGGCGGTGTATTCACTTCAGCCGCGAGTTCCTTGATGGCATTGATCACCACCTGTTGTTGCTCATGGCCGAACATCACGGAACCCAGCATGACGTCTTCCGGCAGTTCCTTCGCCTCGGACTCGACCATCAACACGGCGCTTTCGGTACCGGCAACAACCAGATCCAGCTGCGATGATTCCATCTGTGCAGTGGTCGGGTTAAGCAGATAGTTACCATCGATATAACCGACCCGTGCTGCACCCACCGGGCCATTGAACGGCAGTCCGGAAATGGACATCGCGGCAGAGGCACCAATCAGCGCCGGGATATCGGGATTGATTTGCGGATCGTAGGAAATGACCGTGAGGATCACCTGCACTTCGTGCGTGAAGCCTTTCGGAAACAGCGGGCGCAGCGGGCGGTCGACCAGGCGACACAGCAGTGTTTCTGCTTCGCTGGGACGTCCCTCGCGGCGAAAGAAGTTACCGGGTATCTGGCCGGCAGCATAGCCTTTCTCCTGGTAATCCACTGTCAGCGGGAAGAAATCGCGTCCCTCTATGGCATTTTTGTCACCGACAACCGTGGCAAGTACTTGCGTCTCGCCCATACTGACAATGACGGCACTGCACTGACGCGCGATTTCCCCGGTTTCCAGCGTGACCGTCTGGTCACCGTATTGAAAGCTTTTCTTGATGGCACTCACGGGCGCATTCCCCCTGATTGGATAAGGTGTTTAATTTACAGCAGGCAAGAAAGGCGCTATGACTAGCGACGCAGGCCAAGCTTACTGATGAGGTCCTGATAACGCTTGCTGTCCTTGCGTTTCAGGTAATCCAGTAACTTGCGACGCTTGTTTACCATGCGCAACAGGCCCTGACGTGAATGATGATCACCCTTGTGTTTGGTAAAGTGTTCGGTCAGACCCATAATGTTGGAGGTTAACAAGGCAACCTGCACTTCCGGCGAACCGGTGTCGGCATCACCTCTCTTGTGGTCGTTGACGATTTGACCCTTTTGTTCGGCACTCAAAGCCATCTAAAAACTCCCGGAGTTTACGTAAAATCTCTTCAATTTGAGCGAGCCGCGTATTCTAACCGCGGTACCCGCCCGCCACAAGCTTCCCATAGGGGTATCAGGGGGCCACCATCAGGCGCCGCGGCGCAACCCGGCCATCGTCCAGGATCTCGCCCATACCCAGAAAGCGGGATTCCCCCTCGTAGAGACGTACCCAGCCGCTGGTCGGGGCCTTCGGCACCAGCACCGGCTGGCCCTGACGCAGGTAAAAGGCTGCATTTCCGCTCAAACGCACATCCGGCCACTGTGTCAGGGCACTTTCCATCGGCAACAATAGCTGGTCCAGGGCATGATGTCCCTCGCTGGCGACGGCCTCGAGCCGGTCCATGTCAATCATCTGCGATTCGTCGAAGGGACCGACACCGACACGACGCAGCGCGAAGACATGGGCGCCACATCCCAGCTGTTCGCCAATATCCTCGACCAGGGTACGGACGTAAGTGCCTTTTGAACAATGCACCCGGATCTCGACCATCGGCAACGCCAGGCGCACCAGTTCCAGCTCGAATACGGTTACCTGGCGGGCCTCCCGTTCCACTTCCACACCCTGGCGGGCAAGCTTGTAGAGGCGTTCACCCTTGTGTTTCAGGGCCGAGTACATCGGCGGGATCTGCTCGATCTCCCCGACAAATTCTTCGAGCACCCGGCGAAACTGCTCCTCGGTGACAGCGGCTACTGGCCGCTGCTCAAGCAGCTCGCCTTCTGCATCGCCAGTGGAAGTACGCTCACCGAGCCGGCAGCTCACCTGGTAATCCTTGTCGGCATCCAGTAGAAATCCGGATACCTTGGTGGCCTCGCCAAAACACAATGGCAACAAGCCGGTTGCCAGAGGATCGAGGCTGCCGGTATGACCCGCCTTGCGTGCTGCGTACAGTTTCTTCACGATTTGCAGCGCTGCGTTTGACGTCAGCCCGGCCGGCTTGTCCAGCAGCAGGATGCCATTGACACGGCGTAAATTCGGATTGCTTCGTCGTCGACCCATGGTTAACTGACCACCTTGGAAAAATACTTGCAGCTATTCAGCATCATCGCCACCATGGCGGTCGCTGGCAATCGCCTCGTTAATCAGCGCATCCAGGCGCGCGCCCTCTTGCAGTGACCGGTCAAGGTAAAAATGCATTTCCGGTATAACCCTGATATGCATCAGCTTGCCCAGCTTGTGACGCAGGAAACCGGCTGCATGATTGAGCACCGTGACGGATGCAACAGACTGTTCTTCATTACCCAGTACCGACACATACACCTTCGCATGGCTCATGTCACGGGACACCTGCACCGCCGAGATACTGACCATCCCCAGACGCGGGTCATTCAGATCATCACGTATCAGCTCAGCCAGTTCACGCTGGATCTGCTCCGCGACACGACGAGTTCTTGGAAATTCCCTTGGCATAGGATCCTGGAGGTCAATAGACAGATCGTTCCGCAGCAGGTGAACGGGCAACAGCAACGCCTAGACAGCCTGTGTCCAGTCCGCGTATCTACGGGACTTGTCGATCTGTTTATTGAAACAATTGCTACAGCGAGCGGGCCACCTCGACACGTTCGAACACCTCGATCTGGTCTCCGGCACTGACACTGTAGTTCTTCACACCAATGCCGCACTCGGTACCGGCCCTGACTTCATTGACGTCATCCTTGAAGCGCCGCAATGACTCAAGTTCGCCTTCGAAAACGACAACGTTATCGCGCAGCACACGGATGGGCGAATTGCGGCGTACCACACCCTCGGTGACTATACTGCCGGCGATATCACCAAGCTTGCGGGAACGAAACACTTCCTTGACGGTTGCCAGGCCAATGATATTTTCGCGTGTTTCAGGCGCCATCATGCCACTGGCTGCCGAGCGCACGTCATCGATTGCGTTGTAAATCACACTGTAGTACTTGAGTTCGATTTTATTGTCTTCGATCAGCTGCTTTGCAGACGCGTCAGCGCGCACGTTAAATCCGATAATCATCGCATTGGATGCAACGGCCAGGTTCACATCAGACTCGTTAATGCCACCGACACCACTGGAAACCACCTTGACCTTCACATCCTCTTCATCAGCCGTCAGGTGCGTCAGGGCTTCACTCAGGGCTTCTGCACTACCCTGCACATCCGCCTTGAGTACGATATTGACCGTTGGCGTCTGGCCGTCACGAACCGATGAAAACACATCTTCCAGCCGGGTCTGTTGCTGTTGCGCGAGACGCTGGTCACGGGATTTCTCATGACGCAACTGCGCCAGTTCACGCGCCTTGCGCTCATCGGAGACCACGACGACGTCATCGCCGGCATTCGGCACTGACGACAGGCCCAGCACCTGTACCGGAATCGAAGGACCGGCCTCGCTTACCTGTTTGCCGTTTTCATCGAACATGGCACGAACGCGCCCGTACTCGGTTCCTGTGAGCAACAAATCACCTTTTCTGAGTACACCATTTTGCACCAGCACGGTAGCGACTGGACCACGTCCCTTGTCAAGACTGGACTCAACCACGATCCCGGTAGCCGGGCAATCGTGCACGGCCGTCAGTTCCAGCAGTTCCGCCTGCAGCAGGACAGCATCCAGTAGCTCATCGATACCTTCACCGGTTTTTGCAGACACCGGCAGAAACATGGTGTCTCCACCCCACTCCTCGGGGATTACCTGCAGGGCAGCCATTTCATTCTTGACGCGTTCCGGATCGGCTTCCGGCCGGTCAATCTTGTTAACAGCAATCACCAGCGGCACTCCGGCCGCCTTGGCATGCTTGATCGCTTCCTGTGTCTGCGGCTTGACGCCATCGTCCGCCGCCACCACCAGGATGACGATATCCGTGACGCTGGCACCGCGTGCACGCATCGCGGTAAACGCGGCATGCCCCGGCGTATCCAGAAAACTGATCATGCCCTTGTCGGTTTCGACATGATAGGCACCGATATGCTGGGTAATACCACCCGCCTCGCCAGCAGCGACCTTGGTGCGCCGAATAAAATCCAGCAGGGATGTCTTGCCGTGATCCACATGCCCCATGATGGTAACCACCGGCGGACGAGGCAGTTTCTCGCCCTTGACCTCCAGCACCTGCTGCTTGAGTTCTTCCTCGAGCGCATTTTCCTGTTCAGCCTTGGCGATGTGACCCATCTCTTCAACAACCAGTATGGCCGTGTCCTGGTCGAGAACCTGGTTTATGGTGGCCATCACACCCATCTTCATGAGGACCTTGATGATCTCCGCCGCCTTGACGGACATCTTCCGCGCCAGCTCCGAAACCACGATACTTTCAGGTACGGTGACTTCATGTACCACCGATGCCGTTGGCAGTTCAAACCCGTGTTCACCACCTGGCTCGATGGTCACACGGCGCACAGGTTTTGCCTTCTTCTTGCGTCGACCGCCCTTGCCGGCTGTCACATGCAACTGCTTGCGGCCGTACTTGGTGTCCTGATCATCCTCTTCCTTGCGAGACTTGCGATCAAGATCTGATTTCTTGCGGCCTTCTTCTGCTGCAGCAGTCTTGGCGCGTGTCTCGGCGGCTGCCAGGGACTGCTGACGTGCCTCTTCCTCTGCCTGCTTGCGGGCCTCGCGTTCGGCCTGCAAACGCAATTCCTCTGCAGCGCGTTCTGCTGCCTGCTTTTGCCTGGCCTCCTCACGTTTCCTGTTAGCGGCCTCATCACGGGCAGCAGCTTCTGCCTTGATTTTCGCCAGTTCCGCCGCTTCCTGCTCCAGACGTTCCTTCTCTTCTGCAACCAGGTCAGCGCGTTTGACATAGGTACGTTTCTTGCGCACCTCAACGGAGACGGTCTTGGTTTCCGGCCGTGCGCGGGCAGCAGCCCCTCTGCCGAGAGGACCACGTCCCGCCGGCACAGTCGCACGCAGTTCAGTCTGGGTTTTTCTTTTCAGCGTAACCTTGCTGGCACCCCCACCCGTGGACAAGGAGCCGCGCTTGCCATGACTCTGGCGCAGAAAATCCAGTAACTGGGTTTTCTCGCTGTCCGTGATGGTCGAATTCTCATCGCTGACCGAAAGGCCCGCCTCGCCCAGCTGTACCAGCAGGCGGTCGGGCGGAACGCCGACCGCTTGCGCAAATTGCTTTACCGTGACCTCTGTCATTGCCTGTCTCACACCTCTCGCAACTGTCAGTTGCTTGCCTCTTCAGCAAACCAGGGAGCCCGTGCCGTCATGATCAGCGCGCCCGCCCGTTCCCTATCCATTCCATCAATTTCCAGCAACTCATCGACCGACTGTTCCGCAAGGTCCTCCATGGTGATCACACCACGGCCGGCCAGTTCATAGGCCAGGTCCTTGTCCATGCCCTCCATTCCCAGCAAGTCTGCGGCCGGCTCTGCATCGCCGATCTTCTCTTCTTTCATAATGGCCTGCGTCAGCAGCACATCCCGTGCACGGCCACGCAGCTCCTCAACAATATCTTCATCAAATTCTTCAATGGCCAGCAATTCGCTGTTGGGCACATACACGACTTCCTCTATTGAAGAGAAGCCTTCCTGCACCAGGATTGCGGCGATTTCTTCATCCACATCCAGCTGCTCGGTGAACAGTTTCTGCAGCTCATGCGCCTCCGCCTCGCTCTTCTCTTCCGCCTGCACCTCATCCATGACATTCAGTGTCCAGCCGGTCAGCTGGCTGGCCAGACGGATATTCTGGCCGCCACGGCCAATCGCCTGTGACAACTGGTCTTCACTGACCGCGATATCCATGGTGTGCGTTTCTTCATCCACCACAATGGAGGCAACTTCGGCCGGCGACATGGCGTTGATCACGAACTGTGCCGGGTTCTCGTCCCAGAGAATAATGTCGACGCGTTCCCCGGACAGCTCGGTGGACACCGTCTGCACACGCGAACCGCGCATGCCGACGCAGGCACCGACAGGATCAATGCGGGGATCATTACTTTTCACGGCAATCTTGGCCCGCAGGCCCGGATCACGTGCCGCAGCCAGGATATCGATCAGGTCCTGTCCAACCTCCGGCACTTCCAGCTTGAACAATTCCAGCAAGAACTCCGGCGCCACTCGACTGACAAACAACTGCGGCCCGCGCTGTTCGGCACTCACCTCACGCAGATAACCACGCAGACGATCACCCGGACGCACCGCTTCCCGCGGAATCATTTCCTCGCGCAGAATAATGGCCTCGGCATTGCCACCCAGGTCCAGATAGACATTGCCGCGCTCAACACGCTTGACGATACCGGTAACCAGCTCGCCAACCCGGTGCTTGTAGGCCTCAACCACCATGGCACGCTCGGCTTCGCGCACCTTTTGCACGATAACCTGCTTGGCGGTCTGTGCACCGATACGTCCAAAATCCACGGACTCCATCGGTTCCTCAATATAGTCGCCATGCTTCAGTTCAGGATCCAGTTCCCGCGCGGCTTCGAGGGTGTACTGACGCCCCGGAAATTCATAGCGCAGCACGTCTTCATCGTCCTCGTCAGCCCCGGCTGCGAGTGATTCGTCCACCACCTGCCAGCGACGAAAGGTCTCGTACTCTCCGCTGACCCGGTCGATAGCAACACGTGCGTCGATATCGCCCAAATGGCGCTTGCGCGTGGCTGTGGCGAGCGCGGTCTCAATGGCCTCGAATATAATTTCCTTATCGATGCCCTTTTCATTGGATACCGCGTCCACGACCATCAGTATCTCTTTACTGTCCATTCAAGCAACCTCCGATAACATTCAATATTCCGGCACCAGGCGCGCCTGTTCAACCTGATCGAACGGCAGGCTGATTTCCCTATCATCCTCTGCGATCACCACATTCTCTCCACGCATCCCAAGCAGGCGACCCTTGAACCGGCGCTGCCCCTCAATGGGATACGCCAGTCTTATTTTCACCAACTGCCCTGCAAAACGTTCAAAATCCTTTGTGCGGAACAACAGCCGGTCGAGCCCGGGAGAGGACACCTCCAGGGTGTAATGCCCCGGTATCGGATCCTCGACATCCAGCACGCCGCTGACCTGGTAACTCACCTTCTGGCAGTCATCGGCCGAGATTCCGTCTTCACTGTCGATATAGACCCGCAACAGGCCACCGCCCCGACCACCGCCTTGGTATTCCACACCCACCAGCTCATAACCCAGTGAGCGAATTCCCGGCTCCAGCATCTTGCCTATCTGTAACGGATCCTGCTTCATCCTGTTCTCCGGAAACAAAAAATGGGCCAAAGGCCCACTCCATGAACTCCGAAATTGTCCATTCTACAGAGAAGTACAACCTCTATATGCCCTCTCGGTCAGACCGTGGACATCCTGTCCTGGCTATAAAAAAACCCCATACTGGGGCGCACCCAGATTGCACGTTCAAGACAGTCGCTTGCAACTGGATGCGGGTATTTTACACGCATATTCGATGACGTCAATGCGAAAACCTTTCCAGCCCTTGGGCCATTACGGGCAGTGCCACGGTTCAACGAAAAGATAAAAAATACACTGCGAACGGATTACAAAACCACAGGATGTAAAGGTGAATGCGGTTCGGAGAGGACCGCACGGCGCACACTACCGGGCACACGAAGGCAGACAGGCGCCAGATCACCAACCGCAGGACCTTGGGCGACGCAGGGAGCCGTTGCCGGGTAGAAGCCCCTGAGTCCGACAGGTCCCTACTGCCGAGGCAGTAAATTTTCAGCTCCAGGCTGCGGCATCAGACTCGCAAGCTTCGGATTATCCGCAACGACAAAGACAAAGCTCTCCCACTGCTCATCCGTAAAAGTGGGTCATGAAAAGTTCCCTGCAGGAGAGTTTTATGTTCAATAGCTGACAGGGCAAACCACAATGCCACATCATTGCCATTGCCAAGGAGCTGCAGGAAATCGCGATCAGTGTTGGCTGCATGTTAAGCCGGGTACGCACCGGCATGCCCAATACCGAAATGACCTGCGCCATACCGGGGGCACGTCTCGCAGAAGTAGTGCAGCAAGTCAAGACCACCACGGTCAGTTCAACCCGAACGGTTGGCCCACCCTGTAGTTCTTCTATCAGGACAAGACCAACATAGGGGCAGTAGTACTTGTGCTCAACGGCTCCCGGCTCCAGCGGTGTCCATTCCTTGGTCTTCAGGCAGCCCGTGTACTCGCTGTCAGCTAGGGTATTTTCCATTTCCAGGGTGACTTTCGCATGCAGCCGCTTGACCTTCCCCATGTCCTCCGCTTCGTCCTCGTAATACTCCTGTTCATAAAAACAGGCCCGGAGCGGCGAGCACGGAATCGTCCGTGGAAACATCAGGGTGCGCCAGCATGATGATCCCCGGCTCCGCGTTACTTCCTATCCCGGCAACATCACTACCGGCTTCCCAGGAGCCTTCTGTGCTGCCTTCTTCATCTATTGTATCCTGACCGCAGTACCAGATATGCCCGAAGTCGTCCTGTGCATACCAGTCCTCGGTTTCTTCGAGGGGATCGCCATCGGGAATACCGTCACAGCTGTCGTCCGCCCATTCCTTGTCCTCAATGACTCTGGCGGTGATTTGCTGATAGGGGGCAGCGAAGTCATTCAGTAACAACAATTATAGTAACGACGCACTCATCATCCTCACCGGCCCGCTAGACTGGCTGTATTTCCGATCGATCACGGAGGCAATCAGTGGACCGTGCGGGGGCTCCCGATGGTTAATTGCTGCGTTCTCATTGAGCGTTGCATAGTGCGCTGCAGATCTAGCAACGCAGCCTGGTTGACCTTTGCCAGCTCTATTTGAGGACGATCCAGCGAAACAACAAGGATCAGTACCACCGAAAACGCCAGCGACACTGACAGAAGCGTCGTAGCAGAACGCCGCCCTCCTGCCAGACCTGCATCATACCCACCAATGATCATTGCAAGCACCGTTAAACCGTATAGGGCGATCCAGAAAATTCCGGGCATACGATGATGAATGCTTACGGTGACGCGATCCTGGTGCAGGTCGATCATTTCATTCAACGATTGCAGAAAAAGCGCAGAAAGGGGAGTCGGGTTGCGGACCGCAATAGCAACGGCTCTGGACCACAACTCATCCTGCATATCCTCGGACTCGGCAATCCCTTCCTCGACTTTCTGCATCCACCCGTCCTTTATTACTTTCACGCGCAGGTTGACGTAGTCATACAGGATATGCTGGAACTCGTCACGGTCAGACGGCTCCAGCAGGTCAGCCCGCAGAAAGACCGTACCGATTACATTGGCCTCATCCAGCACCAGTTTCTGGCGATCGGCAACCCGAGAGGTCACCGAGCCAAAGGTAAATGCCAGAATAAAGGCCAGCAGGCCCAGTGAGGCAGCAACGACCGGACCGGTCTGGATCTTCTCCTTGGCAACCAGGCGACCGCGCTGTTGCTTACCCAACCGGTAACCGATCTCGATCGAGAGCAGGATGATGGCCACAGAGGCAAAAAATATCGCCCACAATGGCAGGCGATCCATGTACTCGGTGACGTTCATTTCTTGAATACTGCCGGTAAACCTTTTCGGATCGTGTGATAAACAAAGTTGCCTTGTTGGATACTCATTATCATTCAGCCTCTTCAATGCTCCCTGGAGCGGACTGCCGCAAAGTAAACACCATTGCTGGTGTAAAAGCGACAAGGATTACGCAAGCAATGGATACAGATCCGTTCAAACCCTCATCTGTTATGGTACCGGTCTGCACATTGTCTGAGTGATACAGTTATGACCCTTGTAAACGGCAAATACGCGACCACGGTTCATATAACGTGACGGCAGGCACTGGTTCGAAGTCGTACCACCGGACATGCTGGAACAGTCCCCACTGTTCAAAAACGCGGACCCGCTGTTACTGAACACGGCCATCATGGCAATTCATCCAAGGGCGGTGGCTGCAGGCGTTGAAATCGTCAAAAAAGGCGAGTTGGCCGATGAAATGTACCTGATCTGTCGCGGCAAGGTTGAGATCACCGATGATATGGGTACGGTGATTAGCACGTTGGGAGATGGTGAGTTCTTTGGCGAAATCGGTTTACTGATGTCCATCCCCCGAATGGCGACAGTCAAAACGAAAACCCTGTGCGATCTCTTTGTCCTGCAGCGGAGCAATTTTGTGCATATCCTCAAGGATCATCCACAGTTTGCGGAAAACATTACGAAGGTAGCCCGGGAAAGGCACGAAGTGCTTGTCTGGAGCGATGAGCTGCTGACACTGACATAGGCAGCAAGACCGTACCTGCTCGCGATCACCCAGCCATGCCCCTGACTATCCCTGTGCGGTTACCGCTGTCGCTTTGCCGTCATCTCTGTCTATACTCTTTTTAGCCCCTCAGGACAGGCAGCAACCTTAACTCACACGCGCACAGGTGACCCATGTTTGAATCGGCGGAAATCGCACACGACATCGACAAAACCACATTCGAGGAACAGCTGCCACAGCTGCGCACGGATATTCTCAATGCGCAGTTCGAACTCATTGAAACGAAAGCATTTCCGACAATCCTGCTGTTTTCCGGCATGGAAGGAACCGGGGTCGTTGACACACTGACCAATGCCTACACCGTGCTGGATGCGCGTCATGTGGTCGTCTCGGCGTTCGACAAACCCACCGAGGAAGAGTCGGAGCGTCCGCGCATGTGGCGTTACTGGCGCATGCTGCCTCCCAGGGGCGAGCTTGGTATCTACATTGGCGCCTGGTACAACGCACCGCTGACCAACCGCATCCTCAACAAGTCCAGCATCGCCGAGTACAAACAGGAACTTGAAAGAATCAAGCGCTTTGAGAGCATGCTGGCATCGGAAGGTGCGCTGATTCTGAAATTCTGGCTGCACCTCGGCAAGGGGGAACAGAAAAAGCGGCTCAAGAAACTGGGCAGAAGCGCCCGCACCAGCTGGCGGGTCGAGGAATCCCCGTGGGGCGGTAGCAAGCGCTACCAGGAGGTAAAACTCGCCGCCGAAGACATGATGCGCCGCACCGGTACGGACCACGCCCCGTGGATCGCCGTCAATGCAGCGAACCGTTACTCACGCGGCCTGACCATTCTGACCACCGTCCTCAACGCCATCAATGCCCGGCTTGCAAGGGGCAGCGAGACGGCGGCCCCGGTGACAGCGCCGGTCAATGTTCCGATACTGGATGGCCGGAACGTGCTCACGGCACTGGACCTGTCGCTGCAGCTGGAGAAGGAGGATTACAAGAAACAGCTGGCCAGATACCAGGACCGTTTGAATGAACTCCTTTCCAGAAAGAAATTCAGAAAGCGCTCACTAGTACTTGTTTTTGAAGGCAATGATGCCGCCGGCAAGGGCGGTGCCATACGCCGGGTGATCCAGTTCATGGATCCGCGCCGTTACCGGGTCAACCAGTTTGCTGCCCCCACGGACGAGGAAAAAGCGCAGCCGTACCTGTGGCGCTTCTGGCGGCGCCTGCCACGTCAGGGAGACGTCGCGCTCTTTGATCGCTCCTGGTACGGCCGTGTACTGGTCGAACGCGTCGAAAACTTCTGTAGCGAAGCCGACTGGCGACGCGCCTATAGCGAGATTAATGATTTCGAGGCCGAGATGAGCGATGCCGGTGCCATTGTCGTCAAGTTCTGGCTGGCGATCGACAGGGACGAACAGGAGGCCCGCTTCAAGGCACGCGAGGAGACAGGCTACAAGCGCTACAAGATCACCGACGAGGACTGGCGCAACCGGGAAAAGTGGGACGAGTACACGATGGCCGTGTGCGACATGGTCGACCAGACAAGCACCTCCACCGCTCCCTGGACACTGGTCGAGGCGAACAACAAGTACCACGCACGGGTCAAGGTGCTGAAAACCATCTGCGGACGTCTCGAGGAAAGTCTGTAGCCTTGCGGCACAACGTGCCATTCCCGCTGTAGCACAAAAAAAGCCCCGCGTACTGCGAGGCTTTAATTGGGTTGAAATCAGACCTTAGCTGTGTGGCTGGTCGTAATGCGCCTGAATATTCCCGCCATCAAGCGTACCCTCGACCTCAAGGACCGGGGAGGTCCCACCATCCGGGTCAACACCCGGTGCCCAGATCCGTATCCACGCGGTGTCATTCCTGCCCGGCTCTCCTGCATCCACGAAGGTGAAGCGGATGATGGAGCCCTCTACCCCATTGAGCTCGCCTACCCCCTCACCAATGAAAGTGTCGAATGGAGCAGCCGGAGGAAACGGCGAAACAGCGGCATCATCAATACAGACCGCGCTGGTGATCGGCTTGCTCAAGTGCCATTTGTTTCCCCCTGGCCAGTTCACCTCAATATTATTGGATAATCTTATATCGCAGTGGATCGTAAAACCCCGCGTTATCCTGGCTCCATCGATCCTGATCTGGTGACCACCCCCCGTCATGCGTCCTGGCACCGCTTGCGGTGTAATTGACAGTCCGGCCGCAATCCAGTGGAGTGAGGCTTCCTGAGCGCGATTTTCTTCAAGATATCCCTCGGGAACCGGTGCACCATTGTCCACGGATTGAGCCTCCACGATAATTTGTGTCACGCCGGCCGGAACATCCACATCAATTGAGAGGGAGTCCCATTCCTCACCATCAAAGCTGCCGAGCAGATTATCGTAGATCACGGGACTCTCGTTACCCACGGTGATGGCAATGGCACTGGGACGAAAGATACCTTCGCCACCGCTGGAGGCTATGCCTGCGATACTGGCAAAGTGCATATCGATGGTTGCTGTCCGGTCCTCCGTACTTGCCGCAAAATTAAATACTTGAGGTACCGTACTGTCTTGCGGGGCTGGTCTTGGGGCGTAGGCATAGTCATTGCCATCTCGCACGTCAATGTGCGCGGCAACGGAGACATTTTCGGTAATGATCACCAGGACACCGGCACCGTGGTTTACCTTGTTGAAATCCATGTCACCAATGGTGAGGGTGTTGGCACCTGCGCTGACCGCAGCCAAAGCCGTGATATCCGCACGGTAGGCAGAGGCGTCCGAGGAGTTCAAGTCCAGGGGGCCACCAATGAGTGTGCCAGTGACCGCGGTCCCGTTCACGGTGATCTCGGCATCCCCCACACCTTCCCCGTCATTCTGGTAGCCATGCCAGTACAACAGGACCTGCTCGACAGTGGCTCCAGCAGGAACAGTAAACTCGATATCCCCTGGCTGGGACAGTGATAGACCCACGCCTGCAGTAATCATCCGGGTACCCGATGCAATTGTGACAGACGGAGGCCCCAGGGTCTCATTACCGTCCGCTTTCACAAAGGGGGCATACCATTGCAGAATCATCAAGCTCATGAAGCCGATCATGGCCCGCCAAAGATTCGAGCGTTTGCTAGCGTCCATTTTTATTCTCCTTTTTTTACATTTAGTTATGCTTTACTTCTTATGTCTATCCTAGGTATACCAATCAACGGGGAGCTGGCTAAAACCCTGCAAGTAACAGGAAATTTCTTACCCTCCTTAAGGGTAGCAGAAAAAATGCCAAAAAATAGGCACCTTTCACGCCCAGTCTTTCTTGTTGTGTTGATCCCCGCGAGAGTAGCCACACTAAAGGGTGCCGGGTTCCGGAGGTCTGTAGACCTTGCACCGCGACAGCCGTAGTTCAATTTCGTCTTCGATCATCCGGTAGTTTTTGCTATCAAGATCCTGGTAGCGATGTTTGAATTCCAGTTCCATAATTCCTTCCGGCAGGTCTTTGATACTCGGCATGAAGTCTGTCTCCAACAGTGCCGAATCACCCATCCGCTGCTGCAGCAGCCTGGCTTGCGATTCTGTACCCATTGCCATTTCAGCCAGGCGGATGCCGGCACGATCAGCCAGCAAGTCGGCAAAACTGAAGCCGGTGCCTCCACGCGAATCGTCCAGTTCCTTAAACTCACCCATCGCACCGGCAAGGCCACTACCGGCGGAAACCGTCAATGCCGCAGAGACCAGATAGTGCTGCACCAAGTCATGACGACCCAGTACACTCAGGTGCAGCCTGTGCACAGGCGGCTGCCGCGGTACCTCAACAAACTGGCCGATATTCTTGCCCATGGCGTACAGCATCAGTGTCAGGAGCAGCGCCCGGTTTTCTGCTTGCGGATCGCCGCCCTCACCCGTACGCGAGGCGGCTAGCTGGAACAGGGGGGGTAGCAACCTGCCAAGGGAAACATGCGGTGATGCAGACTGCCCGGAGAGGCGAACCAGTTCCTGATGATAGGCGAGTATCCGCTGGGTATCCGCTTCCGGGAACAAATAGACCTTGCCACGCTGCCGCAGGCGCTCGACAAGCTTTGGATCCGTTTGGTATTCAATGACCAGCCGATCATCATAAAAACGATAGCTGCTGATCGCCCCGGCTACAGTGCGGTATTCCTCGTTGCGCGCCAGCATGGCCCGATGAACCTGCAGCAATAGCGGCTCAATTAGCCAGACAGGCAGTGAAAGTCTGCCCACAGCGAGCCGCTCCAGATGGATCCCGCCATCGGCACCGGATAATTCCGCGGTAATGTTCAGGTAGTTGCCCAGCGCGCTCTCGGGGAGCTTGAAAGTCAGAAGCACCTTCATGCCATCCGGCCGCAACGCTACCCGACTGCTGGTGTTGAGGGTATGGGGAGCCGCATACTTAAGCAGCAAATTGAGGTCGCGTTCTGTAAGCGACAGTGAACGAACCTCCTGCTTTTTTACCTGCCTCGGGTCATGCCTCCTGAGCAGCTGCTTGATTGGTTCGAGGTCCTGGTGTGACAGGCGACTTGCAGGTTCGACCAAAGGGCTTGTGTCGATGCCCGCTACCGTCACGAGTCCCAGTATGGATAGCAGCAAAACGAAGAACAGTACCGGCAACACTCTGGTCATGGTGCAAGCAGGGGGTAGCCGTGATGCTGGATGGACAGGAACGCAAAAGGTGTCATGGACGATTTGTACTGTGCGAATTTGAGGGAAATGGTCTTGACGGTTATTTACTCCAAATCATTTTCCTGAAGCCAACGCTGTGTAACTGCGAGTTACATTTCTATTATGTCACGACAGCTTACCGGAGATTCCCTGTCACCCACTCTTGCCCGATCCTTGTTAATTCGCGATGCTTGCGATCGACAGACGACTGGACAATTGCGCAAGGTTACAAGGATCATGAGCAAACACCCGTACGCGACCACAGGATCTACCCAGGCAAGGGAAAGGCTGTACGCTACCGGCGGAGGTACCGCTTCGAACTCATCCTGGCTGCTAGACAGCGGTATGCATGCTTCGACTGCATCCCTCTATTTGGTTCGGCTCGTCAATCTTGCCTAATCCCTTTGCAGATTCAGCGAGGTGCAGAACCCTACGATGACCAGCCTCCTGCTTACAGACCGTATCCTATTGACCCTGTGCTTCATGCTGCTGCTGGTGATTGCCTCACTCATTCCTGGATACAACGGGCCTGGTGACTTTGCCTTCACCTGGCTGTTTACGAAGACACCGAAACTACTGCAAAAGCTACTGCATTTCTGTCTCTATGGGGTGCTGGCGCTGTTGTTGTTCTGGACTTTTGACGGTACCCAGTCAAGGGCTAGTCGATTGCTGGTCTCCTATCTCATTGCGGTTGCCTTCGGGGCCGTGATGGAGTGGTGCCAGACCAGGGTGTCAGGCCGCTTTGGAACGATGCAGGATGTGGCCATAAATGCCGCAGGTGCCGCCCTCGGTCTTCTGCTAGCCGCCTACTTGCTGTAACTCGGTTCGCGGATTTCATGTGCAGCTTTCTGGCTAGTTGCATGCGTGTCGACGCCTAGCACCGAAGCCCCGAAAACGCGGACACTGCAGGCCACTGCTCAGCGGGGGTTAGGTAGTTACGACACCACCAGGGGATACCAGCCAGATACTGATATTATAAAGGCAAAGTTGGTAGCGGGGGCAGGATTTGAACCTGCGACCTTCGGGTTATGAGCCCGACGAGCTGCCAGACTGCTCCACCCCGCATCAACGGCCGAGGAGTGTAACGAGTGCTGGGCTGATTATCAACCCCGAGGCGAACTTATGCAAAAAATAGCCCTGCGGACGGCGCAGGGAGGATAGACTCACCGCCACTACCGGGAGATGTACAGTCGTGACGGCTGTGTTGGCCGTCAGCCGAGGACACGGCTGCAGAGTGCCAGCAGGCCTCCCGGAAAGATGCCCAGTCCCAGCACCAGCAAGCTGTTCAGGCTGACTGCGATCTGCATATCGACAGGGGTGTGCAAAGGCTCCTCGGTTGCTGCCTTGTCAAAGTACATCAGCTTGACGACACGGATGTAATAAAACGCGCCAATGATGGAGAAGAACACGGCGACGATCGCCAGCCAAATGCTGTCGATATCAATCACGGCCTGCAATACCGACAGCTTGGCGTAAAAACCGACCGTCGGTGGCACCCCGGCCATGGAAAACATGAGGATCAGCATCATGAAGGCAAACCAGGGACTGCGCTCGTTGAGTCCCTTGAAGTCGTCCAGCTGATCGGCTTCAAAGCCGGCGCGACTCAGCAGGATAATCATGGCAAAGCCGCCAATCGCCATCACGGCATAGGTAATGGCATAGAACATGGCGGCGGAATAACCGGCCGCGGTACCGGCGAGGATGCCCAGCAGCAGGAAGCCGACATGTGAAATGGTCGAATAGGCAAGCATGCGTTTCAAGCTGGTTTGTGCAATGGCAATCACATTACCCAACGCCAGCGACAGCACCGAGAGAATCACCAGCATGCCCTGCCAGTCGACCGACAGGCTGCCAAGGGATTCCGCCAGCAGGCGCATGGCCATGGCAAAGGCCGCAATCTTGGGCGCGCTGCCGATGAACAGCGTCACCGCCGTGGGAGCACCGTCATAGACATCCGGTATCCACATATGAAAAGGAACCGCGCCAAACTTGAACGCCAGCCCGACAACGATAAAACACAGGCCAAAGATCAGGATCAGGCTGTTCTCGGCGGGTGCGGCAAGGGCCTCGGCGATCCCGGCAAGATCCAGGGTGCCGGTGGCACCGTAAAGCATCGACATGCCATACAGCAACATGCCGGATGCCAGCGCACCCAGTACGAAGTATTTCATGGCCGCCTCGGAGCCCGGTACAGAATCACGGTCAGTCGCCACCATGGCATACAGTGACAGTGACAGCAGCTCCAGTCCGAGATAGATGGTCAGCAGGCTGTGTGCCGAGATCATGACCATCATACCGAGCACGGCGAACAGGCCGAGCACGTAATACTCGCCGCGCAGCCCACCCGTGGAGGTCTGGAAACTGCGCGCATAGACAAATGCCCCGATGACCACCAGGAACACGCTGGTCTTCAGCAACGCCGCCATCGGATCGTGGATGAAGGTCCCGCCCATGACCACGGCGGCATGGGTATCCAGCATGTTCCAGCTGAGGATGGCGGCGACCAGCAGCGTCAGCTGTGACAGGACATAACTGAGCTGGCGTTGCCGCTCGCCGACGAAGGCCTCGACCACGAGGATGAGGCAGGCCATCGACAGCAGGAAGATTTCCGGCTTCAGCAGCAGCAAGTCAGACAAGGATATATTCATGGTAGACATCTCAGGGCTGCACTGCATTCAGCAGGGTCAGGCCAGCTTGCTGTACAGGCAATTTGGACACACTGACATGCGCCAGCAGGCTGTCGACGCTGGCATGCATGACATCAATCAGGGGCGCCGGGTACAGTCCAAAGAACAGCACCATCACGGCGAGACTGGCGAGGATGACAAATTCGCGGGCATTAACGTCCTTGAGTTGCCTGACATTGTCGTTGGCCACTTCGCCGAACACCACGCGTTTTACCATCCACAGGCTGTAGGCGGCACCGAGTATCAGGGTGGTCGCCGCGAGAAACGCAAACCAGAAATTCGCCTTGAAACTTGCGAGGATCACCATGAACTCACCGACAAAGCCGGAGGTACCAGGCAGACCCGAGTTGGCCATGGCAAACAGCACCATGAAGGCGGCAAA
>JAJDNX010000126.1 GCA_022340485.1 Gammaproteobacteria bacterium | reverse complement strand
CTGCCGGAGGTGAAATGGAGCTGGGAGCTGGTCGGCAAGCTGGTGCCGACAGCCTTCGCCATGTTCGTGGTCATCCTGGCGCAGAGTGCCGCCACCTCGCGTGCCTACGCCGCGCGCTACAACGAGCGCTTTAGCGAGGATACAGACCTCATTGCACTGGGCTTGGCCAATATCGGTGCTGGCCTGTCTGGCACCTTTGTCGTCAACGGCAGCCCGACCAAGACGCAAATGGTCGACAGTGCCGGCGGGCAAAGCCAGCTGTCACTGCTGTTCACAACCTTCTTTGTGCTGCTGGTGCTGCTGTTCCTGACGGCGCCGCTGGCCTATATGCCGGAGGCGGTGTTATCGGCGATTGTTTTCCTGGTTGGAATCGAGCTGATCGATATTAAAGGGATGTATCGATGCATCTGCAGTCGACGATGTGGACTACTCCTCAGCAGAGACGTTGCGGTTGCTCGACAGGATACTGGATGAGAAAGGTATCCGGCTGGTGATCGCGCAGGTCATGGAGGATGTCAAGGCCAAGAGTCGCTATGAGCTCGACCGGTTGTTCGGCCGTGATGACTTTTATAACACCCTGGGAGATGTCATTCGCGCCTACCGGAAGCACTCAAGTCAGATAACGAGCGGCTGCGGTGAGTAAGTCCTCGCGCGGTGGCAGCTCAGCTGGCACCAGTGATACCGGCAAGATCACGAGCTGAATGCCACGTGCGTTGTGCAGTTCCTGCAGCACGATTCGTTGTGCCGACGCATCTTGTTCATCGCGCTGGACATTCATGCGGTCCAGGTGCAGGACGAGTTCCCTGCTCCAGAGTTGTTGCTCGGCGTGCCCCAGCACCTCGGTCACGATATCCAGACTCGCTTGCAGCGCACCGTTATCGGCACCAAGGCCCGCGAGTTTCGACTCCGTTGCCTGCAACTCGGCTTGCAACGCCACCGGATCATGGCCCGCGCCCTGGTGCGCCTCGAAGTTCCAGCCGCTACGCTCCAATGTCTTCAGTTTGCTGCGCAGCAGATCGCATTGGCGGGAAAGATTCGCACGATGACCCCGGGCTTCGGTAATGCGTGTGAGCGCCAGTGTCAGCAGGTGATCAAAGGCACGGCGCTTCAGGTGGCGGCGTGTATGTGCTTCATTTGTTGCCGGTTCCAGCAGCCGGTGACCACTGAAGTTGACCGTGACCTGCGCCACATCACGCCGTAGCTGATTGCCGACCAATGCATTGCCCAAAATATTTTTCTCTCTACGTTCCGCCAGCAGTAGCGCAAAGACGCGTTCGTCACTTCTGACAGAAGTGACGCGGAACGGGTTGAGAGCAGGACCGTTGCCGAACACCTGCAGCATGTGCTCGGCTGAGGCGAACAAGGCCATAAGGCGCGGATCGGCACTGTAATCGGTGCGCCCGGCCGGCACGGGCTCGGGGAGCCCATCCACCAGCTCGATTACATGATCGATGGCATGTATGACAGAAGGACGCAGCTGTTTCTTGTATCCGGACAGGGCCAGCAGGCGGCGGTCCGTGCCGTCAACGGTGCGTTCAATCGCGGCCTCGATCAGCCGTTCGGGATAGCGTCCGGCTTCCTTCTCTCCACCGAATATGGAATGAAACAGCTTCAGCATTTGTTGATGCGACCAGGTAACATTTTCCTCTTCAATTCAATCTGTCTTTTGCAGTAGACCTTTGTGCATGCAAGCGACGTGGATTGGCTCTTTCGGCAACATCCTACCGGGTCAATCAACAGGAACTCGCCCTACCCGTCAAAGCAGGACGATGACGACTACCTGCAACTACCGTTAGCCGTTGCGTTCTTGAGTTTAGCCTTGCCATTGGCTACCTGCTATTGTTGGACTGACAGTTTTTCATAACGTTCACGTTGCCGAGAAAAACCCAGGGAGGCAGTATTCTCTAGCCTTCTCGATGCAACCTTCCGAATACCTGTATAGATTCAGATGTCATGCACAACTTACTGTGCTATATGTAAATATCAAGACTTACATTTGGGCAGCCGAGCACATAATATAGCCCAGTTCTCAATGCATACTAAAGCACCTGATTCGACCATCTGACACGTAGTTACGGAGCACATATGAACGAACACATCCCCTCGACCCGATCCGGCGCACAACCAGTCCGCAGCAAGACACTACTCGCGATGAGCCTCGCCCTGGTGCTCGGTATCGGCGGTTGTACAACGAACCCCTATACCGGCGAAGAACAGGCGAGCAAAGCCGGTATGGGAGCCGGTATCGGTGCCGTCGCAGGCGGCCTGATCGGTGCGGCTACCGGCGGCAACCGCAATGCCATCCTGCTCGGCATGGGCATCGGCGCAATCTCCGGAGGTGGCGTTGGCTATTACATGGACAAGCAGGAAGACAAGCTCAGGGCGCAACTGCAAAGCACCGGCGTCAGTGTTACCCGCAACGGCGACAATATCATCCTGAACATGCCGGGTAATATCACCTTTGCCACCAACTCCAGCAATATCTCGGCAGACTTTTACCCGGTACTGGATTCCGTGGCCCTGGTGATCAACGAATACGAGAAAACCTATATTGATATCAATGGCCATACCGACAGTACCGGTGCCGAATCCTACAACCAGACCCTGTCCGAAGCTCGCGCCGACAGTGTCGCTCGCTACCTGGAATCGCAGAAAGTCGTTGCGGCACGCATCATCACTCGCGGCATGGGTGAATCTCAGCCCATCGCCACGAATGACACACCGGAAGGTCGTGCATTGAACCGGCGGGTGGAAATCATCCTGACCCCGATTACATAAAGCCGCAGCAGCAACAAGGACTGCCTATGAAAACCCGAATCATGATTGCACTCATGTTGGCCGGTACTACCCTGCCTGGCATGTCTGAGGTGATCCGCTCCGTTGACAAGGATGGCAATGTCACTTTCTCCGACCAGCCGGTGCCAGGCAGCATTTCTGCAACACCGGTAACCATTGATGCGTACAAACCTTCCCCTCGGGAAGCCAGCGAGAGTGAACAGCAGGCACAGGAAACGATCCAGAGAGCGGACCAGTTGCAGCGGCAAGTGGATGCCAAGGAGGCCGACAAGGCGGCGAGAATAAACGCTGCACAGGTGAATCTGGACAGTGCCACCGCACACTTGCAAGAGGTGCAGGTGGTCCGCGAAGGTGACCGCCAGGCTCTTGCTGGCGGTGGCACCAAACTCAGGCCCCAGTACCTGCAACGCGTTCAGGAGGCCGAGCAGCAGGTCATAAAGGCTCAAGAACAGCTGGATGCCGCCAGGATGGCACGCTAGTCAGCACTATTTCAGGAACTTGTCACAGCTTCCCGGTTTGGGTTCTTTCGGCTTGACAATCAGGCCGGTAATATTTTCCAGCAAGCTCGTGGATATGGTTAACGGCGCCAAAAAAGCTGCCCGGCCGGTTTCCAGTGCCAGGTCCTTCACAGACACCAGCTTGTATTGCGGGTTGGCAATGGGTCCATAAATCTCCATCGGTTCCTTTTTTGCCTTGAAGAGTCTGGTTTTGTGCTCGGGTAGAATGGCAACATCCATGGTTTCATTGGCCAGATCGAGCCTGGTATCAATCCTTATCAGGGTATCGGGTGTATCGATGATATTCAGATCGGTTGTTCCCATGCCTTTGTTGAATTGCATCATCAAAATGGCGCATTCGATTTCAACATCCTTGTTTGGCGAGAGGATGTTCGATATGGCCCAGCCAATGACGTCAACCGCGACAAGGTTCATGGTGCCTTTATCGATCCTGGCATTTTCGGTGACAAATTCGATTTCGCCATCCAGGGTTGCCGCCAGCTCGGCAGGTGACTGACCCCGGCTTTTCAGGTTTGCCCTGGCCGTCATGGTCCCCCTGACCGGGAAGTTCTTGCGCGCAGTGTCTGCCAGCAACAGTCCAAGATTGATGTCATCACCGCTGGCAAGCAAGCTCACCGCGGGTGGTTTTGTGGCGCTATTGATCACCAGTTCGTTACTGATGACATCGTCATCAACGCTGTATTTCAATGGCTTGATTGCAAGCTTGCCATTATCCAGTAACACGTGAGCGTAGATATCCGCAACCGATGCTGCGGTTGAACTCAGTTTGCGGATCATGAACTCAACATCCAGGTCGATGGCGTGCAGCCCGGAAAAATCAAGCGGCTGTTTGCTGAACAGCTCTTTTGTCACTGCAGCCTGATGATGGACCACCTGATCAAATTCCCTGATGGCGGGTGTCACCGGCTCTTCAGCCGGCCGGTCCAGATAGATCCCGATATCATGCAGATCCAGGTCCGGCACAGTGACCGATCCGGCGAGGCGTGGACGCTTGCCTGCAAGGCTTGCGCTTAGATCGGTGGTAATGGTCGTGTTCCTGAGTCTGGCACGTCCCTTGTCGTGGAACTTCTTCAAACTCCCGGTGACACGTCCGGAGTAGCTGACTGGACCCTCTTTTGGCAGTGACAGATCAAACACCTCGCCAATGGTATTCAGGTCGCTGGCAGACAATTCAAGCTTCATGTCGAGGCCGTCGAGATTTTCCAGATCAGCAAGTGCCCCATTCATGGCAAGCTGAAAATCCCTACCCTTATCAATCTTGATATCCAGGTTACTGATCGCTGTGACCCCAGCGGTATCATTGACATGAGCCACGCCTTGTATTCGTCCAAGTGCGGCGATTGCGGTTCCGGTGATGGTAGAGAGGTATTCCGTACCGGGGGCTTGAAAATTTACATCCAGCTCCAGACCGCTAATAGCTCGATCGCCACCTAGCGCAGCCAGTTTGATGTCCCCGCGGACATCGAGCTGCAGCTGATCCGGACTGCCGGCATGCAGGTTCATATTCCCGAGTGTAGACCGGGATAGTGACCCGGAGTACTGTGCATTCAGTTTGACGGGACCAATATCCGGGAGGTCACGATGAATCAGCTTGCCAATGGATTTCACAGAAGTCCCGCGCAGGTTGAGCTGCAGCTCCATTTTCGAAACCTCGACTGTTGGCGTGAACACGATGTGCCGGATACTGCCTGTTGCATCTAGCTGTACGGTGCTCGTGTTGCCGACGCTCAGTTTGATGTTCTCTGCCCGCAGCGCATCGGCATCCGTGGTTAAGCGGGCGGTACCCGACACGGGACCCAGCTGTGGCACGGCCTTGATGTATTTTTTGACAAAAGCGGTATCTGAAGAGGACAGCGACAGTGTCGCCTGCAGGTCTCGCAATGGCTGGGGAGCATCGATAATGTGGGCACTGCCGGATACTTGCAGTCTCTGCACATCGGGACCGGAGGCATCTAACGTGGCCTCGCGCAGCACCAGACTTTCTGCAGAACCGGTCAGTTTTCCCGAAGCCTGGATACTGTGGAAGGTGGGGCTCCCCTCGGGCAACAGCCATTCTAGCAGTGCTTTGTCTGTAATGGCGGCGGAAAAATCAAGGTTCAGATTCCCTGCAGTCCGCAGTCTATTGATATTGCCGGATACCTGTAGCGCGACATCGGCCTTCGATACGCGGATATCCAGGTCAAGCACCTGTGGATTCTTGAGGGTGCCGGCCAAGCGGTAGGATGACTTGAGCCTGCCGATGTCCGGGCTGTGCACTTGCACGGATTCCAGAACCCGTCTCAGGTCGGATGCTTCCTGTCGCACCACAATGTCAAGCTCACCGTCTCCATGCGGATTGGCAATCATTCCCTCCACCTGCATGGTTGAATCCATGAAATCGAAACGGAAGCTGACCGGGTAGGGCTGATTGCTGCCAAGCAAGGTAGCAATTTCCCCAAACTCACCATCGAGGTGGAAGGTATTCCCGCTGATCGTGCCGGATCCTGTCAGCACCACAGGTCCCGTGTCGTTCTTGTCATCAATCTTCAGTGCATCAAGCTTGATCTGCAGGGGCTCGACCTCATCCTGCCGCCAGTAATTAATCACCAGATTATCGATCCTGAAGTTCTCGATAGCCGGTGCATTCAGTTGCGGGTATTCGAGGGAGGTGTCCTCGTCCTCATGCGGCCGCTTGCGGTAACTGATGACGCTATCCCTGGCCAGAAACTCATGGATCACCAGGTGCTTCGATAGCAACGGTAACAGCTCAAAGCGGGTACGTATTTCCGCAGACTCCAGTTCAAATGTCTTGCCGGCGGTTTCAAAGTGTATATCCGAGACTGTGATCAAAGGGGATAACGAAAATTCGATCTGCAGCGGGCCATCAATTTCCAGGTGGTGGTCCGTGGTTCGGTTAACAATAAGGACCAGTGCCTCACGGTAATGGGGCGCGTCCAGCAGCAACAGAAACGTCACCACCAGCGTCACACAGAAGATGACCAGGGTAGCAAGCGCAATGAACAGGTATTGAAGCCAGCGCATGGTTCTACTGAATCAAAACCAACAAAACAGGTAGACAGTGCCTAGCGTTCAAAACTGAACTGAATCTCTGCGGAAGAGGTTTCCACGCTCGTAATACTACGTACACTCCAGTGCCGGGAAAACTCATATCGCACCTCGAAGACATTAATCGCATCATACAACCCGGTTCGGTAACGTACATACAGTTGTGGCGACAGGTAGGTGCCAAGCACCATGGCTGCGTCATCCAGCGTATCCCCGCTTTCCACACCCAGTTCTTCCAGTCCAAGCCTGGTTCCCAGTATACCGGCAAGCATATTGCCACCGGCCAGCAGTCCTGCATCGGTAGCATTACCACCACCCTGCCCGATTTCCGCCTGTGGTTTGCCAAAGGCAATATAGGAAATGATGTCAGAATCTGCCATGCTCGGGTCTGAATAGAGTGACAATTCCGGCTTCCTCAGCGTGCCACTGCCGCGTATACCGGCGGTGATATCCCCGACCGTGCGGCTGGCCTCGAAATCCAGTCCGGGGTTATCCACTGGCCCGCCGCTGAATAACAACTGTCCACGGTGAATGTCGAGCTTGCGACCATAGACCTCATAGCTGCCGCGTTCGATGGATAAATTGCCCTGTGCCGTGGTCACCTGGCCCGGTTTGTCCAGCAAGATGACCGAGCCGAGAATGTCGCCCTTCAGGCCGTAACCATCAATCGTGACGTCATCACCGAGTGACAGGCGGATATTGCTCGATACCTGCCAGCGTTCCTCTTGCTCGGCCACCTGTTCCGCGTCAACAATCACCACGTCGCTGGAAACACCGGTACGTCTTTGCAGATCCCTGGGTCGCAGGCGTGCATAGGGCACGTGCACCTCGCCTGTCAGTTCTACCCGCGGCGGGGTAATCTTTGCCTGGATATCCGGCGACACCGTGATGATTCCTTCAGGCAGATGCATGATCTCGAAGTCCTTGCCCTGCAGGCTTGCATCAAGCTGCCAGTGCGCAATATCTATGACGTTGATATCTCCGTTGAGTTGTATGTTGCCGTCGCCAGATTTGCAGTTCCCCGTAATCACCAGTCCATCGGCCTTGCTCTGTAACTGCAGGTCAATTGCTGCCAGTTGGATACCGAGTTGATCAATCTCGAAGGTGCCGTCTGTGACACTCGCGGTTCCGGAAATCCGGGGTTGCCCCAGAGTGCCCTGTCCACGGAGATTGACTGCCAGGTCGCCCTTGTAGCTACCGATTTCCTCGACCAGGTATTTTGCAAACGGCAGGTCATGCAACTCACTGCGGACACTCGCTTCAAGGGACTGCTGTTCCCAGGGTGTGACACCCGGCTGGTAGCCTGGCAGATCCAGGTCGGCTCGCAGGTAGCCGTTGTCGTCGAGATCCAGCCTGGCCGTGGCTGTCAGGCCCTCCTCATTGAGTTGTGCCTGCAACCCCCCTTCCCTGATGTGCGTGTCCGACAGTGGCATCGAGTCCGCAGAACTGATCGTGCCGGCGCTGAGGCTGAGCTGCAGGTCAGCCTGGCTGAGGCGACCGGCATCCAGTGTGGCACGCAGTGTCGCATCCATCTGGCTGGTAAATGCCAATGGTGATTCATGCAGTGCAGCCAGTGTCGCCAGTGACAGCTGGCTCAGCCATGCCTTTGCAGCCAGTTGTTGTTGCGGATTTCCCTGCGCAGTCGTGCACAGTCGCGCCGAATCATGCTGCCAGCAGATTTCCGGAAGTCGGATTATCTCTGCCCCCAGTTGTGTCGATACAGGTTGTTGCAAGGACCAGCGTCCCGCTCCCGGATACTGCCAATCCGCCCTGCGTATCTCACCCTGCCAGTAGTCACCCAGCCAGTCGCCGGCCAGCTGCAGGTCAATTGCCGATTCCTTGCCTGCGGCCACAAGGTCCAGTTGATGACGGTGCTTCGTTCCCGAGAATTCCACCGACACCTGGTCATAGACTTGCCCGGCCAGTTCCGTGTCCTGCAGTTTCAGCATCAGCGACTGCCGGGAGGACTCCGACCACTGCACGTTTGCATTGCCCGCAACGGCAGTGATCGCCAGGGATGGCCCACTCAATTGCTGACCGTTAATGGCCACATCCAGTCGTGGCTGTTCCCGCGCACCTGTAATACTGCCCGACAGCGCAAGCATACCTTCCCAGCCCGGTAACAGCGCAGCCATATCGGGCAGATTTGCCACTGCCGTCATGTCCCAGGTCTTATCCAGGCTGCCACTGGCGCTCAGCTTGTTGTCACTTGAGCGGATGTCGAGACGCTGTAATTCCAGACGATTGTTGTCCAGGGTGAGCTGTACCTCTCCGGCGACCGGATAACCGCGCAGTTGTCCCTGCAGCTGCTGCAGTTGCAGGGACAGCTGGGTATCGTCGTCGAGCAGGCGGCCGTCACTGCTCAGCTGTGTGCTCAACCTGCCGGGCCATTCGGGCCAGTGGCTGCCCGGATTGATCTCTTTAATCGCCACTGCCAGCTGCCAGGCAAAACCCTGCTGCCAGTCAAGCCGCCCGTTACCCTCGACGCCACCACCCAGCGTTTCACCCGCCAGTCGACTGATTGCCAGGCCGTCAAGATTACCTTCGGCCGTGAACTGCCAGTCACCGCTCGGGATGTCCTGCGCGGACAGACTGGATTCACCCTGCAGGCGGTAGGCGTGTAACAGGCCGCTGATGGTTGCCTGACCGTTCATCGAGAAAGGGGCCTCTCCCGCAGTTTCTACTTGCCAGTCAAGCTGCAAATCGACCGGGTTTTCGGCTTGCAGGCCAAAGCTACCGGCAAGCCCCGCCTGGTAGTCGTCCGTGATGAGCTGCAGTGTATCGATCTGTAAGTGTTGATCGGCGGCTCGGGCGGACAAGGTAATCTGTTCGAAGACCAGTGGTTCTTCACTTGCGCCTTCGATGACGAGTGAACGGATCGATGCCTCTTTCACAGTAACCGCAACGGGTAGGTCGATCGCGATTGAAAGCTCCGTGTCCTCCGTCGTTGCGGCCGGAGCCAGCGCGAGTGTCACTGATTCTGCAGTCAGGCGATTCACCCTGACCTCGGCGGACAGCAACGCCCGCGGAGACCACGCCAGCTGCAAATGCCCGATGCGATATACATCACCATCGATCTGAATCCGCAGATCCTCGACCTCGACGTCGGTTGCCAGCCGGCCACGCAGTTGTCCTATCTGCAGCATTTCACCGAACTGTGATTGCAACAGCTGTCCGGCCAGTTGCAGGCCGCTTTCTGTGCCCGTAACGAAAAACACCAGCCCGGCAAACAGCACCATCAGGAACAACATCGATGCAAGAATGTTTCTGACCATTTTCATTGCGTTGCAGGTTCAGAAATCAGGACCGAAGGAAATATGCAGGCGCCAGGGGTTGCCGTCTTCACTGAGCGCCGAGGCTACATCAACCCGTATCATGCCTACTGGAGACGCCCAGCGTATGCCGATACCGGCACCGCTGGATGCATCGATCGGGCTTTCATTAAAGGCGCTGCCGATATCATAGAACGCTGCCAGATACCATTTCTTGTAGACGTTGTAGTCATACTCCACACTGCCCACAAGCAGGTATTTTCCGCCAATCAGGTCGCCCTCCTCGTTGCTGGGTGCCAGTGACTTGTATTCATAGCCACGCACACTGTTATCGCCACCGGTGAAGAAACGAACCGTTGCCGGCAGACTCTCGAAGTCAGTGGTAGTCGTGGCACCGGCCTCGGCGCGCAGGATCAAACGACCCTCATCCCCAAGGGTATGTACCAGTTTCCCGGCCATGACTCCCTGCAAGAAGGTGCTGTCGGACAGCAGCGCCTGTGCAGAAGCGGAGGTTTCCAGGTCGACACGAAAACCCTCCTTCGCGTGCAGTCGGTTATCCGCCTTTACCAGTGTCCAGGTGCCTTTGGGAATCAGTAGATTGGAAACACCATAACTGTCCGGAAGGTCATCGACCTCGTGCTTGTATCCCACGGAAAGGGCCTCGCGCCACTCCCCTCGCATCAGGTTACGACTGGCGCGCAATTCGGATACGGTGCTTTTTACATCAACAGTATCCTCATTGCGAAAGATACCACTGAATTCAAGCACATCGGTGCGCGGCCTGGACAGGGGTATGGAATAGGTGGTGCTGGCATCCTGGCGTACCGGGGAGACACTCACCTCGGCACCGAGACGGTGACCATGGCGGTTGATCCTGCGGTGCAGCCAATCGACGGAACCCTGGATACCAAGGTTGGTCGAGTACCCCAAGCCAAAACTGTACCGCTGTAGTTTGTGCGGTGTCAGCATTACAACGATGGGAACCTGGTTACTGTCATCAGGGGCCGCTTGCGGTACGATATTGACCGATAAAAAATAACCGCTGTCGACCAGCCCTCGCTGCAGTAACAGCAGTTCCTTGGTTGACCAGACTTCACCGACCTTGAAGGGGATATAGCGAGCCAGGAGGTCATCCGAGAGGTTCCCGCCCTCGAAACGCACCGGGCCAAAATAAGCCTTGTTGCCGGTATCGAGGTGTAGCACAACCACAGCCTGGTTGCTGGACTGCAAAACCCTGACTTCGCTTTTCAGGTAGCGCGCATCCCGGTAACCGTTGTCGACTGCCGCCTCTCGCAACCGTACCTTTGCCTTTTCATACCTTGCATGCACCAGCCGGTCATTCACCTCCAGCGGCAAGGACTGCACGGTTCGGAGTATGATGGCATCGTCCTTTCCTGCCCCGCTGATCTGCACATCAACAGCGCTCACGAGTACGGGGGGGCCCGGGTCGATCACATAGCGAGCCACCCAACCGCCCTCACTGTGTTCCAGACTGGACTGGATCAGCGGCTGGTAGTAACCATAGGGTTGCAGGGCTTCACGGATTTCGCGGGGTGCACGCGCGTGGTAACGGCGAATGCGTCCCTCCGTAAGGTCATCCGCCCTGCGCTCCTGCACGATGGTCAGGTAGGCACGTACATTCTTCTCTTGTTCACGGTCGAGCCCTTCCAGCTTTACGTTGACCGATGGTGCTGCCTGCACCACCATCATGCCTGTCAACAACAGCAGTAACACCAGGAATCTCGACATACCCCGGATTATACAAGCCGCACGGGTTCTAACGTTGCCAAAAAATAAGCCCACCGCCGAATATCGGCCGGTGGGCTGTTTGTTGCGCGAATGTTTAGCTACTTTGGCGCCTGTTCAATCCCGACATTGATATCCACGCGGCGGTTCTCAGCCCTGCCTTGTGCGGTGTCATTGCTGGCGATCGGTTTGTTCTCGCCTTCACCACTGACATCGATGATGGCTGCATCGATGCCCTCGCTGACGAGGTAATCCCGGACGGCCTCGGCACGGCGCACGGAAAGTCCCATGTTGTAGTCTGCAGATCCTATGCTGTCGGTATGGCCGATGATGTCAATATCGACCACCCGTGCCCCCCTGGCCTTGATGGCATCACCCAGTTCATGCAGCGCGACCTTGCCCTGCTCCTTGAGTATGGCCTTGTCAAAATCGAACAGCGCAGACGTAGACACGGTGTTTTTCTCGTATTGCACCTGGGCAGCGACCGGCGCTGCTGGCGCCAGTAGCACGGCCGTGACGTAGTCCGCCATTCGATCCGCTGCAGCGATATCAGCGGCATGAACCGCGGAACCGCAGTTGCTGATACCGGCAAGCTCAACAGCAAGCTGCTGGTCCCAGGTATCATCACCGGTATTGATCGTATGGATACAAAGGTGATTGCCGGAGGCAGTTTGCATTTGCCGGATGGCCGCGATGGTGCTGGCAGAATCGAGACCGTGGAAGTCACTGACAATGATCACCGCCGCATCACCCAATGCTGTATTGAGGCTCTTTGTACCAAGATCGACGGCCTCGACCAGTGGAGTGGTGCCGCCGGCACAATGAATGGAATCCATTGCACTGGCAAAATCAGCACGCTGGTAGGATGTCATTCCATAGAGCATTCTGGTGCTGGCACCATCGAGGCAGGTCCCTGAGCTGAAAGCGGTCAACCCCGCCTGGTAGTCCAGTGGCGGTATTGTCTGGTTCATGCGATACACGGTATCCATGGCGCTGTCATACCGTACCTGCCCCCCGCTCTTGTGTTTCATGGAGGCAGAGGCATCCAGGATGACCACAAAAGAAGCAACCTTCTGGCTGTACGCAGACGGATTCAACTGCACGGCATCGAAAGGTGGCGGGCTGTAGGGTGGATTGCTGGAACAGCCATATAGCAGGACAACTGCAGCAACTGCAGCAAGATACGAATGAAGGCCTTTCCGCATGACACTCTCCCCTGGTTATTAAATCCTGCAAAGCAGGATACTATACTGTGCGTTGACTCTAGTATCGTGTCGGGGCAGAGTCAACGGGTCTGCACATGCTACACAGGCCAAGTGAAACCGCTATTTCTCGGCGACCAGGAAACACACCCAGCTGGGGTCTGCCTCTCCCACTGTTGTCGGTGAGTAATGGCCATTACCCTCCCCGCTCTCTTCATCCGTTTCTTCCCAGTAGACCGAAACCCGTGAATAGCCAGCCTCACTCAGCAGCTCCTGCAATTCCGGCAGTGTCCATAGTCGCCAGTCGTAGGTAAATGCCTTCTTCAGCCTTGAGCCATCCGGGAAGGTGAAGTGGATATGACAGAGTATATCGCCGTTGATAGGGTTATAACTGGCATGTTCCCAAATATACTTGAAATGCTTGAATTTACGTTTTTCCTTGATTTCCTTGTACGCCTCATAGCCGCCAAAGGCATCGATAAACAGGATGCCGTCGTCAGCCAGTGCTTCATGGGCCTTGCGGAAATAGTCGCGCAGTTTTTCACGGGTCTTGAAAATCTGGTAGCTGAAATTCATCGCCAGCACCGCATCGACAGGTTCGGACTGCTCGACGTTGAAGACATCCTCTTGTATCAGGCGAACACGGGTGCGTTCATCCGGTTGCAGTGACGCAAGGTTGTGTTCACGCCCCCAGAGCAGGACTTCCGGGTCAATATCGACACCGGTGGCTGTGTGCTGCCGGTCGCGCCTGACCCATTCACAGCACATGCTGGCGGTGCCGCAGAAATCTTCCCGGATTGAATGCGCCGGACGCTTGCGCAGCTTGCGGAAAGTCTCGCTGATGAAGTCATACTCCTCCGCAACACCCTGTACCGATTGCTCGTAGAGACGGTGCCGATCGGCACTCTCTGCCATGGTCTTACTGATCTGCTTGCGATTGCCTTTCATTTACCCCCCTGGATGAATTACAGCAGTACGTAGGTCAGAGCGCCCATGATGACAAGAGCGATCAGGTATTCCGCAACATGGCTGGTGTACACGGATGCAGGCGTGCATTCTTCGATGTGCTCTGCACACTCGCTCACCAGTTCTTCGATAGCGGCTAGCCGCTCTGCCCTGTGTGCCTCTGCTAGTGCGCGCTTTCCATCCGCTTCACAGCTAACGGCATCGCACGCCAGGTGATAGTGTGCTTCGTTAGCATCGTCGTCTTCACCGTTCTCAACTTCCAGCCACTGCTCTTCCAGCAGCATTAACTGGTTGTCTTCCCAACGGGCAATCTTCTCGAGTTCGTTTTCATACACTGTCTGACAGAATTTTTGTGCGCCTTTGCCGTGATCGAACCAGTTAATCAGCCGGTCATGCAGGTAGATCACCTCGGTTACTTCGCCATCCTCGTTGGTCGTCTGCCTGTACAGGTGTCTTGGCAACTTCAGATCCAGTGTCGTCATGTGTCTCTCGGTCCTGTGAAGAAAAGAGGACCGTGATTGCACAGTCCAGGTGCCTATTTGCAACGAGGCAGGGATGACAAAGTTGCAACTTACTGCCCAGCATGCGAGGCAGTTCAAACCCTGCAGGCATCAAACGCGACATTGTAGTACTGCACCCGGTGCAGTACAAAGGGGTTTTTTTCCACGCGACGTTTGACAGCTTCGACTACGGATTTGCAGTGGGTGCGGGAATCAGGTCTTCCAGTTTGGGTACAAGGGCGACAAGTCGTCGTTGACGACAGGCCTTTGTTTATCGTCTCGTGGTTGCAAACCCTGATCGAATACACGCCACAAGGCCGCGCCTTGCCACGGGGTTCGGTCCGCACCATAGAGAGCCCGCTCAAGAGCGTGTATTTCCTCGCCTCCGGTGGACAAACGTTGTGTGATTGCCGCGAGGTTGCGTGGTGGATCACCTGGCCAACGGATGGCAGCCCATTGCAGTAATGATCGTGCCGCAGCGGCAGGATCATCTTCCTGGCAGGCCTGCTGCAGGGTACTGCGTATCTCCTTTGAAGTTTGCTTGCCGGGCTCCGCTGCAGCGGGAATGGCTGTCTGTAGCTGACGCGGGGTGCGGCTGCGCAGTAGCAGGATCATGGTGAGCAGCAGCAATAGACCTGTGAGGATCCAGGGCCAGCGGGCTTTCATCCCGGCCAGCCAGGTTGCTTGAGGCGTTTCTTTAGCGGTCTCGGCAGGTGCTTCCACCGTTGGCTCGGGAACAACCGTAAGCGGCGGCACCTCCCGTGGCGGTGTTGTGCGCGTCGACCCCCCGGTACCCGGCTGCACGTTGATGGTCCAGGCCGGTAATTCTACCGTCTTTTGTTTGTTTTCCGTGGTATCCCACCAGTCTATCGTGATAGCCGGGATCGTCTGCGAACCAGTCGCTGATGGCACATAGGCAACCGTCAGCTGGCGGGTACCTACCACCCACTCGCCATCGGTACGGTTGGAGAGTACCGGTTGCTCGGGATACAGGCGCATGGTTGCATTGTCTGGCAGATTGAACTCCGGCAAATGTGAAGAC
>JAJDNX010000060.1 GCA_022340485.1 Gammaproteobacteria bacterium | reverse complement strand
AGCAACAGTTCTATCCCGAGCATCGACAGAACCGAGAGTTGCTGGAACCATTCCGGAAACTGGTGGGCATACCAGGCCAGTGGCGTTGGCAGGGGTTGGGTTTCGTAATGATATTCAAGTGCTGTGAGATGCGCCCAGCTCGGATCGTGAGAGAGCAGCTTGACCAGACCGGAAAGCAGCATGAATCGGAATAGTAGCCAGCGATACAGCCAGATGATGATGCGTGAACCCGAAGTGAGGAAGATCGCGAGCAGACCTACCTCGAGGATCAGTGTGTCTGGCTGGATGCTGCCGAAGACGGGCATCGCGACCCACAATGACAGATGCAGCACAAATGCCAGTATCAGCATGTACCTCGTCAGCACATTCAGCACGACCAGTCCTGACGCGGCAGCTCCAAGGACGCAAGCCGACAGCAAAGCCGTGTCGGAGCTGTTGATCCAGAAAAGGGTAGGGGATATCCAGTAGCGCCATGGACCATTTTCAGTCGCCATGGTAGCCAGATACCTTGGCAGCGGCAGGATCCCCTCTGCCCCGACCAGCCCCGTTATCTGGCTACCAATCGATACGAATGCAACGAGGAATGTCAGACCCAGCAGTCGCAGGAACAGCCAGCTCACGAGGTGGAAAGTCGGTGGGTAGCGCTCCGCTCCCCACAGCAGGCACGACCACCGGTAGGCCATTTCGCGGTGACGAGCAATCAGGGCATAGATGGCTTCTGCCAGTGCTGCAAACCCCGGCAAATGGCGATATAGCCACAGTCCTTTTGCCCGGCCAGGTGCCCTGGCCAATACCCTGAATGCCGCGTCGGCACCGTGGTAATGTTTCCCATCTGGCTCGAAAAGTTGAATTGCCCGGGCAAATTCTTCCAATGGCACATCGGGGTGATCGGCGGCGATTTCCTGGTAGGGTACGTAGCGTATACATTCGCCTGTGAGGCGTTGCCAGTAGCGCACCCAGTAGGCACAAAAGCCACAGCTGCCGTCGTAGGCGAGCAGGGGCAGGCGGGATGTGATGTCGTTCATAAATCTGGAAGCATCAACCCGGGTGAATTGAAAAAGATGCTGTCATGCCACCTCGCGACAACGGTAGCGGTAGTTACTTCAGTATAGGGCAGTCCCATGCCGTTAATGCTGAAATCTGCAATTCGCTGTATAGTGGTTTGTTCTGACATTCTGAATCCAATGTACTATCCTTTAACAGGAAGACACGCGTCACACTGGATACTAACAACAAGCGACATGGAGATAGACATGGAACACCGAAAGAAAGATCGTCGTTCCTACAGAAAAATTCCCGACTTCCCCTTTCTCACCAAAAATGGGGTGGCACTTGAAGAAAGACGCCGCTACGTTGATCGTCGTATCAGGGATACTCAGGCGGCATATTTCATCGCTTGACAGATTCATTCAAGGTAAAGTCAATCTCGTTGCCTGGGTGATGAAATTTGCTACCGTCATTCGCCACCTGTATCCAATTCAGCTTATCTGTTTTGCAGTGCGTTACTATCGCCTGGTGCCTTCGTGGTGAAGGCCTAGGTCCATTTGAATTTGGCTACATTGTTCCCGGATACGGGGTACCCGCTGGGGAACTCTCGGTCAGCCCCAGACCTTTCTCGCTAGCCGGCGAAACGGCGGGATGACGTATTCGTGCAAGGCACTCGAGTCGTGCAGTGAAGTGCAGCCGCTCAAAAAATGCGTTCAGCGCGTTATCTTTTCACCAGTCGTATGTAGACCGGCCGATCCGGGTGTAGTGTACCCTCTGCCTTGAATCCAAGTGTGCCGCTGTCAACGCTGACACGGAACTCACGCATCACCTGTGCCAGAATCAACTGGCCTTCGAGCATTGAAAATTGTTTGCCAATACAGACCCGCGGGCCTGCACTGAAGGGGAACCAGGCGAAGCGATGTCGGCCACGGATGTTCTCTGCGGAGAAGCGCTGTGGATCGAAGCGCCCAGGGTCAGGCCAAAACTCCTCAAGACGCTGGGTGATATACGGCGACAATAATACAAACGAACCACCGGGGATCTTGTAACCACAGACCTCATCGTCATGGATTACATTGCGGGCAATGGTCCAGGCCGGGGGATACAGGCGCAATGCCTCGGAGAGGACCATCTGTGCATATTCCAGCCCCTTCAGGGTTGCCAGTGATGGCGGACCCTCGGGCAGGGTATCGAGTTCCTGTTCCAGACGGTCATGCACATCCAGTGAGCGCGACAGCAGGTAGAAGGTCCATACAAGCATATTTGCGGTGGTTTCATGCCCGGCAAGGTAGAGGGTCACTATCTCATCCCGGAGCTGCCGGTCTGTCAATCCTCGCCCGGTCTCTGGATCACGAGCCGCCATCAGCATATCGAGCAACGTACCGGCGGCGTTACTGGCATCGCAAGTGCGAAATCGCCGGATGATGTCGTAAACCAGTTGGTCCAGTGTCACCAGTGCTCGCCGAAAGCGCACATTCACCGGTGTCGGTAACCATAGCGGTACCGCCAGCCCACCCGGTCCACGACTACCGATGCCACGCAGCCCATCGCGAAAAGCCTTGCCGGCACGATTACTGTGTCCGCTCAGATCCAGCCCGAACAAGGTGCGTCCAGCGATGGCGAGGGTCAGCCGTGTGGCGGCCTCGGTCAGGTCGATGCGCTTACCGGCTGGCAAGCTACGCCATTCGCATAGCAAGTCTTCGGTGCACTCAGTCATGGTGCGAAGATATATGTCCAGCTGGGTGCTGTTGAATGCCGGCTGTGCAAGTGCTCGCTGCCGTTCCCAGGCGCGACCCTCGGCGGTTACCAGACCTTCGCCCAGCAGCAAACGGGCGCCGTCATAGACCGAGCCCTTGTGGTAATTCTCGCGGTTGCTGCGTAACACCCTCTCAACGCCATCCGGGTGGGCCAGCACGATTGCGGTGTTTCCAAAAGGCAGTGGAACCTGGTACATCGGCCCGTAGCGCTTCGACAGCAAGTCAAAAGCACCAAGGATGCCGTGGCGGATAAACGGTGTGACATGGCCAATCAGCGGCAGTCCCTGTGGCCCGGGTAAAGGTTTGGAGGTCACTAAATGGTTCCGGGGAATTCGGTTGTAAACGATGATGAGAAAATTCTTGTTGTCACGGTTACTTGCGACGACGAAAAGGCTGCAAAGAACGACTCTTCGTGAAGAGGTAGCATACTGGACAATCTCAATTACAGGAAAGTTTAGCTCGGCGTACTCTATCGATCCAGAGACTTGCTGTGACAAGCCTGATCACCGCTTATCACTAGATCAACAGGCCTGCTTGCAAGATTACCGTGCAATTTCCCGCAATCCCTGCAAGGCCTGCTCCATCACTTTGCTGTCAGTCTCGCGCGGATAGACCATGTAGGCAGGATGAACAAACTCCGGCGACCCCTCAACACGGAACAGGCGACCGGAAGCAACAAAGGGATCCGCCATGCGTGCTGGTAGAAAACAGCTTCCTCCATTCGTGAGAAGCAACTGCACACCAAGCCAACCGATGTTTACTATTTGTGGCGGGCGTTCCAGGTCCGGATAGAATTGTGCATGCTGTGCATAGAAGCCAGGTCCCCAGTCGACGTAAATATAATCCTATCCGGGCTCAACATCGTCCTGCCGACTGCTCACTAACACCAGTGTTTCATCGAAGATGTGTTCCACGATCAGTCCAGGGCTGTGACTTGGGGTATACATCAGACCAATATCCAGCATGCCTTCAATCAGATTACGCATTAAATCTTCTTCAAAACCAATCTCGCTGCGGATGGCGATATCTTTAGCAACACGACGCATCCATCCTACCCATTGAGGGAGAAAACCCTCCCAGAGTGCGATGCGGCCGCCAATTCGGATCGAGGCCCGGTAACGACTGGGCAACCCGACATCATGGCGTGCCTGCTCTTCTGTCAGTACGAGTCGTTTTGCATGCTCCAGGAAGCGACGACCAGACGAGGTAAGGCTTGCACCCGAGCGGTTACGTACGAACAAACGAGCGCCAAGCTCCTCTTCCAGGCGTTGAATTCTGGCGCTCACTGTAGACTGTGTCAGATGCAGCTGCTTGGCTGCCTCCAGGAAACTGCCATAGGCGGTTATGGCGAGAAAGGTCCGTGCCTGTTCGATATCCATGAGCAGGTGTTGGTAGTAGTCAGAGGCTATATATCGTGATTTACGATATTAGATAGCAAATAATATCGTTTGACCAGTATTCATATGCCCAATATAGTGAATGAAACCCGCAAACAGGAGATTAAAAATGTTGAGCAACACGCAGTCTGTCCTAGATAGCGAGGGCTATGTTGTCGATCCTGCTCATTGGAACCGGGAACTTGCCCGGCAACTGGCCGCAGAAGAAGACTTGGTGCTCGGTGAGAGCTACTGGCAAATTCTAGGCTTCATGAGGGAATACTGGCAGGAACATCGTGTGGCACCGGATGTTCGCCATGTTATTGAGTATCTTGTCAGTGAACAGGGATTCGAAAAAAGGGGGGCGAAGAAACATCTCTTCGATTTGTTTCCCTACGGCTATGTAAAACAGGCCTGCAAGATTGCGGGCATGCAACGTCCACGTGCCTGGAGTACAGGCTGAGCGCCAATCGGTTGATTGATGGCGCGCTACTGGCATGGCAACCGTAATCCAGCAATCCGTAACTCACTTGTAGGCAAGCCCATGTTGCGCATTCATGTAGCGATGAGATTTACCGGTGAACCGTTGAAGCGTACACCGATAGTCCTCTACCTCGATACTAACCCTGAACACCCGATCCAGGGCAATACTGACCGTAGCGGTACCGTCCTATTCGACATCCCGCCAGCCAGCGGCAAGGTCATGGTTAACGGAGCCGTCCGCTACCACGGTCGCCTGCAGGGTGATGTCGATATCAACCTCTGGTCTCCGACCGATGCTGGCATGGTTGACGAGTTTGGAGTCCCTGGCAGTATTGAAAGTGGCAGTATTGCCTACCCCGGCATGCAGATACGTACGCTTATGGTCAATGGAAAAGCGGTGCAGACCGATAGCGAAGGTTACCTGGTGGATCTTGGCGACTGGTCTGAAGAATTTGTGCGCACCGAGGCCGAGTATGAAGGTCTCCAGCTGACGGATGAAATCTGGGAGGTGATACGTTTTTTGCGTGACTATTATGAAAAATACGGGGTACAGGCGAATGTACGCGAGATCATCAAGCATTTCCGCATGGTATGGGGGCCGGACCTGGGCAA
>JAJDNX010000032.1 GCA_022340485.1 Gammaproteobacteria bacterium | reverse complement strand
ATCTCCCGGGTTGTTATGATGGAAACGGATCACCTGTGCGTTGCCGAGACGGGTGCCATCGTAGATACTTGCATGACAGTCGGCATCCAGCAGAATCACGTCTTCGGATCCAGTAAGCGTCGATAGAACCGAGAGATTCGCAATATAGCCGGTTGAAAAGACAATAGCAGCAGGGCAGTTATAGAAGGCCGCCAGTTCATTCTCGAGCGCCACATGAGCGGCATAGCTGCCATTCGCCATGCGCGAGCCGGTGGTGCCTGTTCCTTCATTGTTGACGGCTGTACAGGCTGCCGCGATGCACTCGGGATCGAAGGTGAGGCCAAGATAATTGTTGGTACCGGCCATAATCACCTTGCGACCATTGATGATTGCTTCCGTCGCAGAAATCACTCGCTCTACCACCACATGAAAGGGATCCACGCCACTTCCTGCAACCAGCTCGGTGCGCGATTTTTCAAGTGGCAGGAATTTATCGAAAAGGCTTGTCATGAATCAGCTGTCTTTCAGCAGTAGCTGCAATTGTTCTGCAAAATCACCAATGGTTTGCACATTGGGCAGGATATTCAATGGTACCGAGATATCGAAATGATCCTCGATAGCTGTCATCAGCTCCATGACCTTCACTGAGTCCAGACCCACCTCATTGATAAGGCCGGTTTCTTCGCCAAGCTCAATCGGTTCCTTAGTGTAAGGACGGACCAGTTCATAGAGTTGTTCAAGGATCTCCTCTTTACTCTGCATCTGTTTCAAACCTCCTTGCATATATAGGTCCGGTCAGTTTCATGCTGCGCTCCCGGATTCAGTCCAGCCCATGGTGCGCCGCAGACCTGCTTGCAGGGAAAAGCTTGGCTGCCAGCCGATAGCCGCCGTCAACGCGGTGTTATCCGCCACCCAATCGGGATGTCGCAACTCGCGTACCTTCCCCGGTGTCAACATGGGAGCATACCCGATCAGCCTTGCAGTTGTGACATTCACGGCAGCAAGCGAGCGTAGCAGCGCTGCGGGCAAGGGTAACCTGATGATGTGTCCGGAGCGCATGGCGGACACATTCGCGATGATTTCATCCCAGCTATAGCCACCGGCCTGGGTGTCATTCAGTTCGTATACACCACTCTGGCAGCGCTCGGAATCCAGCCACCTGAGCACTGCTGCACAAAGGTCTTCCACATACAGTAACGAGACCCGCGCCTCCGCTTCGCCCAGTACCGGAGCAATGCCACGCCCCATCCACTGAAACAGTGGCAGCAGTTCCTTGTCACCGGGACCGTAAACCGCCGGGGGGCGCAGTGCCATCCACTCCATATCTTCCGCCATACTCGCTAGGGCAACCTCTCCCTGGCGTTTACTGGAGGCGTAATAGGAAAGCTCAGGTGCACGTGCTGCCAACGACGAGAGCAAAAGGAATTTGGGCCTGGGTGACTGGGTAAGCGCTGCCCGTACCAGCTGTTTCACACCCTCAACATTAACGGCGTTGAATTCGGTTGCCGTGACACCGCGGACGGCCCCAGCACAATGCACTACCGCGGCCGCACCCTGTAACAAGCGGTTCAGGGATTCATCATCCTGAAGAGAACCGATAATGGTTTCAAGCCCGGGCAGGTGCTTGATTTTACTTGCAGAACGTGGGCGTACGAGAGCTTTTACACACCAACCAGCAGCCAGCAGATGCTTGATCAGCATACCACCGATGAATCCAGTGGCACCGGTTACGGCAATGGTCCGGGACATGGAGCAACAGCGACGACTGCTGCTCGTCAGCCTGCCTGCTTCTGTAACAGGGCAGCTGTAGCCGATTCCTTCTCTTTCTGGCTGACAACCTGGTTCATGAGGTGTGTATCGATGTAGTTCTGCCTGGCCTTGGAGCGGGACAGCTTGCCTGACGAGGTCCGCGGTAGCGTATGTAGCGGTGCCAGCTCAATATGGCAGTCCACACCCACCTCCGCATGGATTACTCCCTGCAGCCGACGGATCAATTCTGCTCGTTTGTCGACGTCCTTCTCCCGGTACTGCACGACCATCAATGCCAAGTCTGTACCATCGGTATCAGGCACCGCAAATGCCAGGGCGTCTCCCGGACGCACATCCGGTAGCTGTTCTGCCAGCTGCTCCAGATCCTGCGGCCAGATGTTGCGGCCGTTGATGATGATCAGATCCTTGTTGCGCCCGGTAATCAAAATGCTATCGCCCACGCGGTAGCCGATGTCGCCCGTATCCAGCCAGCCATCCGGCGAAAGTGTTTCGGCAGTGATCCCTGGCTCGTTAAAATAACCCGACATCACACTTGGCGCACGCACATAAATCACGCCGATATGACGTTCCGGCACAACATTTCCCCTGTCATCCCTTATCTCTACTTCAAACTCAGACAGTGGTACGCCACAGTTAACAAACTCACTCAGACGCTCCCCGACGGTGTCTACCAGCAACGGGCGCGCATGATGATGCAGTGCCAGGTGATCTGCATCCACTTGGTCTACCGACAGCCCTCCATCCAGCGGGGCAAAACTCACTGCCAGAGAGCATTCCGCCATTCCGTAACAGGCAAGAAATGCCTTGCGGTCAAATCCGCTGGGGGCCAGTGCTTCGGCAAAGTCAAACAGGGCCCGCGGTCTGATCGTTTCCGCACCCACCCCCGCTACACGCCAGGCACTGAGGTCAAAAGTCTCCGCCTCACCTTCACGCAGTCGCCGGTTGCACAGCTCAAAACCGAAAGGTGGACTGAATGAAATGGTCGCCTTGTTACGGGACATCAGCGTCAGCCACTGCCGGGGACGCATCGCAAACTCCCGTGTACCAAGGTAATCCACAGTCAATTGCGAGGCCAGTGGTGCCAGCACCATGCCGACCAGACCCATATCATGGTAAAACGGCAGCCACGAGACACATCGATCCGTGGTTCTCACGTCCAAGCCTTCGGTAATGATCCCTGCCAGGTTACTTAGCACTGCCCGCTGGGTGATCATTACGCCACGCGGAAAACGGGTACTGCCGGAGGTGTACTGCAGATAGGCAAGCTCATCAGCCTGCATCGGCTGTAGTTCATATGCCCGCTCTGGGAGATCGTCGTACGCGTCCGGAGTTCCGACAAACGCCAGTCCCAGTCCCTCAGTTGCCTCGGAAAGCAGATCAGAATAACCCGCTGGTGCCATCGCCAGCGAAGCCTGGCAGCCGCGCATCATTGCCCGGATCTGGGCAACATAGGATTTGTGGCTACCCGGATTATGGGGAATTGGCAGAGGCACCGGTACCAGGCCAGCGTACTGACAGGCAAAGAAAAAGCGCAGAAAATCAGGTTGGGTATCCGCAACAATTGCCAGACGCGCGCCGCGCTCGGGCTCAAGAGAACGTAGCCGCTGGGCAAGCGTCAATGCCTGTTCTCTCAGCTCCGTATAGGTCAGCACTGCATAGAGCTCGCCGCGACTATTATAGAAGTTACTCCCGGTTCGCCCCAACGCTGCGTAATCGAGGGCCGCTGCAAGATTTGGGAAATCCGCAGCCCTCAAAGGCAGGTTGTTTTCGGTTTTTGTTGCTTCCAAAACCAAGAGTATTCTCCTCTTTACACTAGCAGATCTCTGCATTCATCAATCACGGAATCACCCGCAGGCGGTTGCAAAGATCGTATATAAACACACCTGTATACAGGAATATATAATCTTGCATCCAAGGGATTCATGAACCAACACACGCATCCCTACTAATGGGACCTAAAATATTGGCCCCCAATTCACAACATAGGCAAATACTTATGTATTCTCCAAGATTTTTTAACAAACAGCAACATGTAGGGGAGTGATATATCTGATTATTATGAAATCACCGGGCGCGCTGGCTAGAATACCAAGCTTTCCGATTATCACCGAACTTCACCCTTCACCAGAGACATAACTCGACCACCAATAACAGAGTACCGTCGTATACTACATGCTCAGAGGGTATTTTTATGGACATCTCGCGCCATTGACTGGTTTTCAAACGCCACTCAGGTGCAAAGAGAATTCTGATTATCCTACAAACATCAGCTATGATCAGGCAGCGATTTGGTATGACTGACGCATGGTACTCGTTGATACCCCGGTTGTAAGCGAGTCACTTTTGTTACCCGTCATCCACAACGTGATTACAGTTTCACCGGAAGAACGCCCACAGTACCCTGATGGTGACAGGTTCCTGGCAGAGAACCTTGGGCGGACGGTTAATAGCAAGTAAAACGGTGAGTTACAGGCAGGTGGGCATGGTGCCCCGTTGCGTCCGACAAGTTTGCCTTGTGCACAAAAGGCTTGGCGCCCAATTGATCGGGTGGTGTAATCACCGATTCGGAGTCACACAGCATGTTACCACCCGAAAAGTCTGACCAATCCGATGGTTTGTCCATTCTACCGGTTGAGCATGCAAAGGACCTGGACTGCTTCATTCGAGTCCCGTGGTCCATCTATGAGGGCGACCCCTTTTGGATTCCACCGCTGATTTTTGAGCGAAAAGAGCACCTTTCCGACAAAAATCCCTATTTCCAACATGCCAGTTGGCAGGCCTGGATTGCATTTCGTAACGACAAGCCGGTTGGGCGCATCAGCGCCCAAATCGACAGGTTGCGGTTGGAACGCTACAGGGACAGGACCGGCTTATTTGGTTTTCTCGAGGCCAGCGACGATCCTGCCATTTTCCGGTTACTGCTTGACACGGCTTGCAGCTGGCTCAGTGAGCAGGGGATGCAACGGGTACAGGGCCCCTTCAACCTTTCAATCAACGACGAATGCGGCCTGCTGGTAGAGGGCTTCGATACGCCCCCTTCTGTCATGATGGGGCACGCCCGCCCCTATTATGCCGGCAGGATAGAGGCGCAAGGATTCAGCAAGGCCAAGGATCTCCTGGCCTATCGACTAAATATGGATTTTGTACTTCCCAGGGCAATGAGCAAACTGACCGCCAGGTATTCGCAACGGGTGACCGTCTCCTCTTTGAAACGTACCCGTCTGAAAGAGGAACTGCTCATATTGCGTGAGCTGTTTAATGATGCATGGTCAAGCAACTGGGGTTTCGTGCCCTTTACCCGCGAAGAATTCGATGAGCTGGGGCGAAATCTCGCCCGTCTTGTGGATGAGGATTTAATTCAGGTCGCTGCAGTTGACGGTAAGCCCGCTGCCATGATCGTTGCCTTGCCGAATCTGAACGAAGCGGCAAGTGATCTCAATGGACGGCTTTTACCACTGGGCTGGCTTAAGCTGTTGTGGCGCCTGAAAAGACACAAACTGCGCTCTGCCCGTGTCACGCTGATGGGGGTGCGTCAGGAATACCAGAATAGCCGGATGGGGATGGCGCTGGCCTATGCTGTGATAGATGCTGTTCGAGTCGCGCTAATCCATAAAAGGGTTGATGAGGTTGAGATGTCATGGATTCTGGAAGATAACACCAATATGCGGCATATTCTGGAATCGCTCGGTGGTGATCCCTACAAACGCTACCGGATTTATCAAAAGGATCTCTGACCAGCCATTATCCCAGGACTGGATCCCGGACAATAGTCGACAGCGAGGGGTGACCACTAACAAGCATGCGCAGTGCAACGCCAGACACTCCCTTCAGTGCCATCATCATGGCGGCAGACCGGAATCCGGGTGATCCCGTTACCAGGGCCGCTGGCGTGGCTTGCAAGGCACTGGCCCCGGTCGGTGGCACACCCATGGTATTCAGAGTGCTGCATGCGCTGGAAGAAAGCCTGGAAGTCGGCACGCGTCTGCTATGCGGTCCGCCCCAACCCGTGCTTGAACAGGCGACGCTGCTCAAATCAGGGGTCGATACCGGGAACTATGGCTGGACGGACAGTTGCGAGAGTCCGAGCGCCAGCGCCGCCGCTGCATTGGCACAGCTCCCAGAATCACAACCAGTATTGCTGACAACCGCCGACCATGCCCTGCTGAGCAGTCAGATCATCGATTATTTTTGCGGGCAGGCGCGCACCGCTGACGTGGATCTGATGGTTGCACTGGCCCCCCATGATCTGGTCGCGACGGCCTATCCATCCATGAAAAGGACACGGCTGCGTTTCAGCGACAGGGATTATTGCAGCTGCAATCTGTTCGCATTCATGACCCCGCGCGCGCGCGCAATTACCGGTTTCTGGAGCAAGGTGGAGAGCCAGCGCAAGCGACCCTGGCGGGTAATTGGCATCCTTGGCTGGTGGCCAGTATTCAGGTATCTGCTCGGATATCTTTCACTGGAGGAGGCGCTTGGGCGACTGTCTCGCAGGCTTGATATGAAGATTGGTGCTGCCATCCTGCCTTACGCCGAAGCAGCGGTGGACGTTGACAGTATTCACGACTGGCAGTTGGTGCAGCAGGTACTGGCAGAAAAAAAAAGCCCCGGTCAATCCGTTTGACCGGGGCTTTTTCTGTGTCAATAAACCCTTACCGACTAAATCGCCTGTATGCCACCTTCTTCCGTGGCCAGCCAGCCAGCGGCCATCTTTAACGCCTTGTCCAGATCAACCGGATAGTCTAGTTCGCCCCACTGCAGGCCATGGATCGACTGGCTCCAGACATGCCCACCGCTTGCCAACTGGTCGATTACAGACAGATACCATTGTTTCAGTGCCACCGGTTGATGCATGGCCTGTTCAACCGCATCCCTGAACAGTTTGCTGCCTTGCTCACGGAACAACAGTATACCGATGGACTCGCCATCTACACTGCCGGGTTCAAGATCCTTCCCTATTCGCAGCAGACGATTACCATCCAGATAAACCTTCATATCGTCGGAGTCGTATCGTGATTTGTGGTCTCTTGCAAGGGTAATAGGCTTCACAGGCGATTCCAGGAGGCGTCCAAGAACTGCTGGCTCAAACAGGGTATCCCCGTTGAGCAGCAAGAAATCTCCGTCCATTTCCTTTCTGGCCATCCACACCGTTGCCAGATTATCTGCCACGTCGAAAAACGGGTTATAGAGGGTTCTTATTCTTCCTGGACCATAACGTCGTGCCAGCAGCGATTCGACCCGAAGCGCGCCATAGCCGACCACAACCGTGATATCGTTGATGCCATTCTCGAGCAGGTGATCAATCTGCCACTCGACAACGGTACGGCCCTCTATATCAAGCAGGCATTTTGGAATTTCGGCTGTCATCGGTAACAGCCTCCTTCCATGTCCGGCACTGAGTATGATCGCTTTCAAAATGTTTTATCTCGTGGCTATGAAGGTTACAGGTGCGGCAACTGCTGTGTGGCTAAACCGCGCACACAGAGTGTGCAGGGTTTGGCTGCCTGTTGCTTGTCACCCGGTGCCAATTATCTATCCGGCTAAACCACAACAACACAAATCAGGCAGTCAAACAGGGTCGTATATCACAACTCAGTGATCTTACATGCATAAACAGCAAATACAAGGGTTTTATAGTACAGTCCTTGCCCGAGGCAAACTGAATCCACAAGCAGTCATAATACTGAGGATGGAAATCAGACCCGCTGGCCCGTCACTGACCACTGCAGGTCGGTGTTTCAGGAATAATGGATTTATTTTCACGAGCGACCTGCATTGATCATCAACCGCTACCTGATCCGTGAAATGGCCCTGCCGCTGGTTACCGTAACAGCGGTACTGGTTGTGATCTTCATGAGCTATAACGCGGTACGTTACACGGCGGATGCGGCGGCCGGCCTGCTGCCAGGCAGTACGGTTCTACAATTGACGTTGTTACGATCACTGATCGCCATAGAAGTGCTGTTGCCCGTAGCGCTTTATCTTTCGGTCGTCATGGGAATGGGAAGACTGTACAGCGATAACGAGATGGTGGCACTGTATGCCAACGGGTTCAGTGAGCTGCGGGTGGTGCGCAGTGTGCTCTGGTTGTCTCTTGCCGTAGCAATTGTCGTCGCCAGCCTGTCTCTGGCGGTTCGCCCCTGGGCTTACTACAAGAGTTATCTCCTGAAGGCAGAGGCGGAGGCGGAGTTCAACCTGGACAAGCTGGAGGCGGGCCAGTTTTACTCTGCCGAAGAATCCGGCACGGTGATCTTTGTAGAACGCATCAACCGAGTAGAGAAACGTCTCGAGCAGGTCTATTTTTTCAAGATTAACGATAAAAGTGTCGGCATCATCAGTGCCCGTCAGGCTTGGCAGCCGGTGACAGATCCGTTCGCATCCCCGGTACTGAAGTTTATAGATGGTAACGAATACTTGGTCGACCTCACTGGCAGCCGTGACCTGACCCTTAAATTCAAGCAGTTGTCGTTATTGCTCAAGGATAACGACGAGGAACTTGAGCGTCACCGAAGCAAGGCTACTGGCACCCTGAAACTTGCCAGGTCGAGCAACCCGGACGATCTGGCCGAATTCCAGTGGCGCCTGACTACACCCTTTACCACCCTGCTGCTTGGTGTTCTGGGCGTGCCACTGAGTCGCAGCGCCCCGCGCCGCGGGCGCTATTCAAAGACCATGGTTGCCGCATTGTTCTTTGCCTTCTTCTATAACTTCAATGTGATGGCAAAGAACTGGGTTGAGCAGGGCGTCGTCGGGGCCATTCCTGGTGTCTGGTGGCCACAGGTACTACTTGGTTTCCTGATCATAGCGCTGCTTTTCCTGCCAATACTCCGGTCCAGGGTCCGATGAGCATCCTGGATCGCTATATCGGTCTGGTACTGGTGCGTGGCGCTTTACTGGTGGCGCTGGTGTTGCTGCCATTGTTTACCCTGCTGGATTTGGTGCAGCAACTGGACGAGGTAGGTACAGGTAACTATGGGCTGCTTGAAGCCGTCATCTATGAAGTGCTCATGATGCCAGATTACCTGCTGAGTCTCATGCCATTTATCGCACTGCTGGGGACCAGCATCGCCCTGGGTGAGCTGGCACACAACAAGGAACTGACCGCGATGCGTGCCTCCGGCATTTCCATCGCGCGTATCGGCCTTGCCACACTCAAGGCCGCTGTCCTGATTACCCTGTTGGTTATTATCATCATGGAGTGGGTTGCTCCCCCACTACATCAGAAGGCGCTGAAACGACAGTCGATGGCACTGTCCGGGGGCGATATCCTGATAGAGCAATACGGCTTCTGGATTCACCAGGGTGACCGGTTTATTAATGTTCGCAACATAGAACAGGGGCTTACTCCGGCAGATATTCACATCTTTGAATTCAATCGCGAAAAACACCAGCTCAACAGTTATCTGCACGCGAACCGGGCGGAGACGGCAAATCGCAAACAATGGCTGTACCAGGACCTGATACTGAAGGACTACAATGAGAATAGCGTCGACACCCGGTTTGAAGCGGAGCTGGCGCGGGAATCCTACCTGACGGAGAAACAGTTGCAGGTTCTGGAATTGCCCATCAATAGCCTGCCACCGTCAGGCCTGTATCAGTACCTAAAATACTTGAAGGCCAGCGGCCAGGTAACGGAGCGTTTCGAGCTGGTATTCTGGCAGAAAGTCACCCTGCCGGTTGCTGTTGTTGTCATGATGCTGTGTTCATTCCCCTTTGTTTTCGGCTCTCTGCGTGTCACCAATGCCGGAAAGAGGATTGTCCTGGCAACGATTACCGGAGTCTCCTATCAGTTGATCAGCCAGTTACTGGCCAACCTGGGTCTCATGCTGGACCTCAGCCCATTGCTCATGGTTGCGACACCGATTGTCGCCATCATGATGCTTGGTGCTGTACTGATGCGACGTGCTTTCTAGCACCGTTCCCGCCGTTACAAAGCGGCCACTTTCAGGGGAATAGGTGCGCGCCTCTATTCGCAGTTCCCAGCCGGAGAGTGTACGGCTCACCTTGCAGAGGTTGTAGCGTGCCCGGTGCCCGGCTTTGTGCCCGATCGCCGAAGCCGAGGGCACGCCAATCACCGGAACGCGATTGGCCGATGTTTCCATCCATCCCAGGGTCGCACGGTGCGCATGCCCGTGCAATACTAGTTCAACACCTTGGTTTTTAATGATATTTGTCAGCTGCGCGCTGTCAGTGAGGCGCTTGCGCCATCCCAGGGTTTCAGCCAGCGGTGGATGGTGGATGAGCAACACCCTGAAAAGCCGGCGTTCCCCGGTTTCGGCGAGTATCCTGTTCAAGGCCTGTAGCTGCTGCTTGCCCAGGCTCCCCACGGCAAGAAAGGGAGCCGATGGTCTGGCCGAGGACAAACCGATAAAGGCGAGGTGCCCACGGATACGCAGACTGGGAAACAGGCTGTCTGGCTGCATCCCGGCTGTAGCAGATGCCGGGCCATCGGAACAGAGATAAGGCAACCATTGGGCAAAGGTCTCTTCCCAGGAAGATCTGGCATAGGTTTCATGATTACCGGGGATCACGGTGAACTGTTCGGGTGGGCCCAGACTGGCCAGCCATCGGGCGACTTCCAGGAACTCGACTGGTAAGCCGAGATGAGTCAAATCCCCGGTAATCACCGTGTGCTGTGGCTGGCAATGCACAAGGTCGCGCACCAGTGCGGCCAACACATCGGCGCGGTGTTCTTCGCGGCGGTGTGATTTCCAGGACAGATAGCCCAGCAACCTTTTATTCATCAGGTCGCGGTAGCTGATGCCCTCCAGTGTGGAGAGGTGCGGGTCCGAGATATGAGCGAACAGATATCCTTCTGCTGCAGTCCTGGGGATCTGCTCATTGTTGTTTTCATCGCCCGGGTAGGGAGCGGCTGACTTTATATGGCTCACCAGTATACTATACGCTACTCTTTACTGCTGACGGCCCAAGCGCCGTCCAATTAGTCCACTCATCCCACTACATCCCTGTTCAGGCACCGCTGCATTCAATGTCATGTTACATCCATGTTTTTGATGAGCCCCCGCTACTGCTTTGGGGGCTATCGTCCTCGCAGCGCATCCGTGGCGAGCTTGAATGGGAATTATCTTCTCTCAAGAGGGAACGCTCTGCCTCAGTGCCCCATGGCTCGATTGAGTTTGTGGATCATCTGGAAGAACTGCCCGCGGAAGCAGATGTTGTCCTGATCCGGGGCGACTATCTGTATGATGTTCGCATCATAGCCAATCTGATTGCAGCCATGGATACCCTGTTGTTGACAAACGGGGAGGGTACCGGTGTTGCAGTAGCGGCCCATACCGGGGCAGCAGCAGCGATCCGGGTGAGGGAGTATCTCAGAGGAAATATCCAGGACCTTCCCGCCACACTCAGGCTCGAAACACCGGACACGCTAGTTCCAGAAACACACACCCGGCTGAAGAAAGCGCATGCAGCCGTTGTGTTGCCCATCAATAAAGACAACAGCCGGGATCTGGAGCGTTATCTTTTCAAGAACGCCTACAAGGGGATTACCGATCTTGTGACCAAATGGGTCTGGCCAGCACCCGCTCGCTGGGTTACCAAGCTCTGTGTCCGCTTTGGTCTCTTGCCGAACCATGTGACTGCCTTCAGCTGGGTGCTTGCCATCCTGACCGGCATCCTGTTCTACCAGGGAGAGTTTGCAGGAGGACTGATTAGTGGCTGGCTGATGACCTTTCTCGATACCGTCGACGGCAAGCTGGCACGGGTGACGGTGACATCAAGCCCGCTGGGAAATTATTTCGATCATATACTTGACCTGCTCCATCCGCCTTTCTGGTATCTCGCCTGGGGGCTTGGTCTGGCCTCCTTTACGCCTGCATTTTTGAACATCGAACTTGCTGCGATGATTGTGCTGATCTTTGCCGGCTATATCATCGGCCGGGTGGTTGAGGGCGTCTTCAGCTGGATGGCCAAGTTTGGCATTTACAGCTGGAGACCGCTTGACTCCTTCAATCGTCTGATCACGGCACGCCGCAACCCGTGTCTTATTATACTGACCATTAGCCTGTTGCCGGGGCGTCCGGACCTGGGCCTGGAGGCAGTAGCCCTTTGGACACTGCTATCCAGTCTTTTTCTGGTTGTGCGGCTGGCGATGGGGATTTATACCCGCGCCACCAAGGGTCCGCTGCAACCCTGGCTGGCAGAGATTGATCTGACCCGCGCAGAACAATCCCTGGCAGTCCGCTGGTTTACCCAGTAGCGGGATTACTTCCGAACCGGGTGAGTGACCCTGATGGGCAAGGTACCTTCGTTTCAACCGCTGGCAAGACTGCTCGCTGAAAACATGCCCGCGATCCACAGCAGTGAACTGCTTGCACTGCGCAGCGCGCTGCTGGAGCGTTACAACGGGGCCGTGGACGCCGTGCTGTTCTATGGCTCCAGCCTGCGCAGTGGCGATGCACTGGAGGGAGTCGTTGATCTCTATGTGGTGGTTGACGACTACCGCAACGCCTATGGCAAATTTCTACCCGCCTTTTTCAACAGGCTGTTACCGCCCAATGTCTATTACCTTGAGGTCGGGGTGGACGGGAATCGGGTGCGCGCCAAGTATGCCATCCTTTCCATGCGGGATCTGGAGCATGGGACCTCCAGCCGATGTTTCCATTCCTATCTGTGGGGACGGTTCTCACAACCCTGCGGGTTGCTGTACCGTCGCGATTCCGAGACCGGCCGCCGGGTTCAGGGTGCACTTGCGCAGGCGATTATGACCTTTCTCGCCCGTGTCTTGCCCGTTCTGCCGGAGCGGCTGGACAGCGCTGCCATCTGGCAGCAGGGGCTGGCGTACAGTTACCGTGCTGAATTGCGTGCAGAGAAGCCGCGGCGTGCCGTGCATCTCTACGATTCCTGGCAGGATCATTACCGCGCCGTCACGGACCTGGCGATGGAGGAATTGCCATTTACGATTACACGGGAGCAGGGCGCAGCCCCGTTGCAATATTTGGTGCAGATCCCGCGGCACATACGGGCACTGGGCCATCTGGGCTGGTGGTTACGTCGCTTTCAGGGCAAGCTGCTTTCGCTCCTGAGACTGATGAAGGCGAGCTTCACCTTTCAGGGTGGGATCGACTACATTGCCTGGAAGCTGGAGCGTCACAGCGGTGTACCCATTGAGGTGACCCCCAAGATGCGCCGTCATCCACTCCTCTATAGCTGGGGTGCGGTGTGGCGACTGTATCGTCGCGGTGTATTTCGCTGAGGCGGTGTTATTGCCAATGACTCAGGTCACGATCCAGCAGGTGTCCTAGCTTCGCGATATCCTCTGCAAATGCCTCTCTCAGCTGCTTGCGCATGGACAGTTCCAGTGGTGGTCGCTTTCTGACCACGGTGTTCTTTCTGATGAGCCATTTGCGGAAGCGTTTTATCCGTGACTTTTTCTTGCCCTTGCGGCGGGCGCGCTGTTCGATATTGAGTGTGTATTTCACTACCCTCATGGGTGGGCGCTTCAGCAGCAGGTGGAGCCAGCGGTAACGATAGAACTTGGACACCTCTACCGGTGGAAATTCGGTTTGTCCATCGTAGTCCACCCTGAGGAAGTCCAGAACCTGCCGGTAGCTGCCAAGCGTGTCGCTGATGAAATCATCAAACAGTACCACATGGCAATTTTCGCGCCCGGCGGCATGAAACAGCTGCTCCACATGATGGCCTATCCTGCCTATTTCCCTGTATTGCAGCAGATAGGGGGTGCGGCAGTGTGCGGGCAGCTGCTGGCCTCCTGCCCTGGCCTCCTGAAGTGCCCAGGCGGTTGCGAAATCCTCTACCTCCTCATCCAGGATTGCCAGCAGGCGTGCATGGTAGGAGTGAATCATATCGATCGGATTGCGCGCCATCACGATAAACCGTGCCTGTGGGTTCAACTGCTGTATCTGCCGAATTGCCCTGGGGTAATAGAGATAGGAGACCGAGCCTTCCCCGATCGCCTGGTACGTGTTGCTGCAATGTCGGAAAAACAGCTCCAAGTAGTGCTTGCGAATATCGGCATCCGGCTTTTCCTGCCGGGTGATGGAGAAGAAGTGCGGTTCCTTGGGTTGGGAAAAGCAGATATTCGGGTTTTTCGATAAATATTTACTGATGGCCGTGGTACCGCAGCGCGGCGCGCCGACCACGAAGAAGTCGGGAAAGCGAGTTGTACCTTGCATGTTATCTGCTTGCTCCTCTGCCAGTCGTCAGCCTGTGCGTCTGTCTATGATACGATTTGCGGCTCCGGCACTGAATGGCGTGGCTGTCGTCCATTGCGTGCTCCTAAGATCAGACAGGTAAACGTATGGTAACCGCCACAGCACTGGAAAAACTGCGCCGCAGCTGGGTCAAGAAAACCGGCAGACGTGTACTTCATCTGACCGATCGTATCATCAGTCGTCAATCATTGATTGGGGATGCACCGGTGTTTGATCCCGCCATCTTCCCGTGGATCAAGGATTTCGAGGCCAATTGGGAAAAGGTCCGTGCGGAGCTGGACGTGGTTTTGCAAGAACGGGATTCGCTACCATCGTTTCATGAGATATCACCGGACCAGAAACGCATCTCAAAGGGTGACAACTGGAAGACCTTCATTTTCTATGGTCTGGGCCACCGCGTCGACAGCAACTGTGAGCGCTGCCCGGAAACTACGAAACTGCTGGAAAGCTGCCCGGAATTGCAGAATGCCTGGTTCTCCATTCTCAAGCCCGGTTATCGCATACCACCCCACAAAGGACCGACCAATGGCATCGTCCGCATCCATCTTGGGCTCATTATCCCAGAGCAGCGCGAGCAGTGCTGGATCCGGGTGGCTGACCAGGTGCTCCACTGGGATGAAGGTAAGTGCATTGTTTTCGACGACTCCTATGAACATGAAGTACAGAACAATACCGAGCAGCAGCGGGTAGTGCTTTTCTTTGATGTCCTCAGGCCGCTGCGTGCACCGGGACGGATCCTCAACCGCATGATGCTGGCACTGCTGAAACGCACTGCCTATTTCCGGGATGCGCAGGAAAATATCAGGCAGTGGGAGCAGCGTAACAGGGAGAAAATCCAGTAAAGCAGGCAAACAGTCTGGCAGTCGCTACCCTGCCCGGTTCGGTTGTGTGATTACTTCGGAGTGCTGGCTGGGCTGGATGATGTTCAGCGTTACGGGGCCCGGGCGTCCAAGGTAGTTTCCCTGGGCCAGGTCGACGCCCATCTCCCTGAGTAACAGCAGGGTTTCCTCGTTCTCTACACATTCTGCAACAGTACGCTTGCCAAGTGCATGGGCGACCTGGTTCATGGACTCGACCATGGCCTGGTCAACAGAACTGTGTGCCATGCCTTTTACAAAGGCACCGTCGATTTTGAGTTTGTCGACCGGCAGGTGTTTCAGGTAGGCAAAGGAGGAAAAACCGGAGCCAAAATCATCCAGTGCAAACTGGCAACCGATGTCTTTCAGTGCAGTAATGAATTCCTCGGCGGCGGTGAGGTTGGCTATCGCTGCAGTCTCGGTAATTTCAAACGTTACCCACGCAGGATCGAGGCCGGTGCTGTCCAGCAATTGCTGTATCAATGACAGCAGGGTGGCGTCCTCAAAGGCCTTGCCGGAGAGATTGATAGAGAAACTGGTGCGATGCCCGCAATCATGCAGGCTGGCCAGGTGCTTGATCGCACGGCTGACAATCCAGCGGTCGACACTGTGAATCAGTCCGAATCGTTCCGCTGCCGGCATGAAGCCCCCTGGCAGAATGATCTGTCCATCATTGCAGACCATGCGTACCAGCACTTCATAGTCATTTACAGCACCGTCAGTGGTCGCAATGATCGGCTGGTAAACCAGCTGAAATTTGTCGTGCTCGAGCATCTCGCGCACCTGTGATGCCCAGTTCATGTCAGCCGCCATGTCTGCCTTGCCGAGATCTGCCGGGTCATAGAGCTTGGCGCGGTTACGTCCTTGCTGCTTGGCCATATTGCAGGCCATATCGGCATGCGACAACAGCTCTTCCGCCGTCGTAACCGAGGCATCGATCATCACAACACCGATACTGCAGCTGATGGTGAAAGATTTCTCATCATCGTTGAATCTGTAATCGTCACACAGGGTGCGAAAGTTGTCTGCTGCCCGCAGCACGTCCTGCTTGTCAATGTTATAGAGCAGCAGAGTGAATTCATCACCTCCGAAACGCGCCAGCAGGTCGCCCTCACGGACGTGTGCTGACAGCAGTGTGGCGACATCAACCAGTAAACGGTCACCGGCAGCATGTCCAAGGGTGTCGTTGATATATTTGAACTGGTCGAGATCGATATAAAACAGTGCACAGTCAGAGCCATTACGTGCCACGCGCGCCACGGTACGTTCCAGCTCTTCCTGAAAATAGTGCCGGTTGAACATCCCGGTGAGCGGATCATGCTCGGCATGGTAGGAGAGCTGATGCTGAAAGGCTTTCTGTTCAGTGATGTCACGCGCGGTCCCGCTGATACGGGTGACTTGTCCGCGGGCATCCTTGTGTGAGCGGGCACTGAAGCTGAGGAAATGCGGCTTGCTGTCACGGTCAAGATGGACCGTTTCAAACTGCACGGTTTCCTCCCCCAGAAGCAGTTGTTTAATGGCTTCCTGGTCGATTGGCGAATGACCGGGTGAGCGATATTCATGCAGTTGATGGTGCAACATGGTATCGGCCGTATAGCCGTAGATGTTCTCACAGGCCTTGTTAAGATAGGTCAGACGGCCTTCGGTATCCAGCGTCCATACCATGTCGTGCGCCGTCTCCACGAGATCGCGATAGCGGCATTCTGCATCACGCAACTGGTCTTCCATGGCCTTGCGCCGGGTTATGTCGGCGACCAGGCAGGTATACAGGCGTTCACCACGGATTTGCATGGCGCTGACCCGTACTGACATGTGCATGGCCGTACCATCTCGATGATAGCCGGTGATTTCGCATTCGATTTCGCTAGTGCGTGGTTTGCCAGTGGCATCCAGCAGTGTCGGTAACAGCATTTTCAGCGGTCGCTGGCGAATTTCTGCGGCAAGGTAGCCAAATAACTTTTCTGCGGCCGGGTTGAATGTGTCAATCAGACCTTGCTGGTTCACAACGATGATACCTTCAGCGGCGGTCTCAACGATTGCGCGCATGTGAGATTCCTGTTCGCCAAGACGCCGGAACAACTTGCTGAGTGTTTGCGTCATCAAGCCGATTTCGTCGGTTGACTGTGGTTGCAGTCGCGCCAGTTCGGCGTACAGCGAAGCGCCGCTGCGCATGATCAGACCCTGCATTGGTTCCAGTGCCTGTGCGACACTGCGTATGGAAAACAGTGTGATCAGGCCGGTGAGGCATACCAGCGTTAGCCAGATGGCCATGTGGCCGGCGGTCAGGTTGCCGGTCTGTTGCCAGTAATAATTCATCAACATGCTGTAGGACAGCAGCGGCACAAAACCACCCAGCAGCATGATCTTCGATTTCAGGCTGACCTGAATGGTATGCAGACTCAGGTGTCCGGCGAGTTTGCCAATCTGATCCAGTGCCAGTTGGTAGCCAGGCAGTCCCACCAGTGCCACCACCGACAGTTGCAGCAGTATCAGTTGCAGGAATGTCCCCGGTGCACTGGTGATGGGTTTCTCGATCGCAAGAAAAAACAGAAGGGGTATCGCCAGGGCATACAAGAGAAAGAAGCACCAGTAGTCTCTACCAAAGCGTGCCAGTCGTCGCTGTTGCTGGTCCGGCAGGTTGCCGACCAGCGGGTTGTGCCCCTTCGCATAAGACAAGGGGCTGAAATATCTTGAAAAATGGATATATGCCCAGCACGCCATGATGGCCACAAATGAGCCCAGAATCACCAGTGAGCGATCGGCTTGCAGTTCCGCAGGGGTTACCAGGCCAAACAGTAGGGCACTCGCCATTCCGGCCAGTGGCGCGAGCAATAAACCCGAAATAATCAGAGAGATAAAACGCGCACGAATGCCTTTGAGATCACTCAACATGTTACCGCCCCGGACTCCCCTCGATCTTCTGCGTCATCTTCTGCCCGTCGGGTTGCATGCGTGTCTTGACTTAATATTATTTTAGAATTTAGTACGCTAGGTCTAATACCGAATGCGTTCGCTGAATACTATGCCATAACATTGCGTAATATCAAGGCTACCTGGAGATTAATGAGAGGCAGAAAATTGACTCCAGCAGCGCTATGCAGCAACAGCGTTTTGCGGGCATCCACAGTACAATGTCGGGCTTGATGAATCGACCACAGGGGCTGTTATGAAACGACGACAATTTCTGGGCACGGCAGGGGCGAGTGCCCTGCTGACGGGCGGCATACTCAGTGGTTGTGGACAGGAATCGAACCCGACGGCCGCCGGAGTGGCGCCGCAACAGCAGAAATATCAATGGAAAATGGTCACCACCTGGCCAAAGAATTTTCCGGGGCTGGGTACCGGGGCCAACAGCCTGGCAAGGCTGATTGGCGAGATGAGTGGCGGCAGGCTCACAGTAAAGGTCTATGGTGCAAACGAACTGGTGCCGGCCTTTGAAGTCTTTGATGCCGTATCCAGTGGTACTGCAGAGCTGGGGCACGGCGCGGCCTATTACTGGAAAGGCAAGAGTGAAGCTGCACAGTTTTTTGCCGCCGTGCCCTTTGGCATGACCGCACAGGAAATGAATGCCTGGCTGTATTACGGCGGCGGCATGCCATTGTGGGCGGAAGTCTACGCGCCATTTGGCGTGTTGCCCGCCGCTGCCGGGAACACGGGTCTGCAGATGGGTGGCTGGTTTAACAAGGAGATCAACGGGGTCGAGGATTTACAGGGATTAAAGATGCGCATTCCGGGACTCGGTGGCGAAGTACTGAAACGTGCGGGGGGTACGCCGGTCAATTTGCCCGGGGGAGAAATTTTTACCTCCTTGCAGTCGGGCACCATCGATGCAACCGAGTGGGTTGGTCCCTACAATGATCTGGCGTTTGGCTTGTACAAGGCGGCGAAATATTACTACTACCCGGGTTGGCATGAACCGGGCACCACCCTCGAGTGCCTGCTCAACAAGCAGGCATTCGAGGCGCTACCCGCAGACCTGCAGAGTATCGTGAGCAATGCCTGCCGTGTGGCAAATGCCGATATGCTGTCGGAATACACGGCGCGCAACAACACGGCGCTGCAGACACTGGTGAACGAGCACCACGTCGATGTACGTGAATTCCCTCGACCGGTACTGGATAAGTTACGGGTGATATCGGAACAGGTGGTTGCCGAGATTGCCGGTCAGGATGCCATGTCTGCGAAGGTGTACGAGTCCTACCAGCACTTCAGGAAACAGGTGGTTGCCTGGCATGATATTTCCGAGCGCACCTACCTCAATGTGCGTGGTGACTGATTACTCAAAGACATAACCCAGCCGCAATAGATGCTGGTTCATGCCGTCATCCGGTTTTTTGAGGTCAACATTGGAGAGATACTGGTAGCGGTAGGACAGTTCGTACTGGCCGCGGTCTCCAAAACCTATGCCAAAGCTGATCAGGGTGCCGAGTTGCAGGGCAGTGGAGTATCGCTGGTCGGCCAGGCTTGTTTCCGACAGCAGGTGTGGGCCAATGCCAGCCTCGGCAAACGGCGACACACCGCTGGACAGGCTGGCATCACGCTGCCAGCGGAACACCGGCATTAGGCTGAGGTCGAACAGTTCGCCGTTTTCACCGCTGTCGGCATCGGCATTCAAATAGGATAACCCCGCATCCCAGTAGCCACCGACATACCAGGCTCCACCGTTAAACCAGGTACGGTTCCACTTATTTTGCAAGCTGAGTTGAACGATATCAGCGTCATTGGTATTGGATTCCTTGCCATAGCCCACGGTGACTGAATCGAGCCAGTTGCTGGTATTTGCACACCATGCCGTCAGCGGCGACAGTAACAGTGTGGTGGCAAGCAGTAAGCGCGTTAATCGGTACATCTGCAGATCCTCGTGTAAGGCCTTGAGTCGGATTTTCGCATGAAGGGGACAAGGCTGCAAAGCAGGCCGCCGGCTGTTCAATTCCGGTAGATGACTTCCGGCAACCAGGTGGCAATGGCGGGCCACATGGCAAGCATCACCAGCATCAACAACTGCAGGCCAATAAAGGGAGCAACGCCGGCATAGATTTGCCGGGTACTAACCTCGGCAGGGGCAACACCGCGCAGGTAGAACAGCGCAAATCCGAAGGGCGGGGTCAGAAACGAGGTCTGCAGGTTCAACGCGATCATAATCCCCAGCCATACCGGGTCGATCCCCATTGCCAGCAATACCGGGCCGACGATGGGGACGACGACAAAGGTGATCTCGATGAAGTCGAGCACAAAGCCCAGCAGGAACATCAATAACATGGTTGCCAGCATCGCACCGAACTTGCCGCCTGGCAGGTTATTGAGCAACCCGGCAACCACTTCATCGCCGCCAAAGCCTCGGAATACCAGTGAAAACACCGAGGCACCGATCAGGATCAAAAACACCATGCAACTGATGCGCGTGGTGTTGCGCATGACTTCCTGCATGATGGCGAGCGTACACTGGCGCTGCACCAAGGCCAGTAGAATTGCCCCGACAGCGCCCACGGAGGCTGCCTCGGTGGGAGTGGCAATGCCCGCGAGGATGGAACCGAGCACGGCGACGATCAGTAGCAGTGGCGGTAGCAGGCTGAAGAGGATGCGTTGCAGCAGGCTGTTATGGTTGGCTAAGGCCGTGGTGTCCTCTGTGATTGCCGGCATTGACCCGGGTCGCGTCCAGGCAATAAACACCAGGTAGAGCAGGTACAGCGAGACCAGTATCAGGCCCGGGATCAGGGCGCCAGTAAACAGATCACCCACGGATACCGTCTCCGGTGAGTAGATGCCGATGTTGAGTTGCGCCTGCTGGTAGGCGGATGACAGCACATCACCCAGTAATACCAGCACGATTGAGGGCGGGATGATCTGGCCGAGGGTGCCGGAGGCGCAAATGACCCCGCTGGCAATGCGCGGGTCGTAGCCGCGCCGCAACATGGTGGGCAACGACAGCAG
>JAJDNX010000026.1 GCA_022340485.1 Gammaproteobacteria bacterium | reverse complement strand
TTCGCAGGAATACAATGGCTACACACAGATGCTCGTTTCGTCGGAGGTGCCCAGCCAGAAGCCAAGGCTCTTGTCGAGGAATTCCTCCCAAGGCATGTAATGTGATCCATCACATGAGAAGGTTAGCCCGATGAGGCCATTGAAGATGTTCAGCATCCCGGAGCGCAGGTAAATGGTTTCGTCCATGAATCTGAGATCGCGGAAACTGTGCAGTATCTTCGCGATAGCCTCGTCCGGGATTTCGGCATCGACAGGATAGTCCCGACGGGGATAGGCCAGACAGAGGTCAGGATTGCTGAGCTCATCGATGCCGTGGATGCGGAAACGATATGGATCGTCTATCGTCCATAGGGTGGCGCGGGAGCTCGAGAAGTGCAGCTTGGCGTGGAAAACTCCGTTAACCGTGATTAGCTCGGCGAGCAGATCCAGCACCACGTCAATACGCTCATCCATCGGGCTGGTTACTCGCGCCTGGTGGAAGAGGCCGGAGCGGATGGCAGGATCTCCCTTGAGCTGCATCCATTTGCCCGGCTGGGGGTACAGAGCCTGCGTGGCGGGTAGTTCGCGCAGGTCGAAGTCCGCCCCGAGGTAGCCGAGCAGGCGGCCATCATCAGCCCGGATGATCTGCATGGCCGTTAGCGAGGGCCGCCGTGCATTGCGGCTGATGTAGGCTTCCGAGAGGGAGAACGGAGCGCCGGCCAGTGCCATGGCAAGGTATGGGCGTTTGCTCCGGTCACGGCCGTAGTGTGCTTCCAGCAAGCCGGCTCGGGAAGCATTGGAAGTGATCTGGTGCGCCCGTTCATCAAGCAGATACAGGTACTTGCAGTATGGTAGCTCGGTCAGACCCTTCATCAGGCGGGCTTCCAGGGCCTGTCGATCTGGCCAGAGCTGTGAACAGTCGTCCGCAATCAGGATCAGCGAGGAAGACAGCCAGCCTTTCAGGATGCTGCGCTGGCGGTCAATGGATTCTTGCAGAGTGGCATTCATGTTCGATAAATGGGTGTCAGGAATGGTAGTTGCTAACTATACGCAAATCATGCAGCAACACTCCACCCATAAAGCTCATGTGACTGACACCAAGGGATTCTGGTCCGCTAGTCCCTGTGCCATAAGGATAAGATTTCTAATGCAGGTGGGGGCGGTTCACTCCAACGTCAGGGTTAAGGTTGAAGGGCGGAGTGCGGGGACCTCAAGCCTTGGTGCCGGCCCCGAGCGGCAAGCGTTACGGGGCAAGTGGCTTTACCGCAACAGTCTCGATCAGACTGACGCGTTCCTCATCCAGATTGCGATGCAGATTATATGCCTTGGTGAGGATGTCGTTTCCAACCAGCAGGTGTACACCAAGCTCTGGCAGCTCTGGATCAGTCACGGGCTTTGTCATGTTCGCAAAGGCTTTTTGTGCCAAATCGGTCTTGTCTTGCCAGACATCAACAGTAAAACCGGCGGAGGTTATAACCTCGCGGAACAAGTCTGGTTCCACAAGAAAACTTATTGAACTTTCCTGTGCCCATGGCACTGGAAAATAAACCGGAGTGTTCTTATTTGCACAGACCTCATACAGAATCACGCGCCCATTTGGTTTGACTACACGATGCAGTTCTTTCAGCCATGAAAATTTGTCTTCGACATTCATGTTCATTTGTATTGACCAGACGCCGTCAAAACTGTTGTCTTCAAACGGCAGATCAAGTGCACTGGCAGTTTGAAACTTCACGCGTTCCTGCATATCAAGCAGGCGCGTCAGTCTTTGTGCCGCATCGATATATTCATGGCTCAGATCAACACCGGTGACACAACAACCTATTTCATGTGACAGTCTGCGGGTAGAACCGCCCACACCACAACCGACATCTAGAATAAGCATGTCTGATGTGAACCCGGAAAGTTCAATCAACTCTTTCGTTGCGACAGTTCCGCGGATATGAAATTCGTCTACCGGATGGAGATCCTCGAGCGTTATCGTTGACAATTCCTTGCCAATTTCATTCAGTCCATCAATGATCCTGTTATACAAATCATTGGGCGAGTAATAACTGTGAATATCTTTGGTCTCTTTAATCATGAGCAGTCAGCCATCGATGCCACTTGTTAAAGTGGAGTTTGTTCAATTCCCCCGCAGAAGAACATGGTGTTGGCGCGTATATTGTATACGGATCCACCTTCAAGTAGTGCAGAAACTCCATCGGTAGGGTGCCTATATGACTCAAAGATGATGAGGCACACCGAGTTGTGAAGTTGTGTGTACGAGCCGACGGCTATACGGCAGATACTCCGGCGAAGCCGGAGCGGGGCGGCCCCTGAGGGGTGACGCCATGCCCATGCTCGGAACGCCGGCGAGCGGGACACCGTGGACCAGCGGCAATCATTCTTCGCTACCCATGAAGCCCAGCAGGTGCAGCAGGCTGGTGAACAGGTTAAAGATCGATACATACAGACTCACAGTTGCCATGATGTAGTTGGTTTCGCCTCCATGAATGATGTTGCTGGTTTCATACAGGATCAGGCCCGCCATCAGCAGCACGAACATCGCGGATACCGCCAGAGACAGTGTCGGTACCTCAAGGAAAACCGCGGCCAGTCCGCCGAAAAAAGCCACCAGTATACCGACCATCAGGAAGCCGCCCATGAAACTGAAGTCCTTGCGGCTTGCCAGTGCATAACCCGACAGGCCCATGAAAATGAGGCCGGTGCCGCCCATAGCGGTCATTACAACCTGGCCACCATTCGCCAGGCTCAGGTAGGCATTGAGGATTGGCCCCAGCGTGTAACCCATGAAGCCGGTCAGTGCGAATACAAGCAGCAGACCGACACTGCTGTTGCGGAACTTCGATATCGCGAATAGCAGGCCGAAATAACCGGCCAGTGTGAGCAGCAGACCGGGATGCGGCAGGTTCAGGGTCATCGATACCCCAGCGGTTACCGCACTGAACAGCAAGGTCATGGACAACAGGCTGTAGGTGTTGCGCAAAACCTTGTTGGTTGCCAATGCGTCCGCCCGGACCGCGGTGGTCGGGTTCATTATCGGTGTATTCATGTTCATATCCGTCTCCTGTGAATTAACACGCTAAGCAACGATTCAGGCGATGTCTTCCGGCAATACCCTGTCTGCAGGGGAAGAGGCCCGGTTGATCTGGCGCCTGCGCCGTAGCTGACGCATCACGGTGCGCCCGGCACGTGAAGCCGCATGGTTGATTGCGACGTACAAGTCGGCCTGCGTATTCTCCACCACTACCGCCTGGCCTGGCAGCGTCACGACAAGATGGCAGCGCTTGTCGTTGCCACCTCGCGGCCCGTTGATGTCGGAGAGACGTACCAGGATGCGTTTGACGTGCCGGTAGCACTTGCCGAGTGCAAACCCCAGCCGGCGTTCAATGTGCGTGCGCATGGCGCGGGTCATGGAAAAATTCTGTGCCTGTATTTCTATCTGCATGGTTACCTCCAGGTCTCTGTGGGTTTGACACAGTGAAGAAACTAACGCCAATTGAACTTAAGGAATAGTCGAATATAATTACAAGAATATTCGAAAAAAACGAAATATATTTTGTCATGATCAACTACAAGCACTTGCACTATTTCTGGGTCGTGGCCAAGCAGGGCGGCATTACGCGCGCCAGTGAGCGCCTGCACCTCACGCCCCAGACCATCAGTGGGCAGATCAGTCAGCTGGAAGATAGTATCGGTGAAACGCTGTTCAGTAAGGCAGGTCGCAACCTGGAACTCACTGAGACGGGGCGGTTGGTGCTCAGTTTCGCCGACGAGATTTTTTCGCTGGGTGGTGAACTCGAGGAAGCACTGCGCAACCATCCCCCGGGAAGGCAGATGACCTTCAAGGTCGGCATTGCCGATGTGGTGCCCAAGACGATCGCCTACCGACTGCTCGCTCCCGCACTTTCCCTGTCCGAGCCGGTACGCATCATCTGTCGTGAGAACAACCTGGCGAGCCTGCTGGCCGAACTGGCGCTGCACCGGGTGGACATGGTTATCGCGGATGGACCGATCCCGCCTGGCATCAATGTGCGTGGCTACAGCCATGTACTCGGTGAATGTGGGATCAGCTTTCTCGCCGTACAGCACCTGGCCAAGACACTGCCCAAGAAGTTCCCGCGCAGTCTTGATGGGGCGCCGCTGCTGATACCCAGCGAAACCAACCTGGTACAGGCAAAACTGCTCGACTGGCTGGACAGCCAGCGTATCTACCCGCGCATCGTCGGCGAATTCGACGACAGTGCCCTGATGAAAGTCTTTGGCCAGGCCGGCACCGGAATTTTCATCACACCGACCCCCATTGCCAAGGAAGTGGCGAAGCAATATGGTCAGCGGATCATTGGCAGCACAGAGGAGGTTCGTGAACAGTACTACGCGATCTCTGTGGAACGGCGGATTTCCCATCCGGCCGTATCGGCCATTACCGAGACTGCACGCGAGTGGTTGAGCTAGAGGTCAAGGTATTGGCATGTGGTCCCGCGGCCATGAGTACCATTCGTAACCACCATTCATGCTCAGGGACGTGCAAGCCGGTCATGTACCCGTTTTTGCCGGGTGTGCGGAGTCAGTGCAGTGGCTGCACGGAGGAGGCCGATGCAGAGTCGACAGGCATAGAGAATATTCGGAAATCATTGATTTCTCCCAAAAGCAACTGCTTGATGTTTTGTGCCATCATCAGGATATGGCTGGCGACAGACCACATCTCCGGATTCCACAGCTGCACGCTGATCCACAGGGGCTGATCGACGTCATGCTGACCGATGACCGGCGCGTGTTGCTGGTAGGTCCCCCTGGCACGGGCAAGTCCACACTGGTCGATGGTCTTGCGACAACACTCTTGCAACGAGGTCGAAGCTGCCATTGCCTCGGTGCTGATCCCGGCTCGCCCCTGTTCGGAGTGCCCGGCGCCGTGTGTCTTGGCCGCCGGGAACTCACTACCTGGACTGTAGAGGTCATTGAGGCGCTCTGCACGCTGGATGCAGGCCGCTTCCGGCTGCCACTGATGGCGGCAATTCGCCGACTGTCAGCGACGGTTGATGACGGTGTGCTGCTAGTGGATGGTCCCGGGGTGGTGCGCGGTGTAGCGGGTGCGGAACTGCTGTCAGCCATGGTCGATGCAGCGGGTATCGATGCGGTACTGGTCCTTGCGCATGCCGGGCGCACGCCACCCCTGCAGCAGGAGCTGCAGGCCTTGCCGATCGAAGTCTATGCCGTTGCTGCAGTACCGGAGGCCAGTCGGCCTGGCAAACGTGCACGGGCATCAAGACGCACGGGGCTATGGGATGGCTACCTGGCCGGTGCCGGAGAACGTGTGCTGGATATTCGCCAGCTTACGCTCACCGGCACACCACCACCACTGGATGTGCCCGCTAGCTGGACTGGCCGGCAGGTTGCGTTGCTCGATGGTGTACAAACACTCGCTATGGGAGAAGTGCTCGCTCTCGAGGCTGAATGGCTGCACCTGCGGTTGCCTGACGACGCCAGGCCAGTGCGGTCACTGCTCGTGCGTGATGCCACACGCCACGCGGACGGGCGTCTCGCTACGGTCGAACGTTTTGTTGCAGACCCGTTTAGCTATCTTCCGAAAGCGGATGTCACGCCATATGCACCCACGCCTGCCATGACGGGGCCGCGGCCGGTAGGACGCGTAGGGGCACTCAGTGTATGTCTGGTCAATGGCGTGTTTGGAGACCCTCTGCTGCATGTACGTCTGCGCCACAGACGGCGCAGCCTGCTGTTTGATTTGGGCGAAGGAGCGCGCTTGCCTGCACGGATAGCACACCAGGTCAGCGACGTGTTCATCAGTCATGCTCACGTCGATCACATAGCCGGATTTCTTTGGTTGTTACGCTCGCGCATTGGTGAAACCTCGTTGTGCAGATTGTACGGACCACCGGGTCTGGCTGCGAACATCGACGGTCTCGTGCGTGGCATACTCTGGGATCGTGTGGGTGATAACGGGCCGCGCTTCGAGGTAATCGAGTTGCATGGCGAAGAACTGCATCGCTACACCGTACAGGCTGGCCATCCCGGCTACACCTTAGTGGAAGAAACAGCGGCAGCGGATGGCGTGGTGATGGCCGAGGCGGGATTTCGGGTGCGTGCCACTACCCTTGACCATGTCTCTCCGGTGCTGGCTTATGTGCTGGAGCCGGCACAAGAAATCAATATCCGCAAGGACCGACTGAAGAAGCGTGGCCTGCCACCGGGGCCGTGGTTGGGCAAGCTGAAGCGATACTTGCAGACAGGCAGGATCGGGGTGCGTATCGCGCTGCCCGACGGCTCCAGTGAGCATGTGCAAACGCTGGCAAATGAGCTGGTGCTTGTCAGCCCCGGTAAGAAACTGGCCTATGCCACAGACTTCGCCGATACACCGGAAAACCGTGCCCGTGTGGTTGATCTTGTGCGCAACGCCCACACCCTGTTCTGTGAATCGACCTTCTGTGAGGCCGAAAGCGACCAGGCTAAACGCACTGCGCATATCACCACCAGAACCTGTGCTGAAATCGCTGAAGCCGCTGGCGTTGCACGTCTGGTGCCGTTTCATTTCTCGCGCCGCTATGAAAAGGATCCCACAGCAGTGTATGCCGAAATCGCCGCCAACAGTCGTGTTGTTGTGGTTCCGGAGACCGTTGTCATCGACTGATCAGTAGCTACGGGGGGGCGGTTTTTTGTTCAGGCCATTATCCCGAGGCTGTAACCGTTGCTGCGATCACCCACAGAAAACCAATAGGGCCTCTGCGAAGCGGCAACCCTGCACTGATTGTGGTTCCTTACCCAGTGATATGGTCCAGCCAAGCCAAGTCTGCTTGGTACTCAAATGGTGCGAAAGCTATTCAAGATGCACCAAGGCGAAACAAATATTTTGCAAGCTTGCGGCAGCATAATCAGCTTGTCCATAAGAATGAGTCACTTATGAGTTCATGAATTTATGGAACATTTTTTGCAAAAAGGAGTGTTATGTCGGGACATACGTCAGAACAGGCCCGCCAGCGTATGTGTCGAGGCTGAGGGGTGGCCAGATAAGCTGCTTTATCATTGTTCTGGGAAGGGAGGGCATTTCAATGACACGAACGATCTACATATTGATCTGTGGCGCGCTTATATTTTTAGCGGCCGTGACCCCGGTAGTCATACTGATTGTTGATAAGGCGAGATTCTAGAGTGTTTCCTGCCTGCGACCATGTTTATGGTATGGCAATCCCAGCTAGGATAACGGGTGAGTTACTTTTAAATCCATGTAAACGGTAACACTTGTAGTTGATCCCGCGCTTTCTAGTCGCCCGGGAAGGATAAGTTGTCGCCATTTTCGACTGTACACAGGAATCCCGGCAAGGGAAATTTCTGGCCGGTTCCAGTCCTCGTCGAGCATGGCTGCGACTGGAGAGGGGCACGGGGAAGGGCAAGTGTCTGTGCAGAAGTCACCGTCCGGACGCCGCGATCCCCCGGTCATTTTCTGGCCAAAGTCTTGAAGAAGGTTAAACAGGGCCTGCTAAGCCAGCATGCATCTTCACCTTCCCTAGCCACAACTTCCGCGATAGGATTCCCATCCCGGTCATGCAACGATGCAGGCTTGTGCCTGCTGGACATAGTAGAATTACCGTTTCCCAGGCTGAACACCCCGAATGAACGCGCTTGTCAACGCCTATCGCGCCGGTTTGCTGGCACGGAAACACTGGCTGCCGAACATTGTCTCTGGCGTGATCGTCGGCGTTGTCGCCTTGCCGCTTGCCATGGCCTTTGCGATCGCCTCCGGGGCCAAGCCGGAACAGGGGCTGTACACCGCCATTGTGGCGGGTTTCCTGGTTTCCGCCTTCGGCGGAAGCCGTCTCCAGATTGCCGGGCCAACCGGTGCGTTCGTCGTGATTCTGTCGGGCATCACAGCGGATTACGGGATTACCGGTCTGCAGGTTGCCACCTTAATGGCGGGTGTGATCCTGTTGCTGCTGGGCATGGCGCGCATGGGCGCCATTATCAAGTTTATTCCCGACCCGGTCATTATCGGTTTCACGGCTGGCATCGGTGTAATCATCTGGGTGGGACAGTGGCGCGACTTCTTCGGGCTGCCGGCAGTCACGGGCAATCATTTCCATGAAAAAATATGGGCACTCGTCCAGTCATTGCCGCAACTCCATCCGACAACGACGCTGCTTGCCCTGTTGTCGCTTGCGTTAGTCATCCTCTCTCCTCGTGTGCCCGGCTTGAAACGCGTGCCCGGCCCCCTGGTCGCGCTGATCGTCGCCACGCTATTGCAGGCGGTGTTCCAGTTTTCCGATGTGCGGACCATCGGTAGCACATTCGGCGGCATTCCACAGGGTCTTCCGGAGTTCGAACTGCCCAGTATTACCTACACCCAGATTATCGAGTTGATCGGCCCGGCCTTCACGATTGCCATGCTGGGTTCCATTGAATCCCTGCTCTCCGCCGTGGTCGCCGATGGCATGGCTGGCACCCGGCATGATTCGAACCAGGAGTTGATCGGCCAGGGCATTGCCAACATTGTCGCCCCCTTGTTCGGCGGATTTGCCGCGACCGGTGCGATCGCGCGTACCGCGACCAACATCCGTAACGGCGGTACCAGCCCCCTCGCAGGCATCGTGCATGCCTTCACGCTGGTTCTGATTATCCTGTTCCTGACACCACTTGCAGTCCACATCCCCCTGGCTGCATTGGCTGCAATCCTGTTCGTCGTGGCCTGGAACATGAGCGAGGTAAGACACTTCGCCAAAATGGTGAAACGTGCCCCGCGTGCCGATGTGGTGATCTTGCTGGTAACGTTCGTTCTGACCGTGTTTGCGGATCTCGTGGTGGCTGTGAATATCGGCGTGATTCTGGCAACGTTGCATTTCCTGCGCCGCATGTCGAGCAGTATTGAAGTGCGCGAAACGACCGAGCTGGAACTGGCACAGGAACTGGCACAACACGGCGTGAGCAAGCTGCCGCCCGGAGTTCTTGTTTTCATCGTGGAAGGCCCCTTTTTCTTTGCCGCGGTCGAAAATTTCGAACGTGCATTGGCGGGCACCAATACCGATCCGGAACTGCTAATCATCCGCCTGCGCTGGGTGCCGTTCATTGACATAACCGGACTGCAGACGCTGGAAGAGGCAATTCAGGACCTGCAGAGGCGCGGTGTGCGTGTCATGCTTTCCGGTGCGAATAGCCGGGTCCAAGCCAAGCTCGAGCGCGCTGGTATTACCGGTTTGGTCGGTGAAACGAATTACTTCGCGGAATTCAGTCAGGCGCTGGCTGCCTGCATAGGACCGGTAAAGAATCCTGCCTGAGCGGGAATCCGCTGATCAAATATTCAAATTCTTCCCCACCCCTATCAGGGGGTGCGGAGCGGCTGTTGGGTGAGCGTCGGGTCGCGGAAAAGGCGGAATATGAATAAGGCTGCGGTCTGTACGAACAGATGGCAGGTGATCAGCGCTGTGCTATTGCAGCGCTCTCGGCATCGCATCACCTGAATCCCACCCGGGCGATCGAGGCAGGCCTGGTCAGGACGGTCTGTGATCCGAACTACGCGATGAGTGAGTGCCGCCTTTGCCGACAACAGGAAGATCCCAGCGGGGTCATTAGTGTGTTGTATGTGTAAATACAAATTATCCACATTTACTGTGGATAACCCTGTGGATGAATTGTTCTTATGTAGGCCAAGGCCGTGTTTTTACATAAGCATTGGTTAAATTGTTCACTTTTTATTCAGATGAATATCTTCAGGTAATTCATATTATTAAGAACATTACCAGATAATAATCTACTATATAAAGACGTCTTCACAAGGGGATCACGGTATCCGTATCTGGTTGTGGGTAAAAACAACTCGCCATTTATGGCTCTATAGATAGATGTTATGAAACAGACAACCAGAAGGATCTGCGTTGCGGTTGTTACAGATTCAGGGACTCACTCGTTCAGCAGCCTGATTCGGAAAGACAGATCGGTTTGTTTGTTGGGTGCGGCACCTTGATACAGGCACTTGGCGACTGATTACAATACCTTCTGCAGAAACCCCACTGCCTGACTGTGAATCCCTGGGCGTCCTTCTTCCCGTGGGCCGGCAACATTCAGGATGTGGATATTGTTCTGCGTAATCCAGTCGATCACTTCTTGCGGGTTGGGTGATCGGTCAAGCGCCATGACCAGATAAGGCTTACCTTCTTTTTCTGCAAAATCTATAGTGTATTGGGTGCCGCCTGAGAGTTCTCCACGATTAAGAATCAGTGTGCCGTCTGAGTCCAGCACATTTAATCGGGTGCGCACCACATAGTCAGGTGATTCAGTTTCCTGTAGTGGGTATTTGGCAGGTATCATGCCATCCACAGCGCGCCGTCCCCTGGGGCACCAGCCGCCACAGGGCCTATCCAACTCCAGGGCAACATCCAGAGCCGCCCGGTCTACACCTGTTTGTCCACCAGATATGATCTTATGAAGAATTGATCCATTCATCTAACAAGCCTTCAGATTACAAATGAAATTCCTGCTGTCGGGGATACCAACGGGCCACCTGCAGTTTTGCCTTGCTGATTCCGAGCAAACCTATCCAATTGGCAAGTGCAATCAGTTTCTTCGTCAACTTGCCCGAAATGTCAACACGCTGGTCTCGGTCATCAAAAGCAAAATGTGTTTAACATTTGGGCCTTTCACTACTAAACTTCGGCTAGTCAGGACTATCTCGATTAAAGTACAGCCAGATTAGGAGAAGCAGAATGAATATCGCAAACGCCATTCTGGCAATTGCACTGCTGGGAATTATGCAGCAGGTCCATGCCACAGATCAGAGTGACCTCGCCAAGCAGGCACAGAACCCGGTTGCCGATCTGATCAGCTTGCCGTTGCAGAACAACACCAACTTCAATGTCGGTCCCGATGACCGAACACAGAATATCCTCAATATCCAGCCTGTCTATCCTATTTCGCTCGGCGAAGACTGGAATCTGATTACCCGAACGATCCTGCCCGTCATATCACAGCCACTGGCCGATGGAGATCGAAAAAACGGACTGGGTGACACCAGCTTCTCGGCGTTCTTCTCACCAAAGGACTCCGGAAAACTGACCTGGGGTGTCGGACCCGTGGTGCTGATTCCTACTTCCACGGATGATTCGCTGGGTGCCGGCAACTGGGGTGGGGGCGTGTCGGCCGTGTTTCTCGGTATGCCGGGCCACTGGGTGGTCGGTTCACTGTTCAGCAATGTCTGGGCGCAGGACGTCAATCTGTTCACCTGGCAGTACTTCGTTAACTACAACATCCCGGGCGGCAACGGTCTCTACCTGACCTCCGCACCCATAATCACCGCCGACTGGGAGGCCGACTCCGGGGACCGCTGGACGGTGCCGTTCGGCGGGGGTGTCGGCAAGATATTCAAGATCGGCAAGCAGCCGCTGAATGGCCAGATTTCTGCCTACTACAACGCGGAGATACCGGAATACGGTGCCGACTGGCAGCTACGCCTGCAGTTGCAGTTCCTGTTTCCCAAGTAGACATACCCGCAATCCAGATTCCTGCGCTGCAGGTGAAGACAACGGTCAGGACCGCAAACGTGTTGACCTTTACCGGTTGACCGGGCTCTCTGCCGGGCCGAATCCGCTTGGTGTAAAGCCGGCATCGCTCGTCACCACCAGCTTGTCAATTCGGAACCCCGTCTCGCGCATCCAGACATTGATCGTATGAATGCCCGGACTCAACACCATTATAGTCGCTACCCCGGGACCACCTGCCCAGTTCCAGGCAGGGGTGACTGGAAAATAGATGTTCTCGCTACTTGTTACCTCCGCTCCATCCAGACCCACATGCACCGAGTTGTTGTTGCTACTATCTGCATAACCCCTTACCCAGACATAGTGGGTACCCGTCTGCACAAAGTTCACCTGGTAATCCAGCTGCGGACTGGTCTGTGAATACCCCGGGTCTTTCTGGGCACTGCCGGAGGTCGGACTGGTGCGCAACGCACTGTCGCCGGAATACTTCGCAGTAAAATTAGCCACCCAGCTGTAGCCACTACGCGGGATGTTCGCGTCCGCATGCTCTGCCTCAAATACGACTTGACCCGTCTCTGCATCCTGCTGATACCCTTCGCCACCGAAGCCCGTGTCTATCATGTATTCATCAATAATATCTCCCTTGCTGTTGATGAATTGGAACTCTATGGTTGTATCGCTTGCATCGATCTGCATCGCCCCGTAATCGCCGTTATAGCGCACCTGGCTGCCGCTGACAGGAGTTTTCAAAAAACTGCCAATCGTGTCACCACCCAGACCGTTGATGAAATAGACGATGCCGTCAGCAAAGATGCGTTCGTAGATATGGTCATGCCCTGAAATCACGGCATCGGCACCCCAGGCGGCGAATGGCCACTGCATCACAGTGCTCGGAGTAGAGGTCCCGGAGCTGTATGCAGGATGATGAAAGTAGACAATGTTCCACTGCGACACAGACTTTGCGAGCTGCGCCTGGAGCCAGTTTTGCTGGGCAGTCTTTGTGCTGTTGCTCTTGTTGCGCGCACCTTGACTGTCAAGAATGAAGAAGTGCACCGGTCCCTTCACGAAGTCGTAGTAGCGTTCACTGCCGGATGTTCCGCTGGTGGCCACACCCTTGCCCGGCAGGGTGAAGTAACTCAGGTACTCCTTCACTCCGCCACCATCCTGGTAGTCTCCGTTACCCAGGGACGGGAAGAACGCATTTGCCTGACTATTACCACCCGAACAGAAGCCGCCGTTTCCTACATCAGCCAGATAATCGCAGAAGTACTGACCCACAACTTCGTCGTAACCCATCGATCCGTAGCGGTTATCACCCAGAGTGATAATGAATTCCGGGTTCCATTCATACACCAAGCCGGCCACGGAGGCTTCCTCGGGGGTACCGTTGCCATAGTCGCCGATGGCTGCAAACAATGTTTGTGCCATTGCAGGCGTCGCAATCAGGAGCCAACAAAGGATACTAACAAAAAGGGTGTTCTTGAGGTACGTAAACATATGCACAGTACTGTGATCTGACCTGGGAGGTCTCTTTGTTAAAAGATGCTCTTCGTGCTTTAGGGGCCCTGTTCTAGTTGCCCTCATCGAGCAACCTGGATTGCTCCAGTCCCAGTGTATGTACATAATCAGTAGTCTGGCCAGGAATGGGTGCCACTACTCAGCAGATACTCAAAATACTGTCACAGCTCTCTCATGCTAGCAACAAGTATCCTCCCGCAGCAATCATCAGCAAACCCGAAGCCCGGTCGATCCAGTAGCCAAATGGTGCAAGCTTCTCAGTCAATACAAGGATCGCCAGGCCCGCGATCCACACCAGGTTCATGATGCCAGCAACGAACAACAGCGCCATCAGGAACCAGCAACAACCGATGCAATAAAGTCCGTGCCCCAATCCCATGTGCACCGCACCCAGGTGCTCCTTGCGCCAGTGCCGGGAGAGGTAGTCAGCTGTTGAACGGCAATGCTTCCAACAGGTGTTTTTCAGGGGCGAGAGCTGGTAGATGCCGGCGCCGATCTGAAAGGATCCTGATAGAATGCTATTTGTGCTCCACATCATCATGGAATACACCAGGCCTGCCCGTTCCAGCGAGCACTGCAAAGCGGTTGCCGCCAAGCTGAATATCAGCCACGCCAGCAGATAACCGCGGAGAAATGCGGTGGTTGGAATTGCCACGTGGTCATGGCGAGGGTGCTCATACCTGTTCCTGCCCCGGCAAGGATGTGCAGCCAGGACAAGAGGCAGATGACAGCCAGCCCCATCCCGGTTATCAGTCGGTCATGGCGAAGCAGCACCTCCATTGCGGTCATATCGCTCATGCATGGCTTGGCGGGCGGCCAAATTCTTTGACTATGCCATGGTTGTTCAGATGGATATGTGCGAACTGCGCATAACGGTGTTCAAAGGACATTGCGATCGGGCCGCTTGTCTTAAACATGGCGCTCCCCATCTCGGCAACGCGGTATTCAAACCATCAGGCAAGTCGATGAGTGCCCGGTGCGGCGCTCCGGTGACAGGATTGCGAATGGGTTCACCGGAACACTCGACCAGCCATTCAATCAATACGCGCCCGACCCGGGCCTCGACGTCGACTTCAATAACAATGGGCTTAAAGACAGGATCGAACACCTCTTCCATCGAGGTGTGAGGCTGGAGCTTGAAAATACTACAAATGCAACACAATACGTTCCATGCTGGGTTCTTCTTCATCTAGTTTGATGCTGAAGCCAAGTTTTTTTGCAAGGCTGCGCATCTCGTGGTTAGTTGCGAGCACATCACCTTCCATTATTTGCAGTCCATGACTGCGCGCTGTTTCAATAAGTTGTTGCATCAACCGGTGTGCTATACCCTGTCGCTGCCAGTTGTCTGCAATTACGATAGCGAATTCACAACTCTTGCCATCCGGGTTGATGATATAACGAGCAACACCAATTTCAGTCTCTTGCCCGTCTACATACACAACTGCGATCAAAGCCATTTCACGGCTGTAGTCGATCTGGGTGAAGCGGGCCAGCATTTGCGGGCTGAGCTCGGTAATGGATTGCATGAAACGGAAATATTTTGCCCGCTCTGAGAGTTTCCGAATAAATGTCTGCTCGATTCCGGCATCCTCCGGCCGTATCGGCCGAATCACCATGTCGGTACCATTGGGTAGTTGCAGTTTTATCACGAGGTGGCTCGGATAAGGGTAGATTGCCATATGGTCGTAGCGTTCAGCCGTCTGCGGCTGGTAATCCACAACCATGCGCGCATCGACAGCTATGGCTCCGTGCTCATCCACAATCAACGGATTGATATCCAGCTCCCTGACCAGTGGAAGTTCGCAGGCGATTTCCGAGACGCGCAGCAATACCTGCTCCAGGGCTTGCATATCTGCCATCGGCATATGACGGAATGCACCAAGCAGCTTGTACACCCGGGTCTGGCCGATCAGGTCCTGCACCAGTCGGTGGTTAAGCGGTGGCAGTGTTACTGCGCGGTCGCCCATAACCTCGACGGCGGTGCCCCCAGCGCCGAACGTGATGACCGGACCAAATACCGGATCTGTGACAAGACCTACCAGCAACTCGCGGCCGTTGGGCCGCTGCAGCATTGGTTCTATGGTAACCCCGTCAATGCGTGCCTCCGGTCGGTTTTTCTTCACCGTCTGAAGCATGTCATTGTAGGCGTTGCGAACAGCCTGTGCGTTGCTGATATTTAGGCGTACACCGCCAGCATCAGACTTGTGGGTGATATCCGGAGAATTGATTTTCAATGCCACGGGAAAACCCAGGCTCTCTGCCTGGACCAGTGCCTCGTTGGGGGAGCGCACTACAGTGGCCTGGGCAGTCGGAATATGGAATGCATGCAGCACCGCCTTGGACTCCGTCTCGCTAAGCACTTTCCGTCCCTCTGAAAGTACACCCTCAATAATCATCCGCGCACCTTCGACATCGGGTGCCTTGCCGAGTGACAGCGGTCCAGGCGTTTCGAGCAGCAGTTTCTGGTTTCGATAGTAGTTCACCAGATAGGAAAATGCCTCGACGGCCGCCTCCGGTGTATGAAAGGTGGGTAAATTGGCATCACGCAATATCCGGCGACCTTCCGCGACCTGGATCTCACCCATCCAGCATGACAGTAGCGGCTTGCTGCTCTTGTCGCCAATCATGACCAGCGATCTTGCAACCGCGGCTGGATCAGTCATCGCCTGGGGTGTCAGTATGACGAGCAGGCCGTCCACGCCGGGATCACTCATGCAGATTTCGACGGCCTGGGCATAACGTTCGGGTGTAGCATCGCCGATAACATCGACCGGGTTGGCCTGTGACCAGGTCAGCGGCAAAACCGCGTTCAGCTTCTTTAGCGTGTCCTCTGACAACTCAGCCAGCGACATGCCAAGATCGGTCACACGGTCAGTAGCCATTACTCCCGGTCCACCACCATTGGTGATAATGACGAGACGTTCTCCCCTCACACTGGACACAGATGTCAAGGTGGCAGCCGCTGAAAACAGTTCACCAATGCGCAGACCACGTACTACACCGGCGCGGCGCAAGGCGCTGTCAAACACATCGTCGGAACCGACCAGTGCACCGGTGTGGGACATGGCCGCCTTGGAGCCGCTCAGGTGCCGGCCGGTCTTGAGTGCAATAACCGGTTTAACTCGTGCTGCAGCCCGCAGGCCACTCATGAATGAACGTGCGTCATGGATCCCTTCAATGTAAAGCAGGATACTTTTGGTATCAGGGTCGCTGACCAGGTAGTCGAGTACTTCGCCGAAGTCGATATCTGCCGAAATGCCGGTGGAGACCACGGCGGAAAAACCGATATTGTTGGCAGCTGCCCAGTCCAGTATCGCAGTACAGATAGCACCGGACTGTGATACCAGGGCAATATTGCCCCGGCTGGCACTGCCCTTGTTAAAGGTACAGTTGAGCCCGGTCTCGGGGCGCATCAAACCCAGGCAGTTAGGCCCGATAAAGCGCAGTCCGTAGCGGTGCGCATTTTCCACCAGCGCCTGCTCCAGCTTCAGACCCTGCTGACCAATCTCGCGGAAACCTGCCGATATAACCACTGCCGCACGTATACCGTGTTCCCCGCAGGACTCTATAATGCCAGGTACTGTCACGGCCGGTGTTGTGATCACGGCAAGGTCGACAGCTCTGCCAATGCTATCGAGGTCCGGGTAGGCATGGTGACCTTGTACCTTGCTGTGTTTCGGGTTGATCGGAAAAACATCGCCTTTGAAGCCTCCCTCGATCATGTTTCTGAAAACCAGATTGCCAACCGCGCCCTCGCGATCGCTGGCACCAAATACGGCAACTGACTTTGGCTCAAACAGCTTGTTGAGATAGTGTTTACCCATATTCTGAAAAAGCTCCCTGCTCGCGGCATGAGTCTGTGCGGCACCCCGTGCGGACTGCTAAGATGAAGCGCATCATAGCAACTTGTGTTCCCTAACGTGACTACTGCCTACATTTCCCATCCTGCCTGCCTGGGTCATCAGACGGGCAGCGACCATCCGGAGTCTCCGCAACGCCTTTATGCCATCGAGGATGCGCTGATTTCGACCGGTCTGATGAGCCTGCTGAAGCGGACGGATGCGCCACGCGCGACCCGTGAGCAACTCTGTCGGGTGCACTCTCCGGGCTATCTGGATGAGATCGAACGCCACGCTCCAATGTCCGGCCTGGTTACGCTCGATGCGGATACCGTGATGGGTCCGGGAAGCCTGGAAGCCGCCTACCGTGCAGCCGGTGCCATGGTGCTAGGGGTTGAGATGGTGATACACAACGAGGTCGAAACCGCATTCTGTGGTATACGCCCGCCGGGACACCACGCGGGGCGCAACAGCGCGATGGGGTTCTGCATCTTCAACAACCTCGCGGTGGGTGCCGCCCATGCCCTGGCCGCGGGTATTGATCGGGTCGCGATTGTTGATTTCGACGTCCATCATGGCAATGGTACCGAAAGTATATTTCAGGCGGATGATCGGATTATGCTGTGCTCAGTATTCCAGCACCCGTTTTATCCCTATACACCGCTGGTCACGGATAGCCGCCACATTGTTCATGTCCCGCTCAATGCGGGTGCCTACAGTGATGAGTTTCAGCAGGCGGTACAGAATCACCTGCTGCCGGTATTGCACAGATTCAGACCTGAGCTCATCCTGGTATCTGCCGGATTTGACTCGCATTTCGAGGATTGCATGGGACAGCTCAATCTGTTGGACAGCGACTATTACTGGATAACGCGTGAAATTATGGAGGTAGCAACACACTGTGCAGGGGGGCGCGTGGTTTCCACACTGGAGGGTGGCTATGAATTGCATGCCCTGGGTCGTGCGGTTGTTCAGCATATTCGTGCGCTGATGCGCATTTAATGATGCGGGCGCTACACGAGAGGGAGTGCGTGATCATGCAAATAGGGTTGTTGATGGTTTTCCTGTATTCCCTTGGCCTCTGGTGGTTTGGCAACCCCTGAAAACTGGGTCAACAGTACCCTGCAAAGTGCCTTGATTCGAATCTACCCAGGGAATACAAGGGGTCACGGCTCATGGAATGGTGTCCCTTACCCATTTGCCCGCCGCTTGTCCGTATTCAAACAGCAATAGTCCCGAGAGGATGGTTGCGCTTCCAATCAACGTCTCCCTTTGGATGGCTTCACCATTCAGCAAGTGCCCGAGCAGCAGGGCAATAACCGGCGTGATCACTGTGATCAGTGCGACACGGGTTGTATCCACATGTTTCAGAACGTAATAATACAGCGCAAACCCCAAAACGGAGCCAACCATACCGAGATAGACAATGGCGGCAATGGCACGGAGTGGCACGGTGGCCGGAAGTGGTTCACCGGTAATGAGATAAACTCCGAGTAGCAAGGGAATTGTCACAAGTAATCCGCCGATGGTGGTAGCCAGTGCGGGCACATCCGCAGCGATACGCTTTATGGCCACCGCACTGGCAGAGTAGGCTGTCACCGAGAAGACCATACCGGCGATCCCGTATGCGGCTTGCGGGCCAAGTGCCTGTGAACCCAGTAACATGATCGCTAAACCGGCAAGCCCAAGGAGCAAACCCGTGATTCGGGAGGCTGTTAGCGCCTTCTCTGCCAGCCACAGGGTAGCCATGAAACCGGTGATGATCGGCGCCAGCCCGAACAATACCGATATCCATCCAGATGGAATGAACTGGGACGACCAGTATACGGAAGTCATGGCGAAAAACAGGCCCAGGCCAGCGGCAATATAGGTTTTGCGTGCCTGTACGTGCCATGGCAGCTTGATGTTGAGCAGGGTGGCGGCCAGCAGGCCAACCACAACCCCCAACAGCATGCGGCTGGTAATACCAAACAGGTACCCTACCTCGGCACCGCTCCATTGAATGGCCAGTGGTGTGGTCGACCAGATGAGGATGATACTGATATAGGCCGCTGGGACAGACACTTTACTTCCCTCCACAATGTGTACTGAATTGCATAGAAACAAAAAGGCCGCAGGGTTTGCACACTGCGGCCTTTGAGATTGTTTGCTAGCTCGGTGTTAGTGCTCTACTGACATCCTCAAGTTGCCACAGGTGCAGGGTTCGACATGCCAAACGGGCAGTCGGTGTTTGCGATGATTCATGCGGCGGTGCAGTTGAGTAACCATGGGAGCGAGTTTTTCAGATGCCGACAATGTTGTCAACTTCGATCAATACGGTTGCTTGGTAAGGACCCTGATCTTCTCGATGTCGTTGTATCTGAAACGGAAGGTATAGGAGCCACTGCCGGTACGCTGGACAAATTCAAGCTTGTTGGCGGTGGCTTTTACCAGGCGATACTCCTTTTCGAGGACATTCTTGCGTGTCAGCTTGACAGTAGAGCCTACATAGTGGGGAGCATCTTCAACCCTAATGGTCATATAAGCAAGGCGGTAGCGTTGCGGTGCAGGTTTTACCTTTTTGTCAATGTCATTGAAGTCAAGGCGACCCTTCTCTGCACGCTCAGCCTCCGCGGCTTCCTCGGCTGCCAATCGCTCAGCCTGCAAGGCAAGCTCTCTTTTTGCCCGCTGCAGTGTTTGCGAGGACTGCATATCAAAACCGGACTGTTCATCAAATAACTCACTGATTGTCAGTAATGCCTGAGTATCCTGTTCAGTCAGCGTATGTGACTCGAGGCCCTGCTGGACCTGCCGGGTGGCACGCAACAGTTCCCAGCCACCCCAGCTTGAGAACAGGTACAGGCACAATGCAATCATTGTTGCCGTGGTGGTTATGTAGGCAAGAAAGGGGAGTTTTTCACTTTTCCAGTATTTGATGCCATAGACAACCGCGCTGATCGGGGAGAACAACAATACGATTACCCCCCAGCCGTTTTGCTTGCCGAATGCGCGGCTGGTTAACCAGATGAAGCTGGCGAGCGCAGCACAACCGGTAAGTTGGGCAATCAGTGCAGGATTATTCATTGGGCAAGATTCACACACATAATGGTATGAATCCCTATCGGCGTATTTTTTGTGTATCTTGAGCGCGATGGCAGTCGATTCTTGCGATCGGCGAATGCCGGGGGGTGCATGGTTCACGTTTAGGGTGAAAATTCTTGTTGCGGCTTCAGTAGTGCGGTGGCGGGGGTTCATCTCCCGGGGGAGCGCTGTGTGTCGCTGACAGGCTTTGCATCAGCGTTTCGATATGCTCGATGGCGGTGCCCTGGGATCTGATCAACTGTTCCTGCTGCAGCAGGGCCTGCGTCAATTCCTCGATAGTGGCCTCCTGGTGCATGAGGCGTATTTCCAGTGTTTCCATGCGAGAAATTAACTCATTATCGCTCATATATTGTCCTTATTTGTCTGGGGATTCCGGGGCAGGTTCAATATACAAAAAAACCGGCCATGGCACACATGGTGAAAACACGGTGAAAAACATGCCGTGTAGGAATACTTCCGTGTGCCGGTGTGTATCCCGCGGCTATTTAAAGACACAAGGAGACGCCAGTCTTAGCAGTTTGTGCATTCCTTGTTAGCGTATGATCGTGCTCGCTAGAGGATGATGCTGACTGCTGCAGATGCCTGTTTTGCTTTCTCGATGGCTGCATCGACGGTATCGGCTTTCGCAAGCGCCACGCCCATCCGGCGATGCCCGCTGACTTCAGGTTTTCCGAACAGTCGCAGTTGCGTATCCGGCTCGGTGAGGGCGGCATCGACATTTTCAAAACACAGCTGTGTAGAATTTCCCTCCACCAGTATCACGCTGGATGCGGCTGGACCCAGTTGCCGAATAACAGGTATTGGCAAGCCCAGGATGGCACGGGCATGCAGCGCAAACTGTGACAGGTCCTGAGAGATCATGGTGACCATGCCGGTGTCATGAGGACGTGGCGAAACCTCGCTGAAAATCACGTCATCGCCCCTGATGAACAGCTCCACGCCAAAAATACCGCGACCACCGAGCGCGTCCGTGACTCTACCTGCTATGGCGCGTGCGTTGGCGAGCGCCTGTTCGCTCATTGGTTGCGGTTGCCAGGACTGGCGATAGTCTCCCTCTACCTGGATATGACCGATGGGCTCGCAAAACGAAGTGCCGCCGGCATGACGGACCGTGAGCTGGGTGATTTCATAATCAAAGTCGACGAAGGCCTCAACAATCACCTTGCCTGCGCCTGTGCGCCCGCCTTGCTGAGCGTACTCCCAGGCGGCATCGATGTCCGAGGGCTTTTTGATGGTGCTTTGTCCCTTGCCCGATGAACTCATGATGGGTTTCACGAGGCAGGGCAGGCCAATGGCACTGATGGCGCTGTCAAACTCTTCACGGTTCGAGGCAAATCGATATGCCGAGGTGGCAATGCCGAGTTCCTCTGCTACCAGCCGACGAATACCTTCCCGGTTCATGGTCAGTTGCGCTGCGCGGGCAGTGGGGATGACGTGGTAACCTTCCGATTCCAGT